>JBBRZA010000085.1:0-13796 GCA_038237145.1 Gaiellales bacterium
ACCGCTCACGCGGCTCCCTCGCCGACAGCTCCACCATTGCAGCATCCATCCGTCTCCTCCGATCGAACGATGACCGCCAACGCGGACACCATTCGCCGCTCCAGCAGCGGACCCTTCAATGAACCAACAAAGTCCTACTAGCCTGTACGGGTCATTGCGCTCGTGGTCAGAGAAATGCAGATCGGCATTGACCTCAAGCCCGGCGACGAGTTCCCGTTCAAGTCTGCCGTCTACGTGGTCACAGACGTCAAGCCTGGATTCGGCAAGTTCGACGCGATCCTTTTCGCCGACCTCGTTGGGGATAAGCCCGAGTAGGCGCGAATTACCCGTTCCGAAGAGAGCGGTAGTCGTCTTGCGAAGAAAGGCGAGCCCGTCCGTCGTCGGGCGCACCAGAAAGCGGGGTTCGGCCATCTGGTTTCCGGAGAATGTCCGTGAAGGTGCGGTCGGCCTCGTGTCGATCTGATTGAACGCTGTGGAGGATTGGCTTGCTCAACACGCTGGATGACACGTAGCGTGGCACGGATGGGGTACGACAACGCCATCTCCGACGTCGTCCGCGTCGTGGAAGCGGTCGGAGCGGGGATCATGGTGGTCGGGGGATTCGGCGCCTTCGTCATCTTCATCGCACGAGCCGCCCAACCCGAGCGCCGAGCCGGCTCCTACAAAGATCTGCGCCGGAACCTGGGCCGCTCCATCCTCCTCGGCGTAGAAGTGCTGATCGTCGCCGACATCGTGCGGACGATCATCGTCGACCCGACGTTCGAGAGCGTTCTCGTCCTGGCCGTGATCGTCGTGATTCGGATCGTGCTCAGCTTCTCGCTCGAGGTCGAGATGGACGGGGTGTGGCCGTGGAACCGCTTGCGGCGGAAAGGGCCTAACGCCTTAGACGCACCAGCCGATTGAGCAGGTGCTCGTGCGCAGCGTGGTAGCCGCAAACGCTTTCGGTTCCCGCTGACCGCTGCCCCGTGTGGGCTAGTGAGAGTAGCCATCAGTCACCTCGCCTTTGTGGGCTGCAAATGCAGCGAGAACCTCCCCTTTCTCTCGTTCGGGCACCTTGAAGAAGTCAAGCGTTCGCCCGAGTTCAGCCGCGACTTCGTCGAACTCGGCGGGAGAGATCTTCAGTTCGCGGTGGGCTTCTTCCAAGCCGAGAGGAGTGCTGCCGGGAGCCGTAGCTGCGTATTGCTGCGGTCCGCCGGCAACGTTGCAGACCCACAGGGTGCGCATGAATTTGAGGCCGGGAAGTCTGCCCAGATTGTTGGTGTGCCATTCCCGGAGGGCGGGGTTCTCCGATGTCTGGCCAACGATCGGGTTTTGCACGACAGCTTCGCTGAAATGGTCAACCACTGCTGCGATGGCGAACGCGCCACCGAGCCGTTCGTACAGACTCGCTTCTGTCATCTTCTTGCCTCCTTAAAGCCGGTTTCCTGGAAACGTCCCCACCGGGTCCAGCGGTGGTTCATTCCAGTGGTTGGGAGAACATCACGGGCTGCCCGCTAGTACGCCGAACCGCGCGGCTCGGATTTCGTTTGCCACTCCGGGACCCAGGCCCCGAGCGCGCCAGAGCAAAAGCGCGACATGCAGCAGCTTGGTAGTGGGCCCGCCTGGATTCGAACCAGGGACCAACGGATTATGAGTCCGCTGCTCTAACCAGCTGAGCTACGGGCCCGCTGCGGCCACACCGTACCGCGGAAACCGAACGGCATTCCAGCCCCGTTAGACGGAACCACCGCCAGCGGGGGGTACGGCTACCAGCTTCTGAAACAGCGCTGCCTACGCGGGCCGCAGCGTTTTGCTTCCCGCCTCTTGTTCCGCCTTGAGTGCGGCGAGCGTCTCGGCGAGGTCTGCGTCCCGCTCGCCGCGATCGATTTGATCCAGAACCTTCGTTACCGTCGTCGCAAGGCCCGCAGGATCGAAAGGCTTGGTCAGATACGCCTGCGCTCCCAGCTCCAACGCGCGGATTCGGTCGGGAACGCCGCTGCGCGCGGTAATGAAGATGATCGGGATTCGGTCGGTGGAGCGGTCCGCAATCAACGCGCCGGCGACTTCCCAGCCCGAGACGCGCGGCATCATGATGTCCAGCAGGATCAAGTCGGGGCGATTGGCTCCGACGGCCGCGAGTGCCTCGTCGCCGTCCGCCACCTCGAAGACCCGGAAACCGGCCGCTTCGAGATTGACACGGCACAGTGTCCGCATCGCGGCATGGTCGTCCACGACGAGCACGCTTCTTTGCGTCGGCGAGGACGTCATCTAGCGCCGAAGCCTATAACGGTCTCGCCCCCGCGAGCGCCACGCCGCCGTGTGGTTGTACTCCGCGCGCCGGAGTGTCACACTCGCTGAATGCGCAGAATGCCGCATACTGGTTGCACTTCATTCGACGTGCTCGGGCTCGCGATCGGGCCTGCCCGCTCCTAGCTAGGCTCGTCGACATGGTCCTCTGTCCGAACTGCGGCGAGGAGAACCCGGAAAAATTCCGTCTCTGTGGTTTCTGTGGGACGGCGCTCGCTCCGACGCTTCCTCCGCAGGAAGTCCGAAAGACCGTGACGATCGTCTTCTCCGATCTCAAGGGATCCACGGCGATGGCGGAGAAGCTCGACTCGGAGGCTGTGCGCGAGGTGATGTCGCGCTACTTCGACGAGATGCGGGGAGCACTCGAGCGCCATGGCGGAACGATCGAGAAATACATCGGCGACGCGATCATGGCCGTATTTGGCCTGCCGCGCGTTCACGAGGACGATGCGCTACGCGCCGTGCGCGCGGCTGCCGAGATGCGAGAGCGGCTCGCCGTGCTCAACGAGGAACTCGACCGCCGCTGGGGCATCACGATCGGCAACCGTACGGGCGTCAACACAGGCGAGGTGGTCGCCGGCGACGTGACGACAGGGCAGCGGCTCGTAACCGGCGACACGGTTAACACGGCCGCGCGCCTCGAGCAGGCCGCTCCGACCTGCGAAGTGCTCATAGGCGAGGCGACATATCGCCTCGTCCGACACGCAGTCGACGTCGAACCTGTCGAGCCCCTCGAGCTGAAAGGGAAAGCGGAGCGCGTACCGGCTTACAGGCTCGTCTCGGTCCGAGAGGTTGAGACTGTCGAGCGCGAGCACGACAACCCGCTCGTGGGCCGCGCACGAGAGCTCACTCTCCTCACCGAAGAGCTCACGGCGACCGTTCGCGACGGGTCGTGCCGTCTCGTCACGCTCATCGCCCAGGCAGGCGTCGGCAAGTCACGTCTGATCGAAGAGTTTGCTGAAAACACTGCTCAGCCCGACGCGCGCGTGCTGAGGGGACGCTGCCTACCGTACGGTCGCGGGATCACCTTTTGGCCGTTGGTGGAAATAGTCCGCGACGCCGCAAAGATCCGCGATGACGACACACCGGAGGAGGCGCGCGCAAAACTCATTCAAATCGCCGGCCCCGGCAGCGAAGAGGCGGTCGCACGCGTGGCCTCGGCCGTCGGGCTCGGAGAAACCGACTATCCCCTGGATGAGGTCTTCTGGGGCACGCGGAAGCTGCTCGAGCTTCAGGCTGCCCGACAGCCGCTAGTCGTCGTCTTCGAAGACATTCATTGGGCAGAGCCTGCTTTCCTCGACCTGATCGAGCATCTGGAGACAACTGCATCCGGGCCGCTTCTCCTGCTTTGCGCAGCTCGTCCGGAACTATTCGAGCACCGACCCGAGTGGTCAGAGCGGAAGGGACCGACGATCGAGCTCGAGCCTCTCTCCGATGAGGAAAGCGAACGCATCGTCGAGCATCTCCTCGGCGACGCGCCCTTCCCCGCTGAAGTCCGCGATCGGATCATCGCCGCGGCAGAAGGGAACCCACTCTTCGTCCAGCAGGTCCTTTCGATGATGATCGACGACGGGCTCCTTCAGCAGGAGGACGGTCGGTGGGTGCCCACCGGCGACCTGTCGGATCTGGCGATCCCCGGCACGATCCAGGCGCTTCTCGCCGCGCGGCTCGACCTGCTCACGCCCCAGGAACGTGCAGTGATCGAACCGGCCTCCGTGATCGGTCTCGTCTTCGAGGAAGCAGCTGTCGCGGAGCTCGTCCCCGACGTGGTTCGACCGGAGGTGGAGAGCCACCTCGTCTCGATGACGCAAAAGCAGCTCGTCCGGCCCGAGCTCGCCGAGAGCGATCTCGACTACCGGTTCCATCACATTCTCATCCGCGACGCGGCCTATCAGGGAATTCTCAAGCGTGCGCGAGCGACGATGCACGAACGTTTTGCGAATTGGGCGGAACGCGTCAACCGCGACCGGGACCGGCAATCACAGTTCGACGAGATCCTCGGCTATCACCTCGAGCAGGCCTACCAGTACCTCTCCGAGCTGGGCCCACTCGACGAACACGGCCTCGAGCTCGGGGACCGTGGGTCAGGCCGTCTCGCCGCAGCGGGACGGCGCGCTTTCGCTCGGGGAGACATGGCGGCAGCCTCGAACCTGCTCCGTCGAGCGGCGGCGCTCCTTCCGGAACACGATCCTGCGCGACTCGAGCTCCTGCCGGACCTCGGCGAGGCGATGATGGAGATCGGCGAGTTCGCCTGGGCAGAGCTTTTCCTGGATGAGGCTCTGGCGGGCGCCTCCGAGCTACGAGACGAAACGCTGCGTGCCGACGCGCTCTTGACTCAGCTGCTCGTGCGGCATCACGCGGCAGAGGACCTCGACCGTTGGCGCGGTGACATCGAAAGAGAGACGAGGGCTCTGATCCCAATCCTCGAGGAGCGCGAAGCGCACGAACAGCTCGCCAAGGCTTGGCGGATGGTCGCGTTTCTCCATGCGACGGTGTGCCGCTGGGAAGAGGCCGCCTCGGCCCAGCAACGAGCGCTCGAGTACGCACGCGCCGCCGGGGACCGGCGCCAGGAGGCTCGACTGTCGAGCGCGTATGCATACTCGCTCTGCGACGGCCCGACCCCGGTGCCCGAAGCCATCGCGAGATGTGAGGAGATCCTCGCGCGAGACCTCGGCCACAAGCAGTCCGAAGCGATCGTGCTCTGCTCGCTGTCAACACTTCTCACCCTCGATGGCCGGTTCGAGGAGGCGCGCGCGGCGTACGCGCGGGCACGGACGCTGCTCGAGGATCTCGGTGCTGCCGTTTTCGCCGCTTCGACGTCCCTCACGTCCGCCCGTGTCGAACTCCTCGCCGGAAACGCCGAACGGGCCGAAGCGGACCTTCGGCGCGATTACGAGCGTCTCGAGTCCATGGGAGAGCTCTACTTCCGGCCGCTCGTCGCGGCCCTACTCGCACAGGTGCTCATCATGCGGGGCGCAACCGAAGAAGCGGAGACCTTCGCTCGCGCGGCCGAAGAGCTCGCAGCCCAGGATGACGTGGAGCTTCAGGCGTTGCTGCGGTTGCTGCAGGCCCAGGTGCTGGCCCAGCAGGGATCGGTCACCGACGCAGTCGCGATCGCGCAAGAAGGAGTGGAGATCCTCCCGCCGACGGAGGCTCCCGTGATCAGAGTGGAGGCCTTACTGGATCTCGCGCGGCTGTTCGGCGCTGCAGGGAACCCGGACGGTGCGCTGGGCGCGCTCGAAGAGGCCGCCGAGCTCTGCCGACTCAAGCAGATGCGAGTTCCCGCCGCTCGCGTGGAGGCACTGCGCGCGGAGGTCCTGCCAGCGACCGCCGCGCGCGCCCTCTAGAGCTTCCTCTTAGCCGCCGTACCTCGGATCGAACGACGACCCGAGGACGTTGAGGATGTACTCCAATCCACCCTTAGGCAGGTTCTTCTTGCTCACGATGCACGAATCGCCCCCACTCGGGTTCGAGGCGCAGGTCGGCACCTCTGCCCAGCTCGTCGCTAGGGTCGGAACAAACCCGAGCTTCAGTTCTTTCAGCACGAACCCCTTGGGCAGCGACGAAAGAAAGTCGATCGTGACCGTCCCGGGGACGTCGCCCGTGATCGTCGCGAACTCCGCGAACACGACGCTCTGCGAGAAGCTCGAGGGGCTTCGAAGATGACCCGGATCGATATCGACCCCAGTGCTCGCGGGCGTGCACGGCAAGTTCGCCGAGGAAGCTTTCCCGACGACGGCCGTGATGCTCTGGGAGGTCGTCGACCCGCGAACCGCTGGGGTCTGACCTCCGGTGGCGACGTTGTAGCAATCGCCGGCCGCAGTCGAACCCACCGCGATGGCGAGGGAGTCACGCGCGACCTGGGTGTCGTTCCGCGTCCCGTTCGGTTGAGGCGGACTGCTGTCGTTTCCACCCTCTCCGTAAGTCACAGCACCGACGACATTTCCGGGAGAAGTCGTCGAAAATCGGACGATCATCTCCGCGTCGTCGCCCCCGATGATGTTGCCGACGGAGCAGGAGACGACCAGGAGGGACCCGGAAGGCGGCAGGCAGGAACTCGAGACATCGGTCTCGTTGACGAGCAGCTTGATCGACTTGACCGTGAACGACAAAGCGGCGTTGGTCGTGGCATCGCGAAGCGTGAGGCTGAGGACCACGTGCGTGGCTGTCGCACCTCCCTCGTTCGTGAAATGCGTGGCCGAGACCGCGTCTTTGCCAGCCGTGAGGACATGTGGCACGACCTGTTCGGTCATGCAGGATGCGTTGGCCGTCGCGCTCGACGCCGTGCCGCAAATAGTCGGACTCGCGGCTTTGCCACCGCTCGCTAGCGCTAGCAGCGACGCGATGACGGCTGCAGCAGCCACCGCTGCCGCGAGGCCTGGATTGATCAATCGGTTCTTTTGCACAGTCCACTCCCCTTCGTAAATCCGCAGGTAGTCATCAGCACCATGGCGGCGCAGCAAGTGTCCATCGTTAGCACCTTCCGCAGTGCTGGTCAACCGCCAGAGCCTCGCGTGTTTTGCTCCTCGGCCTGACGGAATGGGCCGCCGCAAAGGGGAGGAGGACTCATCCCATCAACCCAGATCATCCCACCGACCGGGAAATCCCGCCCGGACGGTTCCCATTTGGACGCGGGACCGCGGAATCGTCAAAATGGAGCCTGTGAAGGTCTATCAGCGCGAGACCGAGCTCCGAACCACCGGCGGGCTGTCCGTTCGGGACATCACCGACGAGGTCAACGAGGCGGTCCGGGCGAGCGGCGTCATCGAGGGGATCGCGTGCGTCTATTCCCCGCACACGACTTGCTGCGTTCGGGTCAACGAGTTCGAAACCGGCTTCATCGAGGACTTCTCGGAGTTGCTCCGCCGCCTCGTCCCGAGTGAGACCTACTACGCGCACGACGACTGGGACAAGCGCACCGAGAACATCTGCCCGGAGGACATGGACTTCGGCAACGGACATTCTCACTGCATGGCGATGCTGCTCGGCTCGGCCGGCGAATCGGTGCCGGTGCGTGAGGGCGAGCTCTGCCTCGGCACCTGGCAGCGGGTGCTCTTCATCGAGCTCGACCGCGAGCGCGACCGGCGTTGGCTCGTACAGGTCGTAGGCAACTAGCGTAGGGACGCTTGACGCTGTTGTCGTCGGGGCAGGGCCGAACGGCCTTGCTGCTGCAATCACGCTCGCTCAGGCTGGACGCTCCGTACGCGTCGTCGAGGCGCGAGAGACGATCGGCGGCGGAACACGCACCGCCGAGCTGACGCTGCCGGGTTTTCGGCACGACGTGTGCTCCGCGATCCACCCGGTGTTCGTTGCCTCGCCGTTCTTCCGGTCACTACAGCTCGAAGTCGATCTGATCGAGCCGCCCGCCGCTGTCGCCCACCCGCTGGACGACGGCACCGCAGCTCTCGCACGGCGCTCGCTTGAAGACACGGCGAGGCAGCTCGGTACGGACCACGATGCCTACCGCCGCCTGCTGGAACCGCTAGTCAGCGGCTGGGACGAGCTCGAAGGTGAGCTGCTCAAGCCGATCCTGCACGTTCCACGCCATCCACTCCCACTCACGCGCTTCGGCCTCGCCGCACTGCGTTCGGCAAAGCGCCTAGCGGAAACGCGGTTCGAGACGCTGGCCGCGCGCGCTTTGCTCGGCGGCGCCGCAGCGCACTCGTTTCTCCCGCTCGAGCAACCAGGCAGTGCGTCGTTCGGACTGGTGCTGCTGATGCTGACTCACGTCTCAGGCTGGCCCTTTCCTCGCGGAGGCTCGCAGGCGATCGCCGATGCACTTGCTGCACGGCTGCGGTCGTTGGGCGGCGAGATCGAGACAGGTACACACGTCTCATCGCTGCGCGAGCTGCCGGCCAGCAAGCTCGTGCTGTGCGACGTAACGCCGAAGCAGCTCGTCTCTCTCGCCGGCAATCTGCTGCCGAGCCGTTACCGCCGCCGGCTGGAACGCTGGCGCTACGGGCCTGGCGCTTTCAAGCTCGACTATGCGCTGGACGGCCCGATCCCGTGGCGCGCACTCGAGGTCGCCGACGCGGGAACAGTGCATCTCGGCGGCACGCTCGAAGAGATCGCGGAATCGGAGCGCGCGCCGTGGGAAGGAAGACATGCCGAACGTCCCTTCGTCCTGCTCGCACAGCAGAGCCTGTTCGACGGAACCCGCGCACCCTCTGGCAAGCACACCGCGTGGGCGTACTGTCACGTTCCGAATGGATCGACATACGACATGCGCGAGCGCATAGAGGCCCAGATCGAGCGCTTCGCGCCCGGCTTCCGCGACCGCGTCCTCGCATGCGCGTCTCGCAACACCCACGACCTCGAACGCGAGAACCCTAACCTCGTCGGCGGCGACATCTCAGGCGGAGCGAACACGCTCGCTCAGCTGATCGCGCGTCCTGCTCTGCGCCGAGTCCCGTACTCAACTCCCCTCCCGGGGCTCTACCTGTGCTCGGCCTCGACCCCGCCCGGCGGGGGCGTCCACGGGATGTGCGGCCATCTTGCGGCCAAAGCCGCTCTCGAGCGCGACTGATCCCTCGATCGGGGGGTCGGGGGTGGCCGTGTACTCCTACACGCCCGACGCGGATGAAATGCTCAGGGCATCGCAAAGCGAGCCCTAGATCTGATCGCGGGAGCGGCGCTGCTGGCGCTGCTCTCTCCGCTGATCGTCGCCCTGCTTGCCGTGATGTCGGTGAACATGATCGTCTCGCGGCCCGACCGGGGCAGCTTCTTCTATCGAGAGCCCCGCGTCTCGCGCGGCCGGCTGTTCGGTCTGCTCAAGTTCCGCACGCTGAGGCGGGATGTGCTGGATCAGATGCGCGCGGCCAACGCGCACGCCCGCCTCTACGAGGCAGACCGGGACAATCTGACGTGGACGGGCAGGCGGCTGCTCAAGCCCTGGTACTTCGATGAGGTACCACAGCTTCTAAACGTCCTGCGCGGGGACATGAGCCTGGTCGGCCCGCGGCCCTGGCCGCCCGAGATGGTGCGGCGACAGGTCGCCGAGGGCCGGGACTATCGGAATCGCGTGCCCGCCGGCCTGACCGGCCCGGCGCAGGTGACAAAGGGCGAAGGGATCCGCTACGAGGACCTCGATTCCCGGTACGTCGAGGCCTGGTCCACCCTTTCGAATTGGGCTCTTGTGCGTTACGACCTGCAAATCCTGGGGCAAACGCTGGCGGTCATGGCCCGTGGAGAAGGACTGAACTTTTGAGCCGCTGCTGCCGATAAGGGCAGTGTGGAGAGTGCGGCACTTCAGTTTCCCTGGCGTCAGCTCGGCGAGCTTCTCGTCGCCGAGGAGCTGCTGACCGAAGACGAGCTCGAGCAGGCTCTCGCCGAGCAGGCGACCACCGGCCGCCTCCTCGGCCAGATCATCGTCAACAACGGCTACCTCTCCGCGTTCTCGCTCGCTCGCGTGCTGTCCGAGCAACACGGTGTCCAACTCTCTCCCAGGGAAGGCACACCGGCGGCGCCGACTCTCGTCCCGTCCCAGCCGGACCAGGCGTGGCGCCCACTCGGCAAGCTGCTCGTCGATCTGGAGCTCCTGACGGAGTCGCAGCTCGATCGTGCGCTCACCGCACAGCGCGAGGACGGGGGCCGCCTCGGCGAGATCCTCGTGTCCCGCGGCCTCCTTTCCGGCGGCGAGCTCGCGCAGGCCCTCGCCGAGCAGCACGGTGTCGAGCTCGGTGTGCAGAACGAAGCCGAGCTGAAGACGGTCGTCCGGCCGATCACCCCCGAGGAGCCGGTGTACAAACTCTTCGAGGTGATCTTCGAGCCCGGGTACCAGCGACGCACACCGCTCTTCGAGAGCACGAACTTCCTCGAGGCTGCAGACCACGCGTTCGAGTTCGTCGAGGAGCACGAGCCGGCCGCGCTCGAGATCCACCGCACATCCGGTGCCGCCCAGGAAACCGTCTGGAACTACAGCGCGAGTCGAGCGGCTGCGGTCGTTGCAAAGCGCAAGCCTCTCGTCGAGACGTTCGGCTTCGACCCCACCGCCTGGGGCAAGAAGCGGTAGGACACGCTATTCGGGCGTCACGTACGCGCCCGTGATTCCGCCGTCCACGACGAACGTCGCGGCGTTCACATAGGACGAATCGTCGCTCGCGAGGAAGAGCGCCGCGTTGACGATCTCGCGCGGCTTGGCGAGGCGGCCCATCGGGATGTGCACGAGGCGCCGCTCCGCCGCAGCGGGATCGTCGCCCCAGATCGAGAGCAGGAGCGGCGTCTCCACCGGGCCCGGACAAAGCGCGTTCACGCGTACGCCTTGTCTGGCGAACTGGACGCCAAGCTCACGCGTCATCGCGAGGACGGCTCCTTTGGACGCCGTATACGAGATCTGCGAGGTGGCGGCACCGAGGAGCGCGACGAACGAGGCGACATTGATGACGGAGCCGCCGCCGCGCTCGAGCAGGTGCGGGATGCCGTGCTTACAGCAGAGGTAGACGCCTCGCGTGTTGACGGCCTGGACGCGATCCCATGCTTCGGGCTCGGTCTCCAGGATGGACGCGTCGTCGCCCGGCGAGATGCCGGCGTTGTTGTAGAGGATGTCGATGCCGCCATAGCGCTCCTTCGTTGCGTCATACATCGCGCGCACGTTGTCCGGGTCTGCGACGTCGACCTGGAAGGCGAACGCGTCGCGTGCTGCCTCGGCGGTCTGCGCGGCCGCTTCTTCGTTCACGTCGGCGGCACACACCTGGGCACCTTCCTCACTGAACAGCACAGCGGCTTCGCGGCCCATCCCACCGCCGGCGCCCGTGATAACCGCGACCTTTCCGTCGAGACGGCCCATCAGCCGGTCGCCAGGTAGACGTTCTTGATCTCGGAGTAGCCGTCCATTGCGTGCATCCCGAGCTCGCGTCCGAATCCCGATTGCTTGAAGCCGCCGAACGGCGTCGAGGGGCGCACCGAGCTGTTCGAGTTGATCGAGAGGACGCCGCTCTCGAGAGCACGGGCGACACGCAGGGCGCGCGCGCCGCTCTCCGTCCAGATCGAGCCAGACAGTCCGTACGGCGTGTCGTTGGCGATCCTGACAGCCTCCTCTTCGTCCGCGAACGGAATCAGCGCGGCGACCGGGCCGAAGACTTCCTCGCGGGCAATGCGGTCGTCGTTCGACGCTTCCACGAGCGTGCAGGGGTACCAGAATCCGCGCCCGTTTGGCGCATCGCCACGGAAAAGCGGGTCGCCCTCCACAAACGATGCGACGGTCTCGCGGTGTTGCGCCGAGATGAGCGGGCCCATCTCCGTCGCTTCGTCAGACGGATCGCCGACCTTCACGTTGCGCGTCGCCTCGATCAGCAGCTCGGTGAAGCGGTCATACGCAGAGCGCTCGACGAGAATGCGCGAACGGGCGCAGCAATCCTGCCCGGCGTTGTCGAAGACCGCATAAGGAGCGGCCGCCGCGGCTTGCTCGAGGTCGGCATCCGCGAAGATGACGTTGGCCGACTTGCCGCCCAACTCGAGCGTGACGCGCTTGATCGTCTCCGCCGCGCCTTGCATGACGCCGCGGCCGACCTCCGTCGAGCCGGTGAAGCCAATCTTCGCGACATCGGGATGCTCGACCAGCCGCTGCCCGACGACGCGGCCCGGGCCGACCACGACGTTGACGACACCTTCCGGTATCCCGGCTTCGAGGATCAATTCGGCAAGTCGCAGCGCGGAGAGCGGTGTCAGCTCGGCGGGCTTGAGGACGACGGTGTTTCCGCAGGCGAGCGCCGGCCCCAGCTTCCAGCTGGCGATGTTGAGCGGAAAGTTCCACGGGACGATGAGCCCGACGACGCCGAGCGGCTCGCGGAACGTCATATCGACCCCGCCGGCCACGGGGATGGTCTGGCCGTAATGCTTGTCGACCGCGCCCGCGTAGAAGTGGAAGACCTGCGCGACCATGCCGACCTCGGCGCGGGCGCCGGCGATCGGCTTGCCGACGTTCTGAGACTCGATCCGAGCGAGCTCCTCTGCGTGCTCCTCCACGAGAGTCGCCAGCCGGCGGAGCAGGCGTGCGCGGTCGGTGGCCGCAACCGCGCGCCATTCCTTGAAGGCCCCCTTGGCGCGTTCGACCGCGGCGTCGGTCTCCTCGACCCCAGCCGGGTCGAGCTCGGCGATCGTCTCCTCCGTAGCGGGGTTGGTCACGATCAGAGCCATCTGGCCCATTTGACCACGGCGGGCTCCCTCACGTCACGGTGTCCCACGGCCAGGTGTCTGACACCTGGCCGTGGATCCGTTGGCCCCGGCTATTTGGTGGGCCTCGGGCTCCGTCGTTGCGGGCGGCGCGGTACTGCGCTTCGCGGACTGGCCCACATGACCATGTCAGGGTCTCTCACGTCACGGTGTCCCACGGCCAAGTGTCAGACACCTGACTGTGGACTAGTTGGCCCTGGCTCCTTCGTGGGTCTCGGCTCAGTCGTTCCGCGCGGCGCGATACTGCGCTGCTTCGCGCACGAGCTCTTCGAAGAGGCGCGCGTCCTCGCCGGCTTCCGGATGCCAGAGGACGCCCACGGCGAAGCGCCGGTCTGGATCCTCGACCGCCTCGACCGTCCCGTCCTCGGCGTGCGCCGCGACGCGGAGGCCCTTACCGACTCGCCCGATCCCCTGATGATGGTGCGACTTCACGGGGGCACGGTCGCCCAGCAGCGACTCGAGCCGCGTTCCGTCCTCCAACGTCACGTCGTGATCCGCGAACGTGCCGGGCGTGTGCTTGTGCTTCTCGTCGCCGACGACCTCCGGGAGGTGCTGCACGAGATCTCCCCCGCGCGCGACATTCAGCACCTGGCTGCCGCGGCAGATCGCGAGCACGGGCATGTCGCGCTCGAGCGCAGCCTCGAGGAGCGCGAGCTCGGCGCGGTCGCGCGCCTCGTGGATGCCGAACGTCTCCTCGTGCGGCTCCTGGTCGTAGAGGCCGGGATCGAGATCGGAACCGCCGGAGAACAACAACCCGTCCAGCGCCTGCAATGTCTCCTCCACTCCGTCCTCGCTCGGCGGGACGAGCAACGCGCGCCCGCCGGCGCGTTCGACCGCATAAACGTAGTCGGCAGGGATGAGCGCCGCTTCCGTGTCCCAGTAGCTCCACTTCGCCGGAGTGACGTACGTCGTGATGCCTATGACCGGTCTAGCCACGCTCGAAGAGCCGCTCCCGCTCGTAGCACGTCACGACCTCGTCGAACAACCGCTGCTCGGTGCGTGCGTAGTTGAGGTAGTGGTCGACGACATCGTCGCCGAGCGCCGCCCGAGCGATCGCCCCGCGCTCGAGCGCCTCGATCGCCTCCCGCAGCGTCGACGGAAACCTCTCGGCATCCGACTCGTACGCGTTCCCCTCCAACGCCGACGGCAGCTCGAGTCCCGCCTCGATGCCGTGGAGCCCGGCCGCGATCAGCGCAGCGAACGCGAGATAAGGATTGACGTCTCCGCCCGGAATGCGCGTCTCGATCCGCTGAGCGGCGCCGTGCCCGACGATCCTGAACCCGCACGTCCGATTGTCGTGTCCCCAGGCCAGCGTCGTCGGCGCCCAGGAGCCCGCCGCG
>JBBRZA010000086.1:0-13447 GCA_038237145.1 Gaiellales bacterium
CGGCCTGACGCTGCCGCAGACGGTGCTGCTTCTGCAACCCGTGCTGCGCTGTTGGGCCGGCCGCTGCCGAACCTGTTACCAGCTCGTCGACCTCGACCAACTCACGCTCTTCCACCGACGTGAGTAACAAAGCACTATTAGAAGGCCGCAGGACAATCAGCGGCAGATCGTCAGGCGCGGAAGCGGCGAAAACAAACCAGAACCGTTGCCGTCGGTAGCCACCGGTTGCCGGCGAGGGAGCATGGTAAGGAGAGGGTCTCCCGTTCGAGTCCGGAAGAGGGCTGCAAAGGCGCCCACGTCCGCGCTTTTTCGTTCACGGCAAATTGCTTCTCGTCGAACCTGCGCTGGGTATGGAATCTTGAATGGAGCGTTCAGGTCAACGCCCGCAGGGCGGGGTGTTTTGGCATTTCGGTCGACGAACGGACGGCTACGGCGCGTCGGCGCGCCCGCGCGGCGGTCCGACCCACTCTGGAACTCTTGCGATCGGCGTCGTACGCTTCGGCTGTGCCGGAGTGCCCGCAGTGCAAGACGCAGAACCCGCCCGAGGCGCGCTTCTGTCTCTCGTGCGGCTCGAAACTCGCAACGCGGGCGCCGAACGCGCGTGACGTCAGGAAGCGCCTAGAACGGCGAGGGCTAGGGGTGGTACTGCTGATCGAGCGACTCGACGGTGTCGTTCCTGATGGTGATCCAGAAGCCGGTCGAGATCGGCTCGAAGAGCGGCTTCGGCAACGGGTTCTTGCCGCTGGCCAGCTGCGCTAGCTGGGCGACCGTGATCGGAGTGCCGTTGAGATTGGCGCCCGTCGTCAGGACCCGGACCCGCGCGTTCGCGGGAACGCTGAAGGTGTACGCGCGCCCGCTCTCATTGACCACGTAGCTGTCGTTCGGAACGTCGCTGACCCCCGTGTCCTCGAGGGCAGCCTGGTTCGCGGTCTTCCCCGTGAGTAGCCACGCGGGATCGAAGCGCATCTCGAACCCGCTGCCCTTCGGCTTGAGCGACTTGATGTAGCCGAACTCGACGACCTGGCGGGGCGAGCCCGCGCCGCTGTTCGCCGAGCCGGACACGGTGACGGTTTTCGTGACCGTCTTCGTGCCCCCGCAACCCGTGAGGAGCAAGATGACAAGCGCGCAGACCAGCGGGAGGGCGAGCTTCATCGAGCCGACGCCCAGATTTGAACTGACCCCTTCATTACGAGAAACGCGCGGACGAGGGTTGCGGACCACTGTAAGGGACATTCAAGCCGTTTCTGGCTCGCGGCGTGACGCGCCCTTCTCTAGCGGCAGCGAGAGGCCGCCCCGAAAAGGCGGCCTCGCCGTTCGATACCTAGACGTGTGCCGCAGCGGGTGCTGACGGTGCCTGCGGAAGCTCGTCGCCTCCACCGTCGAGACGGAACGGTGGGTACTCGTCCGTCAGCAACGCTGCGTATGCGACTACGCGCAATACCCAGCGATTCAAGCCAACGATTAGGTCGAACAGACCACGCGGATAGCGCCCTGTGAAAAGCAGCGCGACGGCGGCGACCAGGACAAGCAGCCCGATCAGACCCGATCCGCCGATGTGCCCGATCCAGTAGGCACTACCGCCGACGAACACGCCGATGATCAGCAAATGCGGGAAGGCAAGTACCAGCCGCGCGAAGGCAGTGAGGCGTGACTGCTTACCGGGATACGCCACGTCGAGGGTTGCTGGGTAATCGGGTTCCGCGCCGAGCGAGAAGGGCGGGTACCGATCCGTGCCCAACGCGGAGTAGGAGTAGTACGAAACGCGCCAGCTCCAACGCAGGACTCCGACGTTGAAGTCGAAGATCGAACGTGGGTAACGGCCCGTGAGCACGACAGCGAACCACGCGACGACCGTCATGACCACGAAGGCGGCCCCGAGGAACACGAGCACGATGAAATGCGGGATTGCGAGCAGCCACTTGACGAGCCACAACCCGCGACTAGGTGCGTCGAGCCGTGCGGTCAAGACTGCCGGATACTTTCGATCTACAGACACTTCGATTCTCCTTAGGTTGACCTCTCCACCCTCGCAGGGACGGCGGGCCAGATTCGCGTGCTAGCACCAGGATTCCCGGTACGGGTGGCAGGTGTCTCGGACCGATTTGCCAATGCGCCCGTCGAAGCATCCTCAACTGACGCGAAGCCCGCCTAGAAACAGAAGCCGACGCCCAGATTCGAACTGGGGACCCCTTCATTACGAGTGAAGTGCTCTACCAGCTGAGCTACGTCGGCGAGGCCCCTACTTTAGCCGCTTCAGACCGGCACCCCCTGACCCCCGGACAGGGTGCGTTAAGCGTTTGCGTTAAGTTCGGGCGAGAAGCATGGAACCCGTCACCACTGGGCGCTCGCTCCTTAGGCCGGTGGGCGGAGGAGTGGGATCGACTTCTATTGCCCGCACTGCGCTGAACGGGAGTTCGGCGATTAGCTAAATGTAGGCGAGAGCGCATGTGGAACGAACGAGCCGCCCGAAGGCGGCTCGTTACACGGACGGTGGGTGTAGTCGTGATCTAGCCGAAGATCGCGTCCTTGATGACGATGCCCCCCGATGACCGAAGTCAGGGTGACGTCGGGCGGTGTGCAGGTCGGGAAGGGCACGGGCACATTCATGCCCGCCGTCGGATCAAATACGACGAAGTTTGGCCCCGTGTTGATGAACCGGTAACGGTCGAGATTACCCGTGTTGCCGCTGCCGCTGCGATTGTCTTCCGCGACGATGATCCAGTCGGTTAGGACCACGTCGGCGACTGCGGCGACACGAACGCGTCGATCGAGGGGCGCGGGAATTCCCTAGCCGTTCGGTTAGATGGGACTGGAGAAGGAGTGGCGCTACTTTCGCGAAGCCTGCCCCGCTCGAAGACGAGAAACGCGCTTCAGATGAAGCTGGGTGCGGGTCAGATAGGGGAGCGTCGCGCACCCGAGGCGCGGATCACGAACAGCCAGACCAGGCGCGGAAGGCGGTAGCGCAACCGTTCGCTCGCGCGAAAACGACTCGTGTAATGCCGCAGCTCGAGTTTGCTCATCGAAACAACCCAAAGCAATTCTTTCCATTCACCGCTCCCGTTTCAAGTAGGACGCGGGCATCGTGCGTTGATCTTTCTCAACGGTCGGCCCGCGGCGCAGGTAGCCGAGCAGTAGTCACTCGGACGAGGGAAGCGGCGCAGGTTTACGCCGCAGCCGGAATCTCTTTGAGCGGAGAGAACTGCGGGCCGGACACCACGCGGGGACTTATTTGCGGCGTCCGGCCTCCCCGCTCGCATGGCATTGCGCCGTGTGAAAGGTCAATGCCACCCCCTGTAGAGGTAGGCCCCTCCTGCCGACAAACGAACGTGGCGCACCGCAAACGGGCTGGGTCGCGGGGGGCCGCAGCCCCCGACCTATTCCCGGTGGTGCGCCGAACATACTTCGGGTATCGGCGCTTCTAACCTGTCGACGCCAGCATGTAAGAGCGTCCGTCCAATTGGATGCGCACGCTACGAATCTCGTTGGCGCTAAGGCACGTGAGGGGGGAAGGCCCTCGCAGGGGAGACCGCGCCGGCACTTGCGGCGAAGCCAACGCGGAAAACGAGGGCCAACCCCGTCCTACCTACCCGCTGAGGTCTCGTTTTCCTTTGGCGACGCTCCTAGGCGCGGATCCCACGGCCATGTCGGCAGTTTTTTTGGTGGCGCTAGTGGGTCAAGAGCGCGCTGGAACTCGATCCATGCTTGGCGCCGGTACTGCGGGCACGGCCGTGGCACCAGTGATCCAGTCGGAGCGGCGGGGTCGGGTTTACGAGGGTCAGGCTCGTTCACCACTCTGAAGTGATAACTCCCAGGTCGCCGACTCGGATACTCCAACGCCGACACCTGAACGCGGCGAAGATTTGGAGCGTTAAGCCATCTCTTCGTCGGTCACGATCTCGTAGAGATCTACCGAGGCCCGTCGACCGGATCCTTCAGACGAAGGGGACATGGCGTCGAGCGCTTGATGCGCCTTCCGCACGTCCTCCTCGCTGTCGCAGAAGACCAAGCTCACCCCGGCGCCATGCTCGCGATCGATCGCCTGCACGACACGCTTCACCCCTTCGAGTCCCGGCGGAGGCCCCGACGTTCGGACCTCGGCCAACTGCCGTTCCGTGTTCGCCGTCTCGGCCTCTAGCGCCTCCGCGCTGCCACCCTCGAACCTTGCGACACGTACCCACATGCTGGCTACCTCCTGATCGCTGGAGCGATTCTAAGGCGATTCTGGCAGGCCCGCATCTCGGATATCAACGACCTCGAGCAATCATGGCGAGCAACAATCGACGCGTGCGATGTAAATGGGCGTATAGAGCGGTCGGTTATGGCTGGCTGTGTATGCCTTCAGCGTGAGCCAGCGGGGCTAGGCGCTCGACCGAAGATTCTGGGTGCATTGCTTCCCAGACGCTGAGGTAACCCTCAAGCTCAACGTCTGCGTACCGAGCCGCGAAAGATCGCGGCCTTACTGTCGCCTCGATAATTCGAAGGTCGATCATCTCAACGGTGCACTCGCAGCGCCGTAGATAATCAGCAAGGGAGGCGGCAGAAACCGCTGTGTCAGTTCGTAGCCGCATGCCGCCGCAGTAATTTCCTTTCCAAACCTCGTTTCTCGTGAGCAGAGTCCGCCGCCCGGACCCTGCCCACGAGGTCCTGCTCCCCCTGGCGGTAATTGGGGCTCCGCCGCATCGAGCCCCGCCACGCCTTGTGTTCCAAGCATCGCCGAACGAAGCGGGTTGATCACTCCCCCATAGCGGGTTGATTCGCGCGCTTCACTTACCCCAATTGGGGCAGGCGCCAGGTCGCACGCAAGGACACTCTGCGACTTCGAAAGAGCAATGTGTGCTTGCCGCAGGCACAAGGCTCTTGCAAGGAGGGGCGGAGCCGCAGCCGCCCCTCCTACTTTTGAAGGCAGCGAGGATTACGGGGGAGAAACTGCGGGCCGGTCGCCACACGGTGACTGACATGCTGAGCAGATCCCGGAGCCGTTCAACAGCCCAGTCACTACTTGGCCGGCGTGTGGAATGCATACGTAGAACTGGCCGAAGAGGCGGACCGGTTCGCAAGCGTCGATCGTCTTGAAGGCCCGGGCGTTCTCGCTGTCGAGCCTGCGCCTCTGACGTTCCGCTCGTTTCTGCTTCTCTTGCTCGCCGCTTCGACGGACGCAGATGTTCGCACCGACTCGCCAAGAGTTCAGCGGCCTGTTTCCAAATCTTCTCTTCCTTCGCGTGAAACTCGGTGAGCTGTGTGCGTGCTCCTGCTGTCTCTTCCTCGGCTGCCCGTGCCGCTTCTACGCAATGACTGACCGCACGGCGCTCAGGTCGCCCTCGAGCCCGTTCAACGTGGCCAGGTCTTGCGCTCCCGGGCCGTGATCTTCG
This sequence comes from Gaiellales bacterium, assembly GCA_038237145.1. Lineage (GTDB taxonomy): Bacteria > Actinomycetota > Thermoleophilia > Gaiellales > Gaiellaceae > 3-1-20CM-4-69-9. The sequence goes on from JBBRZA010000086.1 coordinate 5,370, forward strand.
CAACCACTCCGTTCAACTCCGCGCCTGGCCGGACATTAGGTTGGCGTACACAGCCCGAGAGCGGGCGTCGTGCAGGAGAGCCGGATACTCGGCGATGCGTGCCCGGGCAGCGTCAACGTCGGCAAGCTCCCTGTCGAAGTTGTATTCCGCTGGGTTGAAGACCTCGGAGTCGTCCCCGGGAAGCTGTCCGAAGGCTCCTGCAATCAGCTCCTGCTGTTTGTCAGACAGAACCTCGAACTTCTCCCCTTGCAGGTACTCATCCCCTGGGCCTCAGTGAGAGTCGCTCCATAAGCCTGCGTCTTGGCGAGCTTCTGTTCTCGGCAAAGCACGGTCTTGGAGACGCCCTTAGATGTGACAGTGGAACCAACCTTGACGTCGCTCAGCGCCTGACGTCGTTCGGCGCCCGTCTTACCCTGTCCTCTGTACGTCGAACGGCGTCAAGAGCGATCCTGAAAGTTCGAGTTCGCAGCCGCGATGTCGGCGATCTCGCTCGTAGTTCTTGCTCGGGAATGGAGCATCGCACCAGGCGAGCAGGCAAGTCGAAAAAGAGGAACAAGTCGACCCCTCGACAACTCCGCGCCAGATCTACGCGCGGACCCAACATAGCCACTCATTCATCTGATGGGGTTCGCTCACCCCATCCTTACAAGTGGGTTCCGAACTACTTGTCCTTGCCGTTCCCTTTGCCGGAATTGTCGCCGTCGCTGTTTCCGTTGCCGTTGCCGTTGCCGGGCTTATCGGACTTGTCCTTGTCCTTGTCATTGCCGTTGCCCTGATCGGACTCTTGTGCGGGCGGATCTGCGGCCGGCACAGGTGTCGTCTCCGTCAACTGAGTCGTCGCCTGCGTGCTGCGGTCTGCCTTGTCGCTCTTCCCGTTGCCATGGCCGTTGTCGGCGGGCGCGGGTGTGGACGGTGCGCTTGCAACCGGAGTGAGTGCGGGCGGTGTTTCCGGGACCGACGACGGCTGGGCGGGAGCCGGTGCGCTGGTCTCGTCGAGCTGCGATGCCGGGAGCACTACCGGCTTCGGAAGACTGCGCTCGCCCGAACTAGCAGGCAGGACGGAGCGTGTCGAGGTCCGATGGGCGAGTGAACCGGTCGTCGCAGCAGCGATTGTCGCCGTGCTCTCACGCGTCACGTGCCGAGTCGCAACAGGAGCGGGCTTGGCGGCCTGTGCCTGGTGCGCTTGCCTCGGCACCTCGGTTGCGGCTGCCACAGTGGTTGCGGCCACCGCGAGCGCGGTCGCAGCAACTTTGACGGCTGCCGCGCCGCCGCCGCCGAGTAGTGCTTTCACGAATGCGATTGCACCACCGACGTCGGCGCCGCGGCGCAGCCGTTTCTTCCACGTGTCTGCGTCCTGCTCCAGGCCCTGAGCGAGCGCACGACGTGCGCGGAAGATCAGTGTCTCGACGGCAGCTTGTGTAAGCCCAAGCTCGGTCGAGATCTCGCGGTATGTGAGCCCCTGCCACTCCCGCAAAAGGATTGCGCGCCTCTGGTTCTCCGGCATCTTCTCGAGGACGCCCTGCAAGCCGATCAGCTCGTCACTGCCCTGCTCGCGTCCCGGGATGACTTCCTGGAGTACCTCGAAGTTGTTCGGCGCCTCGATCTTGCCGCGGCGCCAGGAGGAGCGCCGGCGAGAGAGGCACACGTTGTGCGCGATCTTGAACAGCCAGGCGGATTCGAGCTCGGGGACGATCCCTCGAGAGAGTCCGCGGAAGGCGTTCATGAACGTCGTCTGGACGGCGTCCTCCGCCTCCTCACGTGACCCGAGTTGATGGAGGCAGTAGCCGTGGATCTGAGCGGAGTAGCGCTCGTAGAGATCGCCTGCGGCATCGGCGCCGGGAGCGAAGGGTCGCTCGACGCGGGTTGCCCGACCTATAGATGGTTCTGCGGCCACCTGTCCTCCTGCTGCGGTCCGAACGCTCCGCCCGGAGGCGCTCGTAGACCGAGTGTCGGCAGCCCTCAGCGGCGGGACGACCCTAGAACGAGGGTCGCTACGCCAGGATGGGAGTCGCTCCCAGCTCGCGACGGAGCTGGACGAAGAGCGCTTCGAGCGCAAGCGGCGGGCTGAGGTTGAACTCCTCGAATGCGCGCCACGTCTCACGGACGAGCTCGCAGGCCCGCTCAGCGCCCGCAAGACGCTCGGTTGTGCCGTCCTGCTCGAGGAGCCGGCGCCGGTCTGCGTGGACGACGGCGCGCTCCGCCCCGACCGCCACGACGACGAGGTCGCGGTACCAGGACGCGAGCTCCTCCAGCGATGCGAGCAGCTCTTCGCGTTCGGCGCCGCGGGCCGCCCGGCGCACGCGCTGCTCCGCCTCGCGGGTCGGGAGGTCGAGGAGCTCGAGCCCTTCCTCGGCTCTCCGCTTCGCCTCGGCGCCGCACTCACGGGCACCGTCGAGGATGCGTTGCGCCGCGGCGCCGGGCTCGAACTCCGGTTCCGCGTACACGGAGCGCGCGACCTCGAGCAACGCCTCACGCCTGCGGGCGCTCTCCGGATCGAGAAGCCGGGCGGCACGGTCGAGACGACCCGATGCGAGCCGCGCCAGCGAGGCGGCCTCATCGGGCTCGAGCCCGGGCGCGCGCGCGTCGATCTCCTCCCGAATCGCGCGCTCGGAGAGTCGTGTGAACGGGACGAGCTGGCAGCGCGAGCGAATCGTGTCCGGCAGCGGCCCGAGATCGTCGGCGACAAGGACGATGACGGCGTACAGCGGCGGCTCCTCGAGATCCTTGAGCAATGCGTCGGCGGCGTCCTCGTTCATCGTCTCCGCTGCGTAGACGAGGTAGACGCGCCGGTCGGCCTCGAACGGGCGCATGTGCAGATCGCGGCGCAATTCGCGGATGTCGTCGATTCGGATCTGGTCTCCGACCGGCTCGATGACGTACAGGTCGGGATGCGAGCCGCGCTCGACGCGCCCGCGGTCTCCGATCAGCTCGCCGGCGAACGCGACTGCGGTGGCGCGTTTGCCCACGCCGGGAGGTCCATAGAAGAGGTACGCATGCGCCGGGCCTTCGTCAGCGAGCGCGGCGCGCAGTAGCCGCTTCGCCTCGGCCTGTTCAGAAATGTTCTCGAAGCCGTCCACGGATCTCCTCGTGCAGTTCATCAGGCGGCCGCTTGCCGTCGAGCAGGACGACGCGATCCGCGTACCTCCCCGCGACTATGCGGTATCCGTCGGCTACGCGCTGCCGGAACTCCGGTCCCTCTCGCTCGATGCGGTCTGGGCTCTGTCCGACACGTCTCGCGGACGTGTCGGGATCGACCTCGAGGACGAACGTGACGTCCGGGAGGAGCCCGCGGGTTGCGACGCGATTGAGCTCGTAGACCTCCTCGATGCCGAGATCGCGCGCGAAGCCCTGGTAGGCGAGCGACGAATCGAGGAAGCGGTCGGAGACGACGTCGTGCCCCGCGTAGAGGGCCGGCCCGATCACGCGGTCGACGAGCTCGGTCCTCGCCGCCGCGAAGAGCGCGGCCTCGGCCCAGGGGCTCATCTCCATTCCTGCAAGGAGCAGGCGCCGCACCTCCTCGCCCAGCGGCGTGCCGCCCGGCTCACGGGTTGCAACGACCTCGCGTCCGTCCGCGCGGAGCGTCTCGACCAGGAGCTCTGCCTGCGTGGTCTTGCCGGACCCGTCCAGGCCTTCGAAGGTGACGAACACCGCCGTCCGTACGATACGGCGCGTGCGGGCGGTCGTGACAGGAGGCGCGGGCTTCATCGGCTCGCATGTGGTGGATGCGTTACTCGCCGCCTGGGGCGAGGTGCACGTGCTCGACGACTTCTCCAGGGGGAAGCGCGAGAACGTCCCGGAGGGCGTGCACGTCCACGAGGGCGACATCCGCAGCGACGCCGGGCGCATCTTCGACGAGGTGCGCCCCGAGGTCTGCTTCCACCTGGCGGCGCAGGCTGACGTCCGCGTGTCTGTCGAGCGGCCGGACTTCGACGCTGACGTGAACGTCATCGGCACCTTGCACGTCCTCGAGGCGGCGAGGAAGCACGGGACGAAGATCGTGTTCAGCTCGACCGGCGGCGCGATCTACGGAGAGTGTGACGCGCCCGCGCGCGAGGACCATCCGCGCGCGCCACTTGCGCCGTACGGGGTTTCCAAGCTCGCCGGCGAGGAGTACATCGCTGCGTACAACCGGTTGTACGGGGCCGCGCACGTGACGTTGCGTTACGGGAACGTCTACGGGCCGCGGCAGGATCCGAAGGGCGAAGCAGGTGTTGTCGCAATCTTCATGAACCTGCTGCGCGAGGGCGGGACGCCGAAGATCTTCGGAGACGGGACGCAGACGCGCGACTACGTGTACGTGGGCGATGTCGTCGCGGCGACGCTCGCTGCGGCGGACCATGCCGGCGGCGTGCTCAATGTCGGCACTGGGGTCGAGACCTCGGTGGTCGAGCTGTACGAGCGGATCCAGCGCGTCGCGGGCGTGGAGCGCGAGCCGGAGTTCGCCGAATTGCGAGCCGGCGAGCTGCAGCGAAGCGTCCTCGACCCGTCGCTCGCGAAACGCGAGCTCGGCTGGGAGCCGCAGCACTCGCTGGACGAAGGCCTCACGGAAACGTGGGCCTGGATCTCCTCGGCCTAAGGGACCTGTCACTCGGCGCGGGACCGCGGCGTGCCGCCGTCGAACATATGCGCCCTTCCGCGGAAAGCCGTGTCCCCCTTAACCGGCTGTGGAAGAAAAGACACACATTCGTCACACCCATCCCGTCCGAACCAGCCCATCCGCGGACCTGGCTCGGTGAGACGTGCCGGGGACAGTCCCCGGCGTGGCTCCCGGGATCAGGCCCGGAGGCGACACGCCCGTGGGGCCGCTTGAAGGAGCACGCCCGCGCGGAACGAACTCGCTCCGGGCGATGCAGCATGCGCAAGACCTCGACCTCGACGTGATCCGGCCCTGGCGCCGGGCAACGATCGCCGTCAGCGCCGTCGCCACGATCGAGCTCATCGCCCTCGCCGCGATCGCGATCGCCTTGCTCGGCAATCCGCTCGCGAGCCACCTTCGGGAGACCGCAGCCGTCGCCGGCACGCCTCGCGTTCGCACCACTCATCCCGCGCCCGCGAAGAAGGCGGCGCTCGAGCGCGGCGACACTTCGGTGATGGTCCTGAACGGCGGCGGCCGATCCGGTGCCGCACACTCGGCCGCCGGCCAGGTGAGCGCGCGCGGCTACCAGCTCGGACAGATCGGCAACGCCGCCGGCGACACGCCCCGTACGCTGATCATGTACCGCCCCGGCTACGAAGCCGAGGGAGCGCGGCTCGGACGCGATCTGCATGTCCGCATCGTCCGCCCGCTCGACGGGATGCGCCCCATCCAGCTGCTGGGCGCGCACCTCGTGCTGATCATGGGCAGGTAGCCGGGTCGATCTTGCAGCGGGCCTGATCGAGCGGGCCGCCCTTCAGGCTCGCCGGGCCGTAGCTGTCGAGCGTGTACGACTGATTCAGATCGCGGTAGGCAGCTCGCGGCCGGTTGATGAATAGCTCGAAGGCGCCGAGCTGATACCAGGTCTCCGGATTCGTGGGCTCCAAGTCACGTGCACGACGGTAGAGCCGGAGCGCCTTCGCGTCGTTCGGCTCCACCAGCGCCTCGACGAACAGCGCGTCGACCGACAGCGGATTGAAGGCGTGCGCGGACCGCGCGTCGGTCAAGGCAAGCCCCGGCTTGTTGTGCTCGATGGCGTCGTTCGCGGCGTCAATGCGGTTCACGGCCAGCCACGGTGATGTCACCGAATAGAGCGCGGCCAGCGCAAAGACGGCAACTGCCCCGGAGACAAGCCATCGACGCCTCGGGATCACTGTCGCAGGACCGGACACGAGCGCTCCCACGGTAAGGAAGAGCGGCCCCTGGACGGCGACGAAGTCCCAGTCGATGTCCACCCACGAGTGCACGAAGCAGAGCGCAGCCCCCAGAGCGAGCGCCAGCCACACGCGCGTTCGCTCGCGACGAAGAATCCCGATCACGGCCGCGGCCACGACCGCCGCGTACAAGAGGAAGCCGACGATGCCGGTCTCGCTGAGGAACTGCAGCGGCACCGAGTGAGGCTCCGTCGTCGCCAACGGCGAGTTGCGTTCCACGCGGTCGACGAGCTCGAACGTTCCCGCACCCGTTCCCTGCAGCGGCTTGTCCGTGAAGGCGCTCCACGCTTCCGTCCACCAGCGCCACCGGTTGCTCGAGCTGCCACTGATGATTCTGTTCCGGTCTTGTGACACCTGCGCGCTGACCTTGTTCGAGAACTCGTGCCAGCGCGCGCTCACGAAGTCCGCGGGCCCGCCGGCACGAACCACCGCGGCTGCAAGCGCCGCGACCACCAGAACGACGAGCGCAACCGCCGCTGCGCGCGCGATTCGCCGGTCAACGGCGCGCGACAACAGGAAGCGCGACCCAAAGGCGACGACAACCGCGCCGACGACGAGCACCGCACCGAACACCAACCCGTCCCGAACGCGCACGTGGTGAGACGCCCCGTCCGAGCTGATGCCGGGAAGGAGCAGCGCAACCCCCGCCACTACCGCACCGACGATCCACGCCACCGCGAGCGGCCCGAGTGCCGCGAGCCGATCAGAATCGAGCCAGAGCCACACGAGCGCCGCGAGGACCGTCAGCACGATCCCCACGCGCGAGTACGTCAGGACCGTGACGACGAGCCCGGCGAACAGCAAGAGCGCCCCGCTCAGCCTCGCCCGCCGATCGTGCCGCGGTCCGACCGCCCACAACCCGAGCGGCACGGATGCAGCCGCGAGCAACGCCAGCTCGTTCCAGTACCCGACCGGATAGCGCAACCGAGCAAGCCGCTCGTAGTCCGGATAGATCCCCGGAATCACTTTCGCCGCCAGCGCCCACACGAAGAGCGCGCCCAGCAACGCGCACGCAACCGCCGCGAAGCGCAGCGGCGCGCTCGCCACGAGCGCCCCAACCGCAGCGAACGCGAAGTACACGAGCCCGCGGTTCGTGTAGTCCCACGACCGGCTCGGTTGGATCGACCACGCGATCGTCACCCCTTGCCACACCACGAACGCGGCCAGCGCACAGAAGAAGACGGAGCCCCAGAGCGGCAACCGGGGCGCCCGCCACGCCCAGCCGACCGCGGCCACGAGGACCGCCGGCACCCCGATCCAGAACAGCCGCGACTGGCTCGACCCATCGCTGAAAAAGAGCGCCAGGAACGCCAGCCCGGCGGCCGCGGCTCCCCAGGCGACTGGCCAGCGCATAGCGCGCGAAGCTAACAGAGCCGCAGGCCGAATCCAGGAAAGTCCGGCCCGCGTTCGAACACCACTGAAATGAAGCAAACCCAGCTTACAAAGCGCTTACAAGTGACTCATGGGAGGCACACGGCCATCCGGCAGGGTAAGCAAGATCGTCGTTAGAGTCTCGCGCAAGCCGCAGCCAGGCATACGCATGCCCAAATTCTCGAAGCCCCTCACCCTTCTAGCCCTAGCCGTCGCCATCGGCGCCGCCTTCGGCGTCGGAGCGCAGCCGGCTCAGGCGCGGACGATGAGCAGCTGCTCAAAGGCGTTGATCCACGACTGGTACGTCGACGGCCGCGTCGACAAGACGTATCCCGTCCACTGTTACCGCGAAGCGCTGAAACAGATTCCGGAGGACCAGATCATCTACGGGACGCTGCGCGAAGACCTGAACCGCGCGCTCCAGTCGGCGATCCGCCAGCACGGCGGGCACGTGACGGGCGACACGCTTGTCGTGCCGCTGGCCGGCGGTTCGAACAACGGCGGCGACGGTCCGAACGGCACCGGCGCGACCGGTGGCGGCGTCTTCCACTGGCTCGCGAAGAAGCTCGGGCCTAGCACGGCCGATTCGATTCCGATTCCGCTGCTCGTCCTCGGCGGCCTCGCCTTCACGCTGATGGCGGCTGCGGGAGTGAGCTACGTGGCGCGCCGGATGCAGGCCCGTCGGGCGGCGACCGACCCGCCGCCCGTAGGCCCCTCCTTCTAGTGACCTGAGTCGTTGATCCGTTGGCAGTAGGAGGCGAGGCTGTCGAGGATCTGGTCTGCGGTCTTGTGCCAGACGAAAGGTTTGGGGTCGTCGTTCCAGTTAGCGATCCAGGTTCGGATCGAGGCGACGAGGTCGC
>JBBRZA010000087.1:0-13373 GCA_038237145.1 Gaiellales bacterium
GAGCTGCAGAACGCGTCGAAGCACGACGTAGCAGAGTGACCAGAACAAAGACCAGCTCCTCCGAGGACGACGGGACGAGCGGACGACTCTACGGATCAGAACCCGCCCACCCGAGGCGAAACCGAGTTAACGCACCCCTCACGCTCGAACCGACGGCGGACATCGAGAACCTACGTCAGTCTGTGCGCGAGTTACAGGAGACGGTCGTCGTCATCGCACGTGCATTCTGCTTCGCCGCGTGCGATGGCCTCGCGTTCGAGGCGCTTCGGTCGTCTCGGCGTCCTGGCGTTTGAGGGGCTCGAAGTCGTCGATCGGGATGCAGATCTACGGGGCGATCACCGACTCCGCCCGGGCGGTGATCGAGCAGCTCGCCGGGCCGGTCCCTCTGACCGTCACGCCTCACGGCATTGGCGGCTTCACCCGGTCTGCGGCCGAACGAGCCGCCCTCGCTTCGTAGAACGGGCTGTCTACGACATTGCGCCTCGCCGGCAAGGCTCAGTCGCTGAGATCGATCAATCGCATAGCGACGACGGGCCGGCTGAACCCCTTCAGTCGCAGTTCCGCCATCGGCTCGCTGCTGACGTGATCCTCGAGCGGGGCGTGCGCTCGCTGGCTGACCAGGATTTCGCCCGGACCAGCTACGTCGCTCAGCCGGGCGGCGAGAATGACGACGTTGCCAACCCCACCGTAGTCGTAGCGACCTTCGAACCCGATCCGCCCGAGCGTCGCGTACCCCGTCGCGATCCCCATGCCCAGTCCGAGGTCGTATCCACGTTTGCGCCAATGGGACGCGAGGGCCGCGAAGCGGCCGCGCATGGCCACCGCCGTACACACCGCGGCGAGCTCGTGGTTCGGTATGGGCGCCGGGTCGTTGAAGAACGCCATGAGCCCGTCACCCGCAAAGTGCTCGATGGTGCCTTTGTTGGCGATCACGAGCTCGCCCACAGCGAGGTGATACTGGCGCAGCACACCCAGGAGCTCCTCCGGATCGGCGGTCTCGGCGAACGCGGTGAAGCCGCGCAGGTCGAAGAAGAGGGCCGTGATCTCACGCCGATGACCGGCGAGGAGCTGCTCTCCTTCGTCGCTCGAGAGCAGGTTCGCGACCTGCGGCGCAAAGCGCGCCAGCTCTGTTCGCTGCCGCTCGACGGTCTGGAAGAGGCGGACATTCTCGATCGCAATCACCACGAAATCCGCGAACGTCTCGATCAGTCTGATCTCGGCGTCGTCAAACGGACGAACTTCAGTGCGCCCGAGCACAATCGCACCTATCGGCACCCCCTCGCGGAGCATTGGGACACCGAGCACCGTGCGGTAGCCGCCAGCTCGCTGGATCTCCGTGAGGACGTATTCGGGATCGTCGACCACGTCCACGATGTGAACGACGCGCTGCTCGAGGACCGTGCGACCGATCGCCGAGCCACGTTCGGGTGGGTACGCCCGTTCGCGGACGAGGCGTTCGTAGTCGGGCGTGAAGCTCGTGAACGCCGCGACGCGGTACACATCGCCTTCGCGGCGAGCGACGTTTCCGTGGTCCGCGCGACAGAGGCGGACCGCTCGATCGATGACGGTCTGGAGGACGGCGTCGAGGTCGAAGGTCGTTCGGGCGATCGTCTGGATCACGTCACGAACGGCAGCCTCGCGCTCCTCCGCGCGCTGCCGCTCGCGGCGAAGATCCGCAAGCTCCTCGCGATGGGTATCGACGTCGCTCACCGGCAGGGGGCGGCGCAGCGCACATCGGCTAGAGGGCGCCTGCAGGAACCGGTGGCGACGAGCACGGTGTCCCGGAGGCAATCGGCGAGATCTGCCCGTCCTGTGCGCGTGAAGTCGACGTGTATGACGCCTTCATCCACATCGCTCATTCTCGCGCATGGCTGCGGAGCCCGCTGTGCGGCGCTCGGTGTGGCAATTGACTGGAGCGATCGGAGCGACAGCGGCTCAGCCTGTTCGTCGCCGACAAAGAGGTGGTGCGCGGCTACGCCCGGACATCGCGAGAAGCCCTCTGACGGACTCGAAGCGTCGACCCCCTCCTTAGCATGGAGGTGGTCGAAGCGAGCCGCTGCACGATAAGGCGTGATTACGTCAAGGTCGCATATGCCACTACTCGACAGAGGCTCACCGCTCAAGCCTCAGCACGATGCGGATGCGGCAGGCTCTCCGAGCGACAACCCGGAGTTGGCGCTTAGTGACGTGAGCTTGTCGTCCTCAACGATGCGAGCGGACGGGATCTAGATCTTCGCCTGTCATGCGGGGACGTGCGCCTCGTGCTCGGCGGCAGCGGCTGTGACTCGCTCGAGCCAGGGCGTCGCCTCGAGCCGCTCGAAGATCTGGCGCGCCTCGGCGAGGCCTGGCTCTTCGCGGTGCTCGAGCAGTGTGACCCCGAGCCAGAACGGGATCTCAAGCTCGCGGAAACGGGCGGCCGCGGCCCTGTAGCCCGCCTCGTCTCCGTCCAGCCGCGCCCGGAAGCGGTGTGCCTGCGCCTCGAGGTACGGCGGCCGGAGCCCCGGCGGGAGCTTCTCGATCGTCGCGAGCAGTTCCCCGGCCTTCTCCCGCTCGCCGAGCGCGAGTGCCGCCTCGATCGCCTCGACGAGGCCCTGCTTGACGAGCTGGTGGCCGGCGCCGAAGGTTTGCGCGAGCTCGACGGTCGCCGCGCCCGCCTCCAGCGCCTCGCCGAAGCGGCCCTCGGCGCGGCGCAGCGCCGCCGTCGCACTCCTGTAGATTCCCTGCTCCTGGAGGTCGACCGACGTCTCGAGGCGCGAGAACAGCGAGAACAGGTGCTGCGCCGGCTCAAGCTGACCGCGGTGAACATGAATCTCGAGTACCGAGGTGAGCACGCTGAGGAACATCGCCCCCGAGCGGATCTGCTCCTCCGTCAGATCCTCGAGGGCCGCGAGCGCCTCTTCCCACCGCCCGGTCATGTAGAGGGGGTAGGTCAGCTCGGCGAGCAATGACCACTCGGCTGGCCGGGTTGCCGAGCCTGCGGGCGAGCCCGAGCGCGGGCTGAAGGTAGCCGAGCGCATCGGTGTAACGGTCGCGACGGAAGGAAGAGTCCGAGAGGTTGAGATACGTCGTGGCCGCCTGCTCGGGAAGATCGTGTTCGAGCGCGATCGCGAGCGCCTGCGCCACGAAGGCGTTCGCCTCCCGCGGATGCCCTCGCGCTTCGGCGATGAACGCCTTGGTGGTGAACGCGCGCGTCAACGGTTCGGGCAATCCGAGCGACTCGGCCACGTCGAGCGCGAGTTCGGCCCGCTCGCTCGCCCGCTCCAGGTCGCCGGCAAAGGCAGACCCGTGCGCTAGCCGGGCCGCGAGTACCGCGAAGTCCGCGTCGGGCTCGTCGGTCGAGATGACGGCGAAGGCGCGCTCCATGCGTTCGAGGGCTTGGTCGAGCTGGCCGGAGTTGGACTCCACCTCGGCGAGTCGGCACGAGACGCGGGCGGCGGCGTGTGTATCTCCCTCGCCCTCGTACAGCGCGATCGACTCGCCGAGCAGCCGGAGGGAATCTTGGGCCGAGGTTTTGGGGGCCGAGTTCGAGTAGCCGCCGCGAGGAGCGCGATTTCGGGAATGACCTGCCGGTGTTGGACGTATGCCATCGGGTTGCCGGCGGCGGCTTCGTGGGTGAGCGCTGTGTGGCGGAGGTCATGAAAGGGCGGATCGGCTTTGTGATCCCTGCCTCTCGCAGCGCGGCACGCAGGTCGGCCGGCTCTGGAGCGCCTACCGCAGCTTGGCAGTCTCGCTAGCGGGGCCCTTATTGGAGGCGGCGAAACCTGTGACTCCTCTTTTGCGAGGGGCGCCAGGTACGAGTTTTCGGGAAGGATCGCGATTCTTTCCAAGCGGTCGGGCTCACCGGCCAGGTGGCCACACCGTAGTGAGCCTTCGAGACAGTTCGGTGTCGCCGGCCGCCCAAGGGATTGTCCTTCTGTTGAAGGCGGACCTGCGCGCTGGCGGGTCTGGTACAGGCCCAAGGATCGCCTTGAAGGGTGTCAAAACTCGGATTCGGGCTGAACCTAGGTTTTGACACCCTTCAAGGGGCTCGAACTAGTGACCCCGACGCAGCTGCGGCGAAGCGCGCGATTGCGAGGTGCTCGAGACCATGCGCGGCTGTGGCGACGCGCTGGAGCTTGTGCGGTAACCGGCTTACACTCGGCGTATGGAAGCTGGGCCTCGTCGCGAGCGGAAGGTCGTCACCGTTCTGTTTGCCGATCTGGTCGGGTTCACGGCGCGCGCGGAGGAGCTCGACCCGGAGGACGTGGAGGCGATCTTGCGGCCCTACCACGAGCGCCTCCGAATGGAGCTCGAGCGTTTCGGGGGCACGGTGGAGAAGTTCATCGGCGATGCGGTGATGGCTTTGTTCGGGGCGCCAGCGGCGCACGAGGACGATCCGGAGCGGGCCGTGCGGGCGGCGCTGGCGATCCGCGGGTGGGCCCGCGAGCAGGAGAGCGTGCAGGTGCGGATCGCGGTGAACACGGGCGAGGCACTGATCAACCTTGGTGCGCGTCCCGAGTCGGGACAGGGAATGGCCTCGGGCGATGTCGTCAATACGACGGCCCGGTTGCAGTCAGCGGCTCCCGTCAACGGCATCCTCGTCGGCGAGTCGACGTTTCGCGCGACACGCAACGTGATCGACTACGAAGAGGCCGAGCCGGTCGAGGCGAAAGGGAAGGCCCAGGCTGTTCGCGTGTGGGAGCTGATCGAGGCTCGTGCCCGGGTCAGCACCGAGGCCGTAGGGAGGTCGGCTGCGCTCGTCGGGCGCGACCGGGAGATCGCGCTGCTGCGCGAGACGCTGATCCGGGTTCGGGACGAGCCCTCGCCACAGCTCGTCACTCTGGTCGGTGTTCCCGGGATCGGGAAGTCGAGGCTCGTGCGCGAGCTGTTCGAGGTTGTCGAGCAGGGCGGTGTGCTGACGTTCTGGCGCCAGGGCCGTTCGCTTTCCTACGGTGAGGGCGTCACGTTCTGGGCGCTCTCCGAGATCGTGAAAGCTCAGGCTGGGATCCTTGACACTGACGGCACGGATGAGGCACGGGCGAAGTTGCGCTCGGCGGTCGACACTCTGATCTCGGACGAAGCGGAAGCTGCCGCCCTCGAGCAGCAGCTTGGTCCGCTGGTTGGCCTGGCTGTCGAACGCGAGCTCCCGGGTGACTCGCAGAAGGAGGCGTTTGCTGCCTGGCGACGCTTCTTCGAGGCGATGGCCGAGCAGCATTCGCTCGTCCTTGTCTTCGAAGATCTCCATTGGGCGGACGACGGTCTGCTTGACTTTGTCGATCACCTCGTCGAGTGGGCGGGTCGCCTGCCAATGCTGATCGTCTGCACGGCGCGGCCCGAACTGCTCGAGCGCCGCCCGGGATGGGGCGGCGGCAAGCTGAACGCGACAACACTGTCGCTCTCGCCGCTGTCTGACGAGGACACAGCGCGCCTGTTCGCGGCACTGCTCGGGAAACCCGTGCTCGAGGCGGAACAGCAGCAGGTCCTGCTCTCGCGCGCCGGAGGCAATCCGCTCTACGCCGAGCAGTTCGCTCACATGGTGTCCGAGGGAGCTGACCCGGCCGGTGCGCATGTTCCTGAGAACGTCCAGGGGATCATCGCGGCTCGGCTCGATCGGTTGCCTGCAGCCGAGAAGAGCCTTCTGCAGGCGGCGGCCGTGTTCGGAAAGGTCTTCTGGCGCGGGGGCCTCGCCGACGGCCGCGCGCGCGACGAGATCGAGCGGCTGCTCCATTCGCTCGAGCGGAAAAGCTTCGTGCAACGCGCACGGCGAACGTCGGTGTCCGACGAGCCCGAGTACGCGTTTCTTCATGGGCTCGTCCGCGACGTCGCCTATGGACAGATTCCCCGTGCCGACCGCGCAGAGAAGCATCGACGGGCCGCCGAGTGGATCGAGTCACTCGGTCGCCTCGACGACCACGCGGAGATGCTGGCCTACCACTACCGCAGTGCGCTCGAGCTCGGACGCGCGGCCGGCATCGAGACTCCGGAGCTGGACGTGCGCGCGCTAGCTGCATTGCGCGCCGCGGGGGATCGCGCGAATGCACTGAACGCGTTCGCGGCGGCGGCGCGCTACTTCAGGGAGGCGCTCGGACTCGCGGATGCGCAGGACCCCGAACGACCCGAGCTGCTGTTTCTCCTTGGGCAGGCGCTCCACCTGGCGGGAGAGGATCAAGCGCGCAAGGTGCTCGCCGAGGCGCGCGACGGGCTGATCGCGCGGGGCGATCGGCGCCGAGCCGCGGAGGCTGAGGTCTTACTTGCGGAAGCGTCGTGGTATCGCGGCGAACACGACGCTTCGCGCCAGCATATGGATCACGCTTACGAGCTCATCGAAGACGCACCTCCTTCAGCGACGAAAGCACAGGTGCTGAGCGAGGTGTCGCGCTACCGGATGGTCGCAAGCGACAACGGGCCGGCGATCACGATCGGACGCGAGGCACTTGAGATGGCCGAGCAGCTCGGGCTACGTGAACTTCAGGCGCACGCTCTCAACAACATCGGTTCGGCCAGGATGAGCGATGGTGACGCCGGCGGCATCGATGATCTCGAGACGAGCATCGCGATCGCGCGCGAGATCAAGTCGCCCGAGATCGGCCGCGGTTACAACAACCTGGCGAACAAGATCGCTCACTCCGGCGATCTTCACCGGAGTCGTCCGATCGACGACGAGGCACTGCGCGCGGCAAAGCAGTTCGGCCTCGGCCACATGGTGCGCTTCGCACGTGGTATGGAGATCGCCAACGACCTCTATACGGGCCGCTGGGACGAATGCGTCGCGAAAGCCGACGCGTTCATCGCCGAATGCGAAGCTGTAACGCCGCAGTACCACGAGGCTCCGGTGCGCTGCGCGCGCGCTTCCGTGCGGATCGCGCGAGACGACGTCGACGGCGCCCGGCTCGACACCGAGCTGGCGCTGCTTAGGGCGGCGCAAGCCAAGGACAATCAGATTCTGCTCCCGGCCGTCGCGTTCGCAACCAGGCTCGAGGTCGAGCTGGGACGGCTGGCCGCGGCGGAGGCAAACGCGCGTGATTGGTTGGCGGCGTATGAAGAGGCATCTACGCGACGGCCGCCGTTCGTCGACATCGCCTGGGTCGCCGAGTCGCTGAGCAGCCGCGGCGAAATAGAGGCCGCCGTCGCCGCTGCACGGCCGACTCCGTGGGTTTCAGCCTGCCGCGCCGTGCTCGAGAGCGACTTTCCGCGCGCCGCCGCACTGTTTGGCGAGATCGGCTGCGTCCTCGACCAGGCGTACGCACAACTACGGGCGGCTCATGCGTTCGCCGCCCATGGCGACGGAGCAGAGGCCACCCACCATCGGGGGCGGGCAACCGAGTTCTACCGCTCCGTCGGCGCAAAGCGCTACCTACGGCAAATGGAAGCGGCGGTTCCGATCTCCGCGTAGATCAGCCAGTGAAGAAGGTCGCCGCTTGACGATCGACGGGATGCTGCGCGTCGCCCCAGTGCACTGACGGCTATGGAGAAGACCGGCGGAGCGGGCAGCCTTAGCACAAGACTTTTGGGGAAGTGTCCCTTCTCTGTAGAGGCCTCAGCCGGACGGCCTAGTACGATGCCGCCATGACGATTCAGGCATGCACCGGTTGTGGCTGCGAGAACTGCCCCTGCCCGGACTGTTCCAGCCGCCAGAAATAGCCCTTTTCTGGGGTCGGCTTCCGTCCGACCCGATCCCTAAGATTGGCTTAGATAAAGCGAAAGCGGCCCGAGTTAGCGCTCGAACCGCCTTCTTGCCAACAAGGAGCGTCTGATGCCCCCAGTTGACCGCCTCAAGCCTACTCGCGGACGATCGTCTGAATCGTCGTGCTCCCTCATGGAGTTCATGCGCGAGTTCCCCGACGACAACGCCTGCCTGGAATGGCTCTGGCGCACCCGCTACTCGGAGGACGGGGAAACGGCCCACTGTCCGAAGTGCGATCAAGACCGCACGTTCAAGCGTTACGACACGGCGCAGCGGCGTCAGTCGTGGACTTGCACCGCCTGCGGCCATCACGTCCACCCAACAGCCGGGACGATCTTCCACAAGTCCTCGACCTCGCTGCACTTGTGGTTCTACGCCATGTACCTCATCACCAGCACCCGATGCGGGATCTCCGCGAAGCACCTGGAGCGCGAGCTTGGCGTCCACTACAAGACCGCGTGGCGGATGTTCAACAAGATTCGCAACCAGCTCATGCTTCAAGACACCGAGGCGCTTACAGGCGAAGTAGAGGCCGATGAGACGTTCGTAGGCGGGAAGCCACGCGAGTCGGATCGCCGGCGACGTGCCAAGCACGGCTGGAACGCACAGACCGACTACTGGAACCGCAAAGCCATCGTCTTTGGAGCGGTCGAGCGGAGCGGACGTATCCGCGCCGAGGTCGTGCCCAATAGTCGCGGTCCGATTCTGAACGCCAAGGTACGCGAGTTCATCCTGCCCGGTTCCATGATCTTCACCGACGAATGGAAAGGCTACGAACGGCTCGGCAAGACCGGATACACCCATCGCCGGATCAAGCATCACGCCCGGGTCTACGTGGACGGTGACGTACATACGCAGACCATTGACGGGTTCTTCGGCCTGTTCAAAACGGGTGTGCGTGGAGCGCATCACGCGGTGTCGCACAAGTGGCTGCAGGGCTACTTGAACGAGTGGACGTGGCGCTACAACCGCCGAGAGGACGGAAACAGAATGTTCCGCGAACTGATCGAAACCGCCGCTGAACGAACGGTCTAGGGCTGCTTTTTTACTGGCACGACGATCTTGCGGAAAGCGTCCATGAGTTCCTTGCGCTTCGGCACGGGAATCTCTAATCCCTTGGGCGTTTTCTGCGTCGGCTCTTGTGGTTTGTCGGTCATCCGTGATGAGGTTAGCGGGTGGCACAGCTAGACCTCACCGAAATCAAACTCAAGCTCAGCAGGGCCAATGAACATGTGGACCGACTTCGCAGGGAATCCAAGACCAGGCAGGCAAAACGCCCGTATGGATTCCGGTCCGAGAAGAAAGACCGCGCGGGACAAGCGATCGAGGTGACGGTCTTTGCTGAGGTTCGCAGCTTCCCGCCTCCCGAGTGGGGACCGATCATCGGAGACGCCATCCAGAACATGCGGAACGCGCTCGACTACGCCGTCTGGAACCTCAGCCGTCCGAGTAAACGCAACAACCGAACCTGCTTCCCCATCTACAAGGACCGGTGTGAATACCAAGTTCTGTCTCCACCGCAAATCTCCGGTGTGTCGAAACCGCATCGGACAGTCATCGAGGAAGCGCAGCCGTACCTTTGGGAAGACGGAGCGCACTCCCATGCCCTCGCTGATCTCCAACTGCTCTCCAACAAGGACAAGCATAAGACGCTCATCCCCACGGCCGTCAGCCACGCCACGGGCTTCGTCGGGGTAACCAACGCCGAGACCGAGTTCCTGTTCACGTCTGAGGGACTGGAGATAAAGGACGGCACACCAGTCATGGGCTTCCTCGCTCGGCCTATCAACGCAGCCCTTGAGATGCACGTGGAGCCAGGCGTCTCCTTCGACGAAACGATCCAGGGACGAGAGATTTTCAGCACCCTGGACTCGATCTTCCGCTACGTCGAGTACGTCATCTCGCGGCTCTACTACACCAAGTAGACCCTCCTCACGCTGCCGGTTGTGCGGATCGCCACTTCTACAGAGATGGGATAGTTGCCGACTTTTGCCCAACCTTTGCCCAGCTGAGCTGATCTGAGCTCACCCAAGCTGACCGAGCATCGCCAAGGCATGCGATTTCTGACGTTGCCTGACTTAGCAACGCACGTCTCATAACCTGAGCCGACTTCAGCCGACGTGAGAGAGCAGCTCAGGAAGAAAACCCGGAGGTCGGTCTTCCAGGCGCGCGCTAGCTCAATGCCGGTCCGACGGAAATGAACTTGGGAGCGTCACAACACCGAGCATCCAAGGAGTTCGACCTCATTCTGGCAGTAAAGCGGGGCCGCCCGCGCGCGTCGCGCTGCGTCGCCTGCGCTGCTCGGGCGAGAGGACCCTCGCCCAGACGAGGCTCTTGCACCTCCTGGCTGAATGCGTCAACGCAAGAGAAAGACCAGCGCCACGACGGACACTGCCGTCGCGACGGCGCAGATGGCGACGAACAGCCCATTCAAGCGATTAAGCGTCGCCGGGCTCAGATCATCAGGTGGCGCGCCGGCCAAAAGAGCAAAAGCCCGCCTAAGTAGTTTCCGCACGGCTCTTACCTAGTCGTCCCGCCAACCATTTCACCAATCCCTCGTACGGGCGTCGTCAGGGAACATTTACGCACACTGGGCCAGGTAGCTGCTCCGTAGCTTGACCGTCACGCCAGAGGCACCCGACACGCGTGCGTCGCAAGCACGTACTCGACTGGCAGTGCGAGTAGCGGGCGCAGCCCTTCGGCGAGTCAATCGCTTGCTGAACTCGATCTCGAGCACCACAAGGGTGGAGAATCACCCTATGGGGCCTCCGGAGACGCGCTATGCGTGGAACGGGAACGTCGCGCTTGCATACCAGGTGATAGGACAAGGGCCCGTCGATCTTGTCTATCTCCAGGGGAGGTGCTCTCACGTCGACCTGAACTGGGAGAGTCCCAGCCTCGCCGGGTTGCTTCGAGCGCTCGCGCGCCACGCCCGACTGATCGTCATGGATCGCAGGGGCTTTGGCTGCTCGGACCGCTTCTCGCCGACGGACATCCCGCCCTTCGAGGTGTTTGCCGACGACATCCTCGTCGTGATGGACGAGCTCGGCTCCCAGCGGGCCGCTGTCTTCGGGACGTGGGACTGCGCCTTAATCGCGACGCTATGGGCAGCCGCGTATCCGGACCGCGCGTCTGCGCTGATCCTGGCCGACGCCTTCGTTGCATACGCAACGACACCCGAGACGCCCTGGATGCCGACGCCGGAAGAGTGGGAGGAGCGGATCGAGACCATGTATGCCCGCTGGACCGGCTCCGCCTGGGGCGAGGAGCCCTGGATCGGCGGGCGCGATCACGAGTGGTTCCGCCGGTATGTCCGGGCGTCCGTCGCACCGGGCGCGTACGTCGCCGAGATCAGGCGCTACCTCGACACGGATGTGCTCAGCGTCTTGTCGTCCGTCCACGTGCCGGCACTCATCCTTCAGGATGTGCACGGAACCAGCGTGACCTCGCCGGACGCGGGGCAGTACCTCCGAGACCACATCCCCGGTGCGAGACTCACGGAGCTGGCTGGGAACGACCGGTACCACTGGTACTGGGGATCTCAGGCGATCGCAAGGGTCGTCGGGACGTTCCTCGCCGAGGTTCGCGAGGAGGAGGCGGACTTCGACCGGGTGCTGGCGACGGTGCTCTTCACCGACGTCGTGCGCTCGACAGAGAAGGCGGCGGAGCTCGGCGACCGGCGATGGCGGGAACTGGTTCACGCGCATCAGGCGAGCGTTCGCGCGCTCCTTGCCCGCTACAGGGGGAAGGAGATGGACACTGCCGGGGATGGCTTCTTCGCGACCTTCGACGGGCCGGTTCGGGCTCTGAGATGTGCCAAGGCGATCGTCGATTCGGCCGAGACGCTCGGCATCGAGGTGCGTGCGGGCTTGCACATGGGTGAGTGCGAGGTGATCGACAATAAGCTGGGTGGTCTGGCCGTCAACATCGGCTCGCGGATCTGCGGGTTGGCCGGTCCATCGGAGGTTCTCGCATCCCGCACGGTGAAGGACCTCGTGGCCGGATCGGGAATCGAGTTCGAGGATCGCGGTGAGCACGTCCTTCGGGGCGTGCCCGGAGAGTGGCAGCTCTTCGCTGCCCGAAGTACCTGACCTCAGGCGACATTCCCGCACACTCGGGCAGGCGGGAGTCTCAGCGGCCTACCTACGGCGCAGCGGCGGGCGCGGATGAGAGGCAGGTCGTCCAGCCTAGGGGCGTGGCGCCTTGACCCAAACCTAGTGCTAAGACCACTGATGACGACTGCGACCGAGCGCGTCGGCCCGCTTCCGCGCCTCGATCGTGCTCGGATCCTCCTCGGGTGCATCCGGGCTCCGTTCCGACATGTGCGGCTCGTACCGCTCGCCGAGGATCTCTTCGATCAGGCGCCGCTCGTGAAGCCGGCGGTCGCTCGACATCATCGTGCCGACTCGAACGCATTAGAGTCGCCTCAGTCCAACCGACGGAGGAGCGAAGTGACGAGCATGTACGCAGTTGTCGACCCCGCGACCGGCGAAACGGTCAAGGAGTACCCGACGATCACCGACGACGAGCTGCGGGACGCGGTCGCCCGCGCCGACCGGGCGCACCGGGAATGGTCGAAAGCTGCGACTGTCGCCGATCGCGCCTCGCTTGTGCGGCGCGTCGGCGAGCTGTACTCGGAACGGCGAAAGGAACTCGCGGAGATCATCGTCGCCGAGATGGGCAAGCCGGTCGGTCAGGCGCGGGGCGAGGTCGACTTCTGCGCGTCGATCTACGAGTTCTACGCCGACAATGCGGAAGCCCTGTTGGCGGACGAGCCGATCGAGCTCCTCAAGGGTCAGGGGTCGGCCGTCGTCCGCCGCAGCTCGCTGGGCGTGCTGCTGGGGATCATGCCGTGGAACTTTCCCTACTACCAAGTTGCACGCTTCGCAGCGCCGAACCTGATCATCGGCAACACGGTCCTCTTGAAGCACGCTCCCCAGTGCCCGCAGTCGGCTGAGGCGATGGCGCAGATGTTCGCCGACGCGGGCTTCCCCGACGGCGCATACGTGAACATCTACGCCACGAACGGGCAGATCGAGTGGGTAATCGCCGATCCGCGCGTCCGCGGCGTCTCCGTCACCGGCTCCGAGCGCGCCGGCGCCGCCGTCGCCGAGATCGCCGGCCGGCATCTGACGAAGGTCGTTCTCGAGCTCGGCGGCTCCGACCCGTTCATCGTCCTTGGCACCGACAACCTCGACAAGACGGTCGAGGACGCCGTCGCCGCGCGAATCGACAACGCGGGCCAATCGTGCAACGGCGCCAAACGACTGATCGTGATCGACGAGCTCTACGAGCCGTTCCTCGAGAAGTTCACCGCCGCGCTCACCGCCGTGAAGCAAGGCGATCCGCGCGAGCGCGAGACGGAGTGCGGGCCGCTGTCCTCTCAGGTCGCGGCCGACCGCCTCGAGGATCAGGTCCGGCGCGCGGTCGAGCAAGGCGCGACGGTGGTCGCCGGCGGCAAGCGCAACGGCAACTTCTTCGAGCCGACGGTGCTGACGGACATCACGCCGGAGAACGACATCTACCGTGAAGAACTGTTCGGCCCGGTCGCGCAGGTCTATCGCGTGACGTCGGAGGAGGAGGCGGTCGCGCTCGCAAACGACACGCCGTTCGGACTCGGCTCATACGTGATGACGAACGACCTGGACCAGGCCGAGCGCGTCGCGGACCGGATCGACGCCGGCATGGTCTACGTGAACATCGTCGGCGC
>JBBRZA010000088.1:0-13302 GCA_038237145.1 Gaiellales bacterium
AGCCACTCGAGCCACCGCGGCAGGTACCAGTTCGCATCGCCCAGCAGCTTCATCGTTGCCGGGAGCAGGACTGCCCGGACGATCGTCGCGTCGATCAGGACCGCCGCGGCGAGGCCGATGCCCATCTCCTTCATGTCCAGGATCGGCATCAACGCGAACACTGCGAACACGCCGACCATCACGAGCGCAGCGCTCGAGACGACGCCGGCCGTGGTGGTGATGCCGTGCGCCACTGCGTCTTCGGTCTTCAGTCCGCGGTCGTAAGCCTCCCGCACTCGGCTCAGGATGAACACGTGGTAGTCCATCGAGAGGCCGAACAGGATGACGAACATGAAGATCGGCAACCACGACGCGATGCCGCCGTTCGATTGGAAGCCGAGGAAGCTCTCGCCCCAGCCCCACTGGAAGAGGGCGACAAGCACGCCGTACGCCGCGCCGACGGAGAGCAGGTTGAGCACGATGGCCTTCACCGCGATCACGATCGACCGGAACGAGACGAGGAGCAGGCCGAACGCGAAGACGAGGACGAAGCCGAACACGATCGGTGCCTTCTGCTTCAGCAGCGCATTCTCGTCCGCGGACTGGGCCGTTGGCCCGGTCACCGCGTAGGTCGCGCCGGACACCTTGCCGACCGTGGCGGGCAGGACCGTGTTCCGCAGCGTGTCGAGCGCCGCGTTGGACACGGAGTCCGTGCCCTTGCCGGCGAGCGGAATCGAGACCCGCGCGACGGTGTGGGACGGATTCACCTCGACGACGACCGGGCCGTGCATCTGCCCGCTCGCGATCGCCTGCGACTTCAGCTCCGAGATCGCTTGCTTTGTTGCGGCCGAGTCGGTGTTCGCCTCGATCGCCACGATCGCCGGGGACAGGTCGCCGTTCGAGAACGCCTTCTCGATCTTCTTCATCGTGCCGACGGTCGGTGCGCTGTTCGGCATCGCGTCCAGGCCGCTCTGTGCGGTATGGAGCTGCAGAACCGGTGCGGCTAGGACGAGCAGGACGCCGCCCGAGATGGCCGCGGCGACGACAGGCCGCCGCAGCACGGGCGTCAGGATGGCCTTCCAGAACCGGTTCTCGCCGCTTTCGCGCCGCAACCGGTGCAGGAACGGGATCTTGCCTTTCTCGACCTTGTCGCCGAGCCGCGACAGCAGCGCAGGCAGCACGGTGAGCGAGCCGAGCATCGCGATTCCGACGACCATCATCGTGGCGATGCCAAAGCCCAGATAGGCCTTCTCGCCGGAGAACATCATCCCGGCCATTGCGACCATCACCGTGATGCCCGAGATCAGCACCGAGCGGCCCGACGTTGCGGCTGCGGCTTCGAGTGCGGCCCGCGGGCTTCTGCCCGCCGCCCGTTCCTCACGCTCGCGCTTTAGATAGAAGAGCGCGTAGTCCACGCCCACCGCGAGCCCGACGAGCAGGATCACTGCCGACACGTTCTGATCCATCGGCACGATGTGGCTCGGGAGTGCGACGAGGCCGATCGTTGCCATGACGCCTGAGAGCGCGAGCAGCAGCGGCACGCCGACGGCCACGAGTGCGCCGAAGACGAGCAGCAAGACGATGACCGTGATCGGGATTGAACGTTCGCCGGCCAGCTTGAGCTGGTCGGAGAACATCTTGTCGAGCGCCTTTCCGGAACTGACCGAGCCGGCCTCCTCGACGTAGAACTCAGGATGCCGGTCAGCCGCCTGGCCCACGGCGGAGACGATTCCGTCGATCTTCGGCTTGGCGTCCTCGTAGGTGCCCTTCATGTCCCAGAGGACCATGGCCGAGCGGCCGTCCTTGGAGACCTGGTCGGCATTCGCGGGGTCGAGCGGCGAGCGAACGTTCTTGATCGCCGAGTTGCCGGCGATCGTGCGCTCGACGTCCTTGACCGTCGCGCGGAAGGCGGGATCCTGCACTGTCTTGCTCGAGCTCTGAACGAGTACTAGCTCGGTCTGCGGGTCGATCTGCGGGAATGCGTGCTTGAGAATCTGATCGGCCTTGTGTGCCTGGCCCACGTTTGCATCCGCAGTCTCGATGTTCTTGGTGCCGACGAAGTTGCCGATGAACAGCGCGGCAACGACGAACGCGAGCCAGCCGAAGACTGCGGTCTTCCAGTGGCTTGCGCTCCAGCGGCCCATGCGGGCCGCGATGTTGTTTGAGCGCTTCAGGGGTGACATTTGGACTTAGCTCCTTCGCTTGGGGGTGAGCTCACAATCGCAGCGGAGCGTCGGAGCGAAAATGCGGCTCGCAGGCGTTTTCGCAGGCGGAAAACCGCACCCGGAAGGGGCAGAAGCCGCCCGGAACGAGGTGGGGGCGCCCTACTTCGAGGAGGAGCTGAGGTACGTAAGGACGGCGAGCACGCGGCGGTGATCCTCGGCAGTCGCCGGCAGGCGGAGCTTCGAGAAGATGCTCGTCACGTGCTTCTCGACCGCGCGTAGCGTGATCACGAGCTTCTCCGCGACTGCCTGGTTCGAGCGGCCCTCCGCCATCAGCCCGAGCACCTCGCGTTCGCGAGGCGTCAACTCGTCCAGCGGATCGTCACGTCTGCGGCGGCCGACGAGCTGCGACACGACGGTTGGGTCGAGCGCCGATCCGCCCTCGGCGACCCGTCGGACTGCGGCCGCGAATTCATCCACGTCGGAGACGCGGTCCTTGAGCAGATAGCCGACGCCTTCGGCGTTCTCGCCGAGCAGCTCCATTGCGTAGGCGGGCTCGACGTACTGCGAGAGAACGAGCACACCGGTGTCCGGCCAGCGCTCGCGAATCTCCTTTGCAGCGCGCAAGCCCTCGTCGGTCTGCGTGGGCGGCATCCGGATGTCGATCAGGGCGACGTCGGGCTTGTGCATGCCGACGTGGCGAAGGAGATCCTCGGCCGTCCCGCTCTGGGCGACGATCTCGAAGCCGGCGTCCTCGAGCAGGCGCGCAATCCCCTCGCGGAGCAGGACGGAGTCGTCGGCGAGCACTACACGCAAGCCGCGAAACCCCTTCCGCGCCGTGCTGAGCGGTGGAAAACGCGCGGACAGGCCCGGGATGTTGAGCTGGAAGAGGCGCACCGGCTCGCCGAGCCCGGCCAACTCGTGCTCGCCCAGATCGGCGAGCTCGTGCGACGAATCGAGGGCGTCCCGAGTTCGCTGAGAGAGCAGGACCTGCCCGCCGCTGCCGGCCTGCGCGATCCGCGCCGCCTGATGGACGTCCAGGCCGTAGTACGCGCCGTCGCGCATTGTCGGCTCCCCTGTGTGAAGGCCCATCCGGACACGCAGCTCGACTCCCTCCGGCCACGCATGAGCGGCGAACGCCCGCTGCGCCGCAGAAACGGCCCGGGCTGCCCGGCCGGCGTCCTCGAAGACGACAAAGAACTCGTCGCCGCGATGGTCGACGACCTGTCCTGCGTAGCTCTCCACCGCTTCGCGGAAGAGACGCCGGTGATCCGAGAGCACCGTCGCGTAGCCGTCGCCAAGCCGGCGGACGAGCTGAGTGGAGCCCTCGAGATCTGTGAAGACGAGTGTGACCGTTCCATGGGGGAGATTTGGGGTCAGAGCCTACTCCAGCGGGATCTCGGCCCGAACACGGGTTCCCGCGCCCGGGGGGCTGTCGATCGCAAGCTTGCCGTTTAGAGAGGCGAGGCGGTCGGCCAAGCCGCGCAGGCCGGAGCCGCGCGTGGGATCCGCGCCGCCCACACCGTCATCGGCCACCTCGACGAGCGCGCACCCGTTGGCCTGTTCCACCGTCACCTTGACCGAGGAAGCCTGGGCGTATTTCGTCACGTTTGCAAGCGCCTCCGAGACGACGTAGTAGGCGGCCGCTTCGACCGGAGCTGGCAGGCTCGCCT
This sequence comes from Gaiellales bacterium, assembly GCA_038237145.1. Lineage (GTDB taxonomy): Bacteria > Actinomycetota > Thermoleophilia > Gaiellales > Gaiellaceae > 3-1-20CM-4-69-9. The sequence goes on from JBBRZA010000088.1 coordinate 3,815, forward strand.
GTAGGCCGTCGATCTCGACGGGAAGGGGCGCGCGAGACGCGAGCGACTCGAGCGCGGCCTCGAGCCCGCGGTCCGTGAGCACTGCCGGGTGGATCCCGCGGGCGAGCTCGCGCAGTTCTTCCAGCGCTCGTGCCAGTTCTTCTCGCGACGCCTCGAGCACCTCCTGCGCCCCTGCCGGGTCCTTCTCGAGCCGGCCCTGCGCCAGCCGCAAAGACAGCGAGATCGAGACGAGTCGCTGCTGCGCGCCGTCGTGGAGGTTCCGCTCGAGCTTCCTGCGCGCATCGTCGCCCGCAGCGACGATGCGCTGGCGCGACGCCTCGAGCTCCTGCTGCTGCTGTTTTCGCTCCGTGATGTCGCGAACGATCATCAGGAACTCCTCGTCGCCGCTGGCGGCGAAGCGTCCCTCGTAGTGCCGCATGCCCTCTTCGAAGTCGAGCGCGTACTCGATCACGCCGGGATGTCCGGCGAGCGCAGCTCGTCCCGCGGCCAGCACGCGGTCGGCGAGGTCGCGGGGCAGGCGGTCCCAAAGGGTTTTGCCGACGACGTCGTGCTCGACGAGATCGCGTGGGTTGGGCGCGTTGTAGGAGAGATACGACCCTTCCCGGGAGATGCGGAACATCAAGTCGGGCATGGCCTGCAAGAGCGCGAAGTAGCGCTGTGCGCGGGCGCGCACTTCCACCAACAGCTTGTCTCGCTCGAGGGCGATCCGCGCTGCGTTCGCGATCCCGTCGAGCAGCTCGGGCTCCTCGCGGAGTGCTGCATCGTGGACGATGGCGGCGACCGGCTCGTCGGCATAGTCGAGCCGCGTGACGACGCGCTGGCGCGTGTCGCGTGGAAGTTCGAAGCGGTTGCCGTCGACGTCGACGTAATGCCGGCCTTCGTCGTACCAGTACGCGACCTGTGCCGTGTCGTCGCGCAACGCCTGTCGCAGGCCTTCCTGCACTTCGCCCGGGCTCGCCCGCTCGGGCACCGCGCTGAAGATGGTGCCAAGCCCGGCGCCTCGCGCCATCGTCGTGCCGAGCAGGCCCGCGAGGAAGAGGAACGGGACAGCCGTGAATGTCACGATCAGCGCGACGCTCACGAGTGTGCCGCCGAAGCCGGAGAACGGCGTCACAATGAAGCCGATTGCGAGCAGGACGACGCTCAGGCCGCCGGCGAGGTAGACGGGACGAAGGATGCGTCGCCGTGCCGGCGTGGCGCGTCGCCAGCGGCCGACGAGAAGCGCAAACGTTGCCAGGAACAAGGCCACCGAGGCCGCGGTCCACAAGGCCGTCTGTGCCCAGTGCGCAGCGCTGTTGTGCGACACGAAGACGAGGTTGTCCGGGCAGGCGTGCGGCTTGCACGTCTCCCGCTCCGGAAACATCGAGTCCAACAGCGGTGCGACGAAAGCCGTCACGTACCCTGCGGTTACCAGCGCCCGTACCTTCCGGCTGATCAGCTCGCCGCTCGGATGTGCGAGCAGGAGGTGGATGAACATGGCGATGAACAGGCTTCCGAGGAGCGCGCCGAGCGTGTACGGAACGGAGTAGTTCGCCTCGCCGAGGCTGCCGACGAAGACGCCGAAGCCGACGGCGACCATCAGCATCCCCGTCTTGTTCTTGGGACGCCGCGTCCAGCCGATCAGGCCGGCGAAGATGAACGACCAGCTGACGAACAGTCCGAGCGCGGTTGCGACAGCAGGGTGGGGCTCGTGATCACTCGTGAGTACGAGCGCGACGGCGATCGCACCCGCGACGAGCGCAGCCGGCCCGAAGTAGAGCCAGGGCCGCCGTGCGAGGGTCACGCGATAAGAAGAGCCGCAATCGCGGCTCCGGACAGCTCAGCCTTCGGGACGAAGCCGCTGGCGCCGCAAACCTGGATGCAGCGACCGTAGTCGGCACTGTCACGGCTCGACGTGAGGACGACCACCGGCCGGTCTGCGAGCTGGCGCAGCTGCTCGGCGACCTGAAAGCCGTCGATGTCCGGAAGTTGCACGTCGAGGAGAACGAGGTCGGGCTTTAACTCTTTCACGGCTTGCAGAGCCGCGGCCCCGTTCTCGGCTTCGCCGACGATCTCATACCCCTCCGCTTCGAGGAGCGTCCGGGCACTGGCCCGGAAGCTGGGATGGTCGTCGACGATGAGAACTGTCATGCCCACAGTGTCGTCCGTCCGAGCCCCTTGCCGAATACGGTTAACCACACTCTTTGAGGACGGCCGCCCGGGCAAAGCCCGCGCGGCCTCTCTGCGGCGTCGCCGAGTCGACGCCTCATTAGGCGCTTGCTTTAGCCCTTTTACGTTTCTTTTGGCCCGCAGAAGGCTCGGAAGCCGCCGGAATCTCCACATGGAAGACCGAGCCGCGCCTGTTGTTGGCCTCGACCCAGATTCTCCCATGCACGCGGCGGACGAGCTCGCGGGAGATGTAGAGGCCCAGCCCGGTGCCCCCGATTCCGCCGGCCATGTCGGGATCGATCCGGTAAAACTTCTCGAAGATGCGGCCCTGCTCGGCGGGCGGGATGCCGAGCCCCTCGTCGGCGACGGTGAACCGCACGTACTTGCCGGCAGGCTCCAGGCGGACGCGCACGTCCCCGCCGTCAGGTGAGTACTTGACCGCGTTGTCAATCAGGTTGGTCAGAACCTGCCGGAGCTGGCCTTCGTCCGCAACGACCGGCGGAACGTCCTCCTGTCCGGACTCGAGACTGACCTGCAGACCTTCCGGCAGGTGGGTGCGCGCGGCGTCGAGCACACTGGCAGCGAGTGCATGCGCATCGCACGGCTCGATATGCATCTCGAGCCGGTCGGCGTCGAGCTGGCTGGCGAGCAGGAGGTCGTTCACGATGTCGGCCAGGCGGGTGGCCTCTTCGACGATGACCTCGAGGAGCTTCTTGTGCATGACCTCCTCGAGCTGGAGATCCTTGCGCGAGAGCGTCAGCGCCGAACCGTAGATCGCGGCGAGGGGCGTGCGTAGCTCGTGCGACACGGTCGAGACGAGGTCCTGACGAATCTGCTCGAGCGCGCGCTCCTCGGTCAGGTCGCGGAACGCGTACACAGTTCCTTCGTCGAAGCCGACTCCCGAGATCGAAAGCCAGCGCTCTTCCCCGTCGAGCTCCAGCGGGAAGGTTGTGGCTGTTGCGGGCCCGGGCGCACCGGCCACGGGAATGCGAACCGAGAGATCGTCCCAGGCCGGTAGCACCTCGTCGGCCCGGCGGCCCACCACCTCGGTGCGCGCGAGCTTGGTGATCGCCTCGGCCGCACGGTTCCAGAGGCGCACGATTCCTTCGACGTCGACGAGGAACACGCCGTCAGCGACGGTCTCGAGCACGCGCGCGGCCTGCGCGCGCTCCTCGACTTCGCGGTAGAGCTGCGCGTTCTCGATCGCAGTCGACGCCCGGCGTGCGAGCTCTTCCGCCAGCGCAAGGTCGGCCGGCCCATAACGTCGGCCGGACTCCGCCGCGACGAACGAGATCACTCCCAGCGCGCGCTCTCGGGCCGCGAGCGGCACGCCCATGTAGCTCTGGAAGCCCAGTTCGCGGACGAGCTCGAGGTGAAGGTCGTCCACGGCGAGCTCGGACAGCCTTTCCTCGGAGATCTCCGTCACGAGCTCGCTCTCACCTGTGCGCAGGACCAGCGGCGGGCCCTGAGCGGCGTCGGGATCCTCCGGATACCGGCGGCCCAGCTCGAGCGCAAGCTCGATCTTGCGCTCGTCTACGTGTGCGACGGCGAGGGTGCGCAGTTTCCCGTCCTCGACGATGTCCACGCGCGCCCAGTCCGCGATCCGCGGCACGGCCATCTTGGCGACCGCCGCCAGCGTGGTGCGGTAGTCGAGCGAACTGCCAAGCGTTGCGCCCGCTTCGACGAGGAACCGCTGCGCTTCTTCAGCGCTCTTACGGTCGTCAATGTCCGTGTTGGAGCCGAACCACTTCACGATCTCGCCGCGGCGGTCGCGCATCGGCACCGCGCGCGTCAAGTGCCAGCGATACGACTCGTCTGCAGCCCGGCGAAGGCGGAGCTCGTTCTCGTACGGGCTCCCGGTCTCGAGCGCCTGCTGCCAGATCTCCAGCGTGCGCGGAAGATCTTCGGGATGAGTGACGTGGATCCAACCGTCGGCGACGTGCTCCGAGAACGACGTGTCGAAGTAGTCGAGCACGCGCTGGTTCACGTAGTCGAGCTCGCCGTTCGGCATCGCGGTCCAGATCTGGTCGGGCTGCGCTTCGGCGAGGAACCGGTAGCGTTCCTCGCTCTCGCGGCGGAGTTCGGCCAGCTCCTGCTCTTTCAGCAGCTCGGCCTGCTGCCCGAGCTGCTCCGTCTTCTCGTGCAGCTCGATGAACACCGCGACCTTCGAGCGCAGCACGTCCGGGCTGAAAGGCTTGAAGACGTAGTCGACCGCGCCCGCCGAGTAGCCGCGGAAGACGTGCTCCTCGTCCTTGGAAATCGCGGTGACGAAGATGATCGGGATGTATTTCGTGCGCTCGCGCTGCTTGATCAACTTCGCCGTCTCGAAGCCGTCGAGCAATGGCATCTGGACATCGAGCAGGATGATCGCGACCTCGTGGAGCAGGAGCTGACGAAGCGCCTCTTCTCCGGAATGGGCGTAGAGCAGGTTCTGCTCGAGCGGCTCGAGGATGGCCTCCAGCGCGAGCAGGTTCTCGGGACGGTCGTCGACGAGCAGGATGTTGGTCATCGCGCTTCGGCCGTAACGGTTGCCGGCTGGACCCACAATCCGTAGATGAAGTTCCCGATCGCTTCCACGGGCAAGATCGCGTCGGCCACGGTCGCGGCGATTGCGGCATCCGGCATGGTCCGGCGGGCGGCGCCGAGCGGGTCCTGGATCAAGGCCACGCCGCCGGCGTTCTTGATCCTGGCCAGGCCGAGAGCCCCGTCCGCGTTTGCGCCGGTGAGGATGATCCCGATCACGCCGGCTCCGTATGCGTGGGTGGCTGTCTCGAACAGAACGTCGATCGAGGGCCGCGCGAACTGGATGTGCTCGTCGACCGAAAGCGCGAACGAGCCCGGCTCGACCAGCAGGTGGTAGTTCGGCGGCGCGATGTAGACGTGGCGCGGCGCGATCGACATCTTGTCCTCGACATCGAGCACGGGTCGGTTGGTTTTTGTCTGCAGCAGCTCTACGAGTATTTCCGCCTGTGAGTCGGGATGGCGGTGTTGCGCAATTGCGATGGGCAGGTCGAAATCCTCAGGCAGCGCGGCCAGCACTTGGCCAACCGCTCTCAACCCGCCCCACGATGCGCCGATGCAGACGAGGTCGTACATCAGTCGATCTTGCGGTAGAGCTTCTCGCTCGCGTCGAGCTCCTCATAGCCCGTTTCGTGCGGACTGAAGCGGATCGACTCCTTGTGCCCCAGCCCGAGCACGCCGAATGTGACCAGGCTGTCGAAGAAGAGCCGGTGCACGCGGTCCTGCAACGCGCGGTCGAAGTAGATCATCACGTTCCGGCAGATGATCACGTTGAACTCGTTGAACGATCGGTCCGAGACGAGGTTGTGCTGGGCGAAGACGACGTTCTCGATCAGCGAGCGCTGGAACTGCGCGCCGTCGTACTTCGCGAGGTAGTACTCGGAAAAGGCCCGGGCCCCGCCGGCCTTGATGTAGTTCTGTGTGTATTCGCGCATCTTGTCGAGCGGAAACACGCCCGATCGCGCGCGTTCGAGGACGGATTCGTTGATGTCCGTCGCGTAGATGCGTGTCCGGTCGTAGACTTGCTCCTCCTGCAGCAGGATCGCGAGCGAGTAGACCTCCTCGCCGGTCGAGCAGCCTGCCACCCAGATCCGGGTGAACGGATACGTGCGGAGGGCCGGAACGACCTTCTCCCGAAATGCGATGTAGAACCCTGGGTCGCGAAACATCGCGGTCACGTTGATGGAGAGGTCGAGCAGCAGTCGCTCCATGCAGGCGGGGTCGTGGAGGAGCTTGTCCTGCAGGGCCGAGATCGTCTCGAGCCCCTCCGCGAAGACGCGCCGCCAGACACGGCGCCTCAGCGAGGCTGGGGCGTACTCCCGGAAGTCGAACCCGTACTGGCGGAACATTCCCTCCAGGAGCAGGGAGAGCTCGATGTCTTCGAGGTCGTCGCGGGCCGGCGGGTGTTTGCTCACACCCGCCGGTTCCCGGGAGGTCCCGACCGAAGAACTCATTAGTGCCCCTGCCAGCAATGCGCGTCGGTTTCTGGCCCGCGATCACGCGGCGCCAGATTCCACCCTCGCCCTTGCCAAGGCAACCAGCCATGGCCGCGGGCGAGTGCGGCCTCTGGCTTGGTGCTCGCGACCCAGAAACTCGACGGCATCACTGGCAGGGGCACTCTCTACTTGTACAGCCAGACTCGCATCAGCGAAAGGAGTTGGTCGGTGTCCACCGGCTTCGTGATGTAGTCGGAGGCACCCGAGGTGATCGACTTCTCGCGGTCGCCTTTCATCGCCTTCGCTGTGAGGGAAATGATCGGAAGCTGCTTGAACGACTCATCGGCGCGGATGACCCGCATCGTCTCGTAGCCGTCCATGCCCGGCATCATGATGTCCATCAGGACGAGGTCGACCTCCGGATGTTGCCGCAGGAGTTCGATGCCGTCCTCCCCGTTCTCGGCGTAGAGCACCTCCATGCCGTGGGACTCGAGCGCGCTCGTCAGAGCAAAGACGTTCCGCACGTCGTCGTCGACGATGAGGATCTTCCTCTGCTTGAGCACCTCGTCAGCCGAATGCAGCTGTTCCAGCATCCGGCGCTTTTCCTTCGGCAGTTTCCGCTCGACCCGGTGGAGGAAGAGCGACGTTTCGTCGAGGAGCCGCTCGGGCGAACTCGCGTCCTTGACGACGATCGACTTCGCGAACTTCTTCAGCTTCGTCTCCTCGCTGCGCGTGAGCTCCTTCCCGGTGTAGATGATCACCGGAATCGACGAGTGACGCTCGTCCTCTTTGAGCTTCTCGAGCAACGTGAAGCCGCCCATGTCGGGAAGCTTGAGGTCGAGCACCATGCAGTCGAAGCGCTCGAGGTCGAGCGCCTCGAGCGCAGCTTCGCCGGAGCCGACCGCGGTCACGTCGACGTCCTCGTCGCTGCCGATCAGCTCGACTACGGCCTGCCGCTGTGAGTCGTCGTCCTCGACCACGAGCAGCCGCTTGAGGCCGCGGTCGATGAAGCTGCGGATCTCGCCGAAGGTGTTCTCGAGGCCCTCCTTCGAGATCGGCTTCTCGAGGAATGCGACCGCGCCGGCCTTGAGCGCATTCTGGCGGCCGTCGCCGGCAGAGACGATGTGCACCGGAATGTGGCGCGTCTCCGGATGGTGCTTCAGGCGATCGAGCACGGTCCAGCCGTCCATCACCGGCAGCTTCATGTCGAGGATGATCGCGTCGGGCTTGAACTCGTGCGCAAGCGCGAGGCCCGAGTCGCCCCGAATGGCGACGATTCCCTTGAAGCCACGGTCCCTCGCGACTTCGAGCTCGGTCCGGGCGAGATCGGGATCGTCCTCGACGATCAGCACGACGCGGTCTCCGTCCTGGATGTCGTCGCGATCGTCCCGGACGTCACTCGGCAGGAGGAGAGCCGGGTCGAGCTCGGGCGCCTCGGAGGCCAATACGGGCGGGCCGCCTCCGTTCCCCTCGTCCGGGAACACCACGGCCTCTTCGACCTGCGGGTGCTCGACGGACCGGAACGTGGCCGGCAGGAAGAGCGTGAACGTGCTGCCTCTGCCCACTTCACTCTCCACGTGGATTTCGCCGCCGAGCAGGCGCGCAATCTCGCGGCTGATCGAGAGCCCGAGGCCGGTGCCGCCGTAGCGGCGGCTCGTCGTCCCGTCCGCCTGCTGGAAGGCCTCGAAGATCAATCGGAGCTTGTCGTGCGCGATGCCGACGCCGGTGTCCTCGACCGTGAACTCGAGCACCGCCTCGGCTCGTGACAGTGCCTCGCTGGCGAACTGGCGGCCTTCGGCCACGCCGATCCGCAGCTTGACTCCGCCCGACTGCGTGAACTTGAACGCGTTCGAGAGCAGGTTCTTGATCACCTGCTGCAGCCGCTGCTCGTCGGTCTCGATCGCAGGCGGCACGTTCGCGCCGCGTACCTCGATCTCGAAGTCAAGGGTCTTGTCCTCCGCGACCGGCCTGAACGAACGCTCGACGAAATCGCGCAGGTCGGACAGCTTGACGTCGCTGACGTTGACGTCCATCCGGCCTGCCTCGACCTTCGAGAGGTCGAGGATGTCGTTGATCAGGTCGAGCAGGTCCGAGCCCGCGCCGTAGATCGTGTTCGCGAACTCGACCTGCTTCTTGTTCAGGTTCGCATCTGAGTTCTCTCCAAGCAGCTTCGCGAGGATCAGCAGCGAGTTCAGCGGCGTGCGTAGCTCGTGTGACATGTTCGCGAGAAACTCGGACTTGTAGCGCGACGAGAGCGAGAGCTGCTCTGCCTTCTCCTCGAGAGCGGCACGTGCGAGCTCGATCTCGCGGTTCTTGATCTCGATGCGCCGGTTCTGCTCTTCGAGCAGCTCCGCCTTCTCTTCCAGCTCTTCGTTCGTCTGTTGCAGCTCCTCCTGCTGTGTCTGCAGCAGCTCTTCCGACGCCTTGAGAGAGGCAGCCTGCTCCTCGAGCTCCTTGTTCGTCTGCTGGAGCTCCTCCTGCTGCGCTTGGAGCTCTTCGGACTGGCTCTGCAGCTCCTGCGTCAGCCCCTGCGACTGTGCGAGCAGCTCCTCCGTCCGCATGTTCGCCTGGATCGTGTTCAGGACCACGCCGATCGACTCGGACAACTGCTCGAGGAAGGCCTGCTGGACGTTGGCGAAGCGCTGGAACGAGGCGAGCTCGATCACGGCCAGCACCTGGTCCTCGAAGAGCACGGGGAGGACGATCAGGTTGATCGGCGTTCCCTCGCCGAGGCCCGAGCTGATGCGGACGTAGTCGTCCGGCGCCTGCGTGACCAGGATCGGCTTCTGCTCGAGAGCGGCCTGGCCGACGAGAGCCTCGCCGACCTTGAACTTGTTCGGGACGTTCTTGCGCTGCTTGTAGCCGTAGGTGGAGAGCAGGCGGAGCTCGAACTCGTCTCCCTCTCCGTCGGGCGACACCATCATGAAGAACGCGCCGTGCTGCGCCCCGACGAGAGGCGTCAGCTCGGACATGATCAGCCGCGAGACCGTCTCGAGGTCGCGCTCGCCCTGGAGCATGCCGGTGAAGCGCGCCATGTTCGAGTTCAGCCAGTCCTGCTCCGTATTGACGCGGGTTGTCTCTGCGAGGTTCTCGATCATCTGGTTGATCGTGTTCTTCAGCTCTGCGACCTCGCCTTCCGCCTCGACCGCGATCGAGCGCGTCAAGTCGCCCTGCGTCACCGCCTGAGAGACCTCGGAGATCGCACGCAGCTGTGTCGTCAGCGTGCCGGCGAGCTGGTTCACGTTGTCCGTGAGGCCCTTCCACACTCCGGAGACGCCTTCGACCTGCGCCTGGACGCCGAGCTTTCCTTCGGTGCCCACCTCCTTCGCGACACGCGTCACCTCGGCGGCGAAGGTCGAGAGCTGGTCGACCATGGTGTTGATC
>JBBRZA010000089.1:0-12834 GCA_038237145.1 Gaiellales bacterium
CGCGTCGAGAGTGCGACGGCGGCCGAGACGATCGCTGCAATCGTCGACAACCTCGGACGGGTCGTGCATGCGCCCGGCGAGACGTTGCGCCTGTGCGTCCTCTGCCTCGTCGGCGAGGGCCATCTGATCCTCGAGGACTTTCCGGGGGTGGGGAAGACGATGCTTGCCAAGGCGCTCGCGCGCTCACTGGACGTGTCGTTCTCGCGCATGCAGTTCACGCCGGACCTGCTGCCGTCGGATGTCACCGGCGTCAACGTCTTCAACCAGCGCTCCAACGAGTTCGAGTTCAGGCCGGGGCCTGTGTTCGCAAACCTGCTGCTCGTCGACGAGATCAACCGCGCATCGCCGAAGACACAGGCCGCCCTGCTCGAGTGCATGCAGGAGCAGCAGGTGACCACGGACGGTGTGACGAACCAGCTCGCCCGTCCTTTCATGGTGATGGCGACTCAGAATCCGATCGAATACGAGGGCACATATCCGCTGCCCGAGGCGCAGCTCGACCGGTTCACGATGCGCATAGCCATCGGCTACCCACCGCTGTCCGAGGAGGCGAAGATGCTCACCGAGCAGACGGCCGACCCGCCGCTCGACGCGCTCGAGCCTGTGGCGAACGCAGCGGATGCGATCGCGCTCGCCGACGAGGCGAAGGCGATCTTCGTCGAGGAGAGCCTCAACCGCTACGTCGTCACGCTTCTACGAGCGACCCGCGGCGACTCCCGGCTCTATCTCGGCGCCAGCCCTCGCGCAGGGATTGCGATCCTCAGAGTTGCGAAGGCACGTGCGCTCGCCGACCGCCGGAGCTTCCTCGAGCCGGACGACATCAAGGCGGTAGCGGTCGCGGTGCTCGGGCACCGTCTGATCCTCGCCCCGGAGGCCCGGTCGACCGGGCTCACCGGCGAGCAGATCGTCCGGGAGACGCTCGACAAGACACCAGTACCGGTCTAGTGGCTCTACCGGCCCCGCCAGCCGGCGCCTGGCCCGCGATCACGCGGCGCGCTGCCGCGTCCTCAGTCGCACTCGGGCAAACCAGCCCGAGCGCTCTCGCTAGCGCCGGAGGCGCGAGCGCCATTGCATCGCTTGGTGCTCGCGACCCAGGCACCCGGCAGCGAGACCGGCAGAACCACTGATGCTCACGCGGCGCGGACGTGTGATCTTCGCGCTGGGCTTCGGGGTCTACGTGGCCGCCTGGGCCTTCGGCTCCAAGGCTCTCTACCCGGTCGCGACCGGCCTTCTCCTCGTAGTCGGGGTGGCCTGGATCTGGGTGCGCCTGTCCGATCGGCCGTTTCGAGTCAAGCGTGGGTGGGGCGATCGCGAGCACATCGAGGGCGACAACGTGCCGATCGTGGCCGAGCTCTACCCGACCGGCAACGTGCTGCCCGCGTCCGTGATGCTGAGCGAGCGGGTCGGCCGACTCGGTGAGCAGCGGCATGTCCTGAGGCGAAACGGGCGGCGGCTGAGCGTCCGCTATGTCCTGGAGAAGGTCCCGCGTGGACGCTACGCATTCGAAGACGTGCGTGCCGAGCTTTCCGATCCTTTCGCGCTCGAGCGGGCGATCGTGGAGTTGCCGGCGCCGGGTGCGCTGCTCGTGTATCCGCGGCTCGTGCGACTCGGAACGCTCTTCACCGAGTCCGGAACGCGCTCACATGACGGACACCGTCTGCTCTTGCGCAGGCACAGCGGCTTCGAGCTGCACAGCGTGCGCGAATACGAGCAGGGCGAATCCCTGCGCCGCGTGCACTGGCCTTCGACGGCGCGCCGCAATCAGCTGATGGTCAAGGAGCTCGAAGACTCGCCGCGTGACGAGATCGCGGTCGTGCTCGACGCCGACGCGAGGGCCGTCGTCGGGGAGAGCTTCGAGGTGCAGGTGCGCGCGGCGGGGTCGATCCTCGACGCCTACGTACAACGCGGACGTCGAGGAGTGCTGGTGCTCAATTCCGAGCGGCGCGAGGTTCAGCACGTGCATTCTCCGGCGGCGGACTGGCGTCGCGCCCTCGAGCTGCTCGCGGCCGTCGAGGTGACGGGGGACACTTCGGTCGCGTGCCTGCTCGCCGAAGAGGACAACCCTGCCGCGCGGGCACTCGAGCTGGTGGTCGTGACGGCGAGACTCGAGCACGCGCTCGTCGACAGGCTGATCCAGCGCGCACTCTCGCGACGCAAGGTGTCGATGGTCTTCGTCGACCCTGCAAGTTTCAACGGCGCGGCGCGACGCCCCGAGCCCGCATTGCTGCGCCTGCAAGCCGCGGGCATCGCGGTCGCGGTGGTTCGCGCCGGCGACGACCTGGCAGCCTGCCTGTCCAGCGAGCCCACGACGGAGAGCGCACATGCTTAAGACGGTGTTGCTCTCGGGAGTGGCGGCGCTAGTGATCGCGGTCGACTGGCTCCGGTTCGAGGAGCCGAGGTCGGGTGGAGGTCGCCCGTTCGTCCTCGCGGTCGCCGCCGTGGCATCCGTGCTGCTGCGCCCGCTGTGGCTCAGGCTGGTGGCGATAGCGGTGTCGGCGCTGCTTGCCGCCTGGATCGCCTTCTCCCTCTCTCCGTTCGCGGTGTGGCCCGGTGGAGAAGGTTTCTTCGGACCGTTCGGCTCCCGGTTTTCGCGGGGCTTCCTGGACTTCTACGACTACCGCGTGCCATTCGACCCGGCGGAGCGTCCGAAGATGCACGCCGTCATCCTGATCGCGATCTTCGGCTTCACTCTTGCGGTCGCGCTTGCGATCGCAGCACGCAGAGCGCTGCTCGCCGTAGTGCTCTTCTTCGTCGCCGCGGGCTGGCCGGCGACGCTGCTCTCGGGCGGCAACGAGCTCGGCCGCGGGCTCGCCATCCTCGCCGTCGCGCTCGCGCTGCTTGCGGGCATGACCGAACGGCCCAGTCGGCTCGCGCTGATCGCGGCAGGTGCCGTGCTCGGCGGGGCACTGGCCCTTTCGAGCTCGCCGGCCGTCGCGAAGAGCGCGTTCCTCGACTGGCAGCACTGGGACTTCTACACGCATCCACAGAAGTCGGTGAGCGTCCGGTACATCTGGGACGCACGGTACGACGGTGTGCGTTTCCCGAAGAAGAAAACGATCGTGCTCACGATCCGCGCGCGGCACACGCCGTATTACTGGCGGGCGACGGTGCTCGACCGATTCGACGGCACGCGTTGGCTGGAGGAAATATGGTCCGAGACTGCGAGGCAGCGCCGCGAACTGACGCCGGCGCCTGCTCGGAAGCGCTCGAATCTCGTGCGTCAGGAGGTCACGGTCGCCGCGCTCGAGGACAACCATGTGATCGGAGCAAGCATGCCGGTCGCCAATGATCTGGGAAAGGCTGCGGCCTACGAGGGACAGGGCGTCTCTCGCGTGATCGGCGGCCTGCAGCGGGGCCAGCACTACTCCGTCTTGAGTTACGCGCCGCGACCGACGCCGCAGCAACTCGTCCGGGTCCCACCTTCATATCCAGCGGCGCTGACGAAGCCGGGCAGGGAACTTGACCTCGTGCGCGGAGTGACGGCCCCGCCGTTCGGCACGCCTGGACGCGAGGCTCGCCTGTCGAAACCCTTGACGGGACGGCTCGTTCCGTACGCGCAGTTGTACGAGCGCGCGCGGCAGGTGGCGGGCGAGACGAGCTCCCCCTACGCGGCGACCGTCGCGCTCGAGACGTGGTTCAGGTCGACCGGCGGCTTCACGTACTCCCAGCAGCCCGGGGCGACTCCGGGTCTACCGCCACTCGTCGGCTTCGTCATCGACACGAAAACCGGGTACTGCCAGCACTTCGCCGGCGCGATGGCGTTGATGCTGCGGCTCCTCGGGGTTCCCGCCCGCGTGGCGGCGGGTTTCGTCCCGGGGCGTTACCAAGATGATTTCTGGCAGGTCACCGACCACGATGCCCACACATGGGTCGAGGTGTGGTTCCGCGGTTACGGCTGGCTCCCGTTCGATCCCACACCGGGTCGCGGGCGTCTCAGCGGGACCTACAGTTCGACGTCGCTCGGCTTCAACGCGGCAGGTGCCGCAAAGCTGCTTGCCGGAATCGTCAAGGGCGGGGAAGTGTTCGGCAGCGGCAACCCCGTCGGAATCATCGCGCATGACACTCGGCGTCGGAATCCACGGTCGGCGGGGGACCTTCCTCTCGGTATCGGCAGTCCTGTCACGCCCGAGCCGAAGAAGGCAACGCCGAGCCTGCTGTTCTTCCTGTTTCTCCTCGCCGCCGGTGTTGCTGCCGTGATCGTTTTACTGAAGATGGGACGCCGCAAGGCTCGCTACCTGACGCGTGACCCTCGTCGCGTCGCCGTCGCCTGTGCGCGCGAGCTGGCGGAGTTCCTGCACGATCAGCGTGTCCCCGCTGCAGAAGCGGCGACCTTCCGTGAGCTCGGCGGCACGGTCGCCGAGCGGCTCGGCGTCGATGCCAGCAGCTTTGCGCAAGCGGCGACCGCGGCCCGGTACGGCCCGCCGGAAGCCGCGCGGCAGGCGGCGGGATCTGCCCGCACGGAGTTGCGTGACCTGAAGCGTCGTCTGCGCAAAAGCCTTGCCAGGTCCGATCGCGCGCGCGGCCTCCTGTCCGTCCGTTCACTCGGGCTCGGCTAGCCATGGATGCCGTCGTCATGGCGGCGGGGGAAGGAACGCGCCTCCGCCCGATGACCGAGCGCTGGCCGAAGCCCGTGCTGCCGATCGACGGGAGGCCGGTGCTCGCCGTCCTGTTACGGGAGCTCGCAGCGGCGGACCTCCGTCGCGTCTGGCTCGTGACGGGTCACCTGGCGGAACAGGTCGAGCGGCTAGCGGGCGACGGTTCGGCTTTCGGGCTCGAGTTCAGCTTCGTGCGTCAGCCGGGCGTTCTCGGTTCGGCGGACGCAGTCCGGCGGGCGCTGGACGCGGGAGCGACGCTCCCGGTGCTCGTGACGGCAGCGGACACCATCTACCGCCACCGCGACGTTGGCCGGTTCGCGGCCGATTTCGGCAGGTCCGGGGCAGCTGGCGCCGTGGCTGTCCGCACGGATCCGCCTCCTGGGCCCGGCCGTCAGGCCGTCCGCCGAAACGGCGCGCGAATCGAGGCCCTACGCGACGACGACCCGAAGAATCCGTGGTCGGCGGCCCCGCTCTGGGCGATCGGGCCTGCCGTTGCGGAGCGCCTCTGCCTCGACGACCCACCCTACGAGCTGGAACACGCCTTTCAGTTGGCGATAGATGCGGGTGAGGCGGTTATCTCGGTGGAGATCGGGAAGACACGGGATTTGACATATCCGGTTGACTTGGTGGAGGAAAATTTTCCCTACCTGCGATCGACATGAGCGAGACCTACGACCTCTACCAGCAAGGACGGGCCCACCTGAAGAAGGGGCGGGCCGCTCAGGCGACGGTCGCCCTCGAGAAGGCCAAGCGGCGCGAGCCGGAGAAGGCATCGATTCGGGAGGCGCTTGGGATCGCGTACCTGCGGATTCAGCGCTATGACGAAGCCGAGCAGGAATTCCGGGCCATGCTCGAGCTGTCGCCGGCCGACCACTACGCCCACTACGGACTCGGGCGGGCGCTGGAGAAGCAGGGCAAGCAGTTGGAGGCGAACGGCCATTACAAGCTGGCGAGTTCGTTGCGACCCCAGAACGAGCATTACGCCTCGCGGATCCTCGACCTCGACCAGGAAGGGGACGAGCCCAACGAGCCCGGCCAGGCTGACAGGCCCGACGCGGACGCGTCCGGCAACTGACACAGATTTGGCGCGCTTGCGTGCGAGATGCGCGCGCAATCTGCCGGTAGCGTCGAGCGCAGTGGGTGGTGGGTGACACCCCCACCCTGGGTGGGGCCGCGTGCGCGTGTAACTCGAGAAGGCTGCAGCGCCGGGCTGAGATGATGGCCGCCCGATGCGGGCGGTTTGTCAGCGGGTCTCCGAAGCTCGAGTCACAGTCGACGGTGCGCTCACCGGCGAGATCGGTGCCGGGCTGGTCGTTCTACTCGGGATTGAGCGCAAGGACGAGCCGGCTGAGGCGAGGCGGTTTGCACGGAAGGTGGCGCAACTGCGGATCTTCGAGGACGAAGGCGGCAAGTTCGCTCACAGCTTGGTCGACACGGCCGGGGCCGCACTCGTCGTGAGCCAGTTCACGCTCATCGCGGATAGCAGGCCAGAGGGGAACTCGACCCGACTTCTCCGGCGCAGCCCCGAAAGAGCAGGCCGAACCTCTCTACGAGGAGTTCTGCGAGGCCGTCGCGGCGTATGGCGTTCCGGTCCAGCGTGGCGTCTTCGGGGCGCGTATGCGGCTCGAACTCGTCAACGAGGGGCCAGTCACGATCATCATCGACACCTAGTTCCTGCCGAAAACCGTGGCAGCGGGTGGTGGTCGCCTAGACGGGCGCCCGGTGCTCCGCTCAACCGCGGGGACCGACCCTCCAGAGGCCGGCACTCTCCCCGCCCGGATTCACAATTTGTGGAACGGCCATACGCTTTCAGCTTCACGGCGCAGGAACACGTCGAGACAGAACGAGCCGCACCACGCGGCGCAAGGGCCTCGAAGCTCCAGAGCTACACCCGCCCCGGTGCAGCTTGATAGTCGTTACCGCCGCAAGGCGGTGGGCAGACGGAGCCAACGGCGCCACTGGCGCCACGCGGGGGAAGGACGTACCTGGCCGTGATTGAGGCTCCGGGCCGATGGCCGTACCGTCAACGCGACGGCAGACGGCAGAACCGTCGGCGTCACTGTCTCCCGTTCGCGGGGGCAGTACGCCTCCGACCACCCGTTCCGCTCTGGCTCCGGCAGGGACAAGTGCTCAACAGCGGTGAGGTTGAGATTGAAAGGCAGAAGGCAGGGCCGCCGAGCGCGAGCCTTGCCAATAGCGGCGTAGCTACGTCATGCTCCCTGTCCCCGACGACGGGAGAGACCGTGACGCTCGGTGCCGAAATCAAGCAGCTTCTGTTGGACGAAAAGGCCAAGCATGAGGGCGAAACAGCCCTCACCCAAGCTCTAGTCACAGCCGTCCTTCGACTCGCCGATGAGATTGAAGAGATCAGGGCCCGAATGCCGGACTCGGCCGGTTAGCTGCCGTTTCGCCAATCGTTTGGCCAATCCCTCCTAGGTGGTAACCCGAGCGGGCGCTCGCCGTTCTCTAGCTTCTCTGCCAGCCGCCGATCGACCTACGCTAGCCGGGTGTCGACAGAACAAACTGGCGATCGTTTCGGGGGCTGTCGTAGGCGTCGCTGGTGTTCTTGCACCTTCGCTAACGGCATTGCTCGATCGCAGACACACACGCAGACTCGCGCAGGCTGAGCGGCGACACGCTCTCCGCGCCGAGGTCTACCGCAACGCAGGCGCGTTCCTCGAGCGACAGCGCCTCGTGCTCCATCGAACACAGCCGCTCATCGGCCCGATGAGGCCACCTCCCGATCCCTTGCCGGACGACGAATGGGCAAGACTCGAAGGGGGCATCGCCGTCGCAAGCTCGCCTCAGGTTCGCGCTGCTTTCGCGGAGGCTCGTCAGAGATTCAACAACTTCGGCGGCGCCGTATTCGCGTACCAGGGCGTGCTCGGGCACCCGCAGCAGACCGGTGGCGCGGGTATGCAAATGGAGGAGTCACGCACGCGGGCGGACGAGGCAATCAACGAAGCCGAGCGGATCATGCAGGCCGAATTGGCAAACCTGTAGGGGCTCCATCCCCCACTCCCGCGACGTTTGGGCCACTAGTGGGCCACGTGACTCAGGATGATTGCGGATGTAGCCATGTGGGAGACTGCTGGCGTGCGCCATTGGGGTCGCTCCTGCAAGCACAGCGTGATTTCTTGCGCGACGGGGGTGGCCGCCCTGGTCCTTGTCAGCTCGGCGAGTGCGCTCACGAGTCTCGGCCTCTCGAATGTTCGCAGCGAGAATCGCCACGTCGCAGCCTCGATCACGCTTCCCGCGAACGGAGAAGTTTGGGGCGTCCAAGTTGCCTCCCAGCCCGGTCGTGGAACCGAAGGAGACTTCCTTCGCGAGAACATCGTGATCCAAGACTTCTGAGGCAGCGCAAACGCCCACGCGACGCAGTACCTGAGCCAGGAGCAGATCAACGTTCCTGGGACCTACTACGTCTTGGCGCAGGGGTACGACAACAGCTGCTTTACCGACATCTTTCTGTACGAGTGCGGTCCGATCTACTCCAACGTCGTGCCAGTCACCATCGAGCCGCCCCCGCCGGCAATCGTGGTCAAGAGCGTCCGGAGCGTAAGGCGGCACGTAACCGTGCAATGGACACTTTCGCCCACCGCAGAGGTGTGGGGAGTCCAGCTCTCTCGTTCGGGCGCGCTTGATAACAGCCACAACCTCCGCTCACGGGTCGTGTGGACGAATTTCGGGGACGCCCGAAAACGGTCGACCTCATACCGGACGCCGGGCAAACTCAACCGCGGCACGTATTACGTTCTTGTCTACGGGTACGACCTCGGTGAGCCCGCCTATGCGCCCGTGCGGAAAGTGATCGTCCGCTAACGATGGCACTGAGGACCAGTACGTCGCGGACTGGGCGCGCGAGGTGCTGCGCCTCCTAGACGAACGCGGGCTCTGAGGAGCGTTTTTGCGCCGCGCGACCAGGCGCTTCACGGCGCGCCGTTTGGAGTGTTCCAGGCTGCAGTTGTAAGTGATGAGTAAAGGGAACGCAAGATCAGCCCACTCAGCGCATCTCTGTACATACAGGGGGACGGTCCTCGCGGGGAGACCGCGCCAGCAACTGCGGCGAAGCCAACGCGGAAAGACGAGGACCGCCCCTTTGACCACGGTACGACCTGGCCTCGTAGGATCCTGCCGTGAGCGCCGAACAGGTCGCCCTCATACCTCAGTGCGCCGAGTGCCGCAAGGTCTGGCTACCCGGGGACGAGGACCGCTGGCAGGCTCACCTCGACACGGACAGCGAGCTCGTTTTCTACTGCCCGGGGTGCGCCGAGCGCGAGTCCAGCGACTCGGGCAGATCGGAGTAGCGAGCGTTGAGAGGCCGTTGCGTCGCACGCGCGATCATCGTAAGTCTGATCCTCGTGGCTACGGTCGCTTGGTCAGTCGCCACGAGCAGAGACTCAGCTTCATCGTCAACCGTTGACAGGCTCTCGACGAGGCACTCGGCGCACTGGGGGATGAGGGCGACCTGCTCCGCGCTCATGAGCGGACTCTAAACGGCGAGAGCCCGCCGAAGCGGGCCCCCGATACTCGCGCGCGGCAACGCCGCGCTTCCGTAGTGCGCTTCTACTGCGGCTTCGCGTACGCCGGGGAGGGGCCGAAATCGACCGCGATGCACGCCTCGTCGCCGATGACCCAGGCGTCGTGCCCCGGTTCGATCCGAGCAACGTCGCCGGGGCCAATCTCGATCTCGGTTCCGTCGTCCATCGCGACGCCCATCCTGCCGGACAACGCATAGAGGAAGTGCGGACTCTGGCAACTGTCCGTCTTCGCGAGCGGCTTCACGTGCTCCGACCAGCGCCAGCCCGGCTCGAACGTGCCTCGGAGAACCGTTCCACCCCCGATGTTGACGACCTCCGCCTGGCCTTTGTCAGCGAACGGCCTCGTCTCGTCGGGAGAGTCCAGACTCTTTACCTCGATTCCCGCCATTCCCACTCCTTTCGTCGCAACAGATCCGAACATCCTCTTATCTCGCACTTGCGGTGACTGGGTCAAGTCTGCTCAAGCGTGGCAAGGGATGGCAACGCTCATCAGCGTTGGTTCGGGTTCCCTAGAACGTTGGGAGCCTGCCGAAGCAGACTACGGACGTGCGGGGAGATCCTTCGGGATTCGCGCCCAGTCGCACGCGTGCGCAAGAACGTGTACGACCACGACCGCGTACTCGTTCTCGGAAAACGACTTCGCGCTGCGGTACGCCTCGCAGAAGGCGTCGACCGCCGCCCGCTCCTGACGATTCGCACGTTCGGACTTCTTCAACAATCGACGAAGCGTCCGCGTCTCGACCTGCAGGGCCGTTACTCGCCTCGAGCCGCTTGTCCTTCCCCTTGCGATAACCGAGCGGAGGACGGCCGTTCACGATCCCGCGTTCGTGAGCGCTTCGCTGCGCTCGGGCGAAGTTCGCCTTGTGGCGCTTCCATTGCTCGCGGGCGATCGCCGCTTTGATCGAGAACAGCATCTCGTGGTCACCCGGGCCGTTGTGTCCAGCCCCTCGGCGGCGCACACAAGCCGCGCCCCCGCCTTTTCCAGTGCCTCCCAGACCTCGGCTGTGGCGCGGCCGTTCTCACGGGAGAGACGGTCCTGCCAGGCGACGATGAGCCCCGCCGCCTCGCCACGCTCACAAGCCGCGACAGCTTCACCGAGCGCACGTTCCCGCCACGGCTTCGACCCGGAGAGGTTCTGCTCAACGAGCTCCGCAGCGAGGGTGACGCCGGCCTCGTCGGCCCAGCGGTGGATATCGAGGCGCTGCTCGTCGATCGAGATCGTCCGTTCCTTCGCGCGCGACTGGCGCAGGTACGGGACAAGCGGCCTAGGGTCATTCTTCGTCATGGCTCCCTCCATATCTTCCGGTTCACCTCGGACGTTGAGAGGACACGCGCAAGGGCAACCGCCCGAGCTTCGGGAACGCCGCGCCTGCCGAGCAGGCAGAAGCTCTCTACGAGGAGTTTTGCGGGGCCCTCGCCGCGGAGGGCGTCCCGGTCGAACGGGGCGTCTTTGCAGCGCGCATGGCGGTCGCACTCGTGAACGCAGGCCCGGTAACGATCGTGCTCGACTGACCCGGCCCTGCCGCGGGTCGAAGGCTGTTTTCCCGAGCAAAGGGGGGGAAATCGCCATGCTCGAGGCTGGTTCGCTTGCTATTCTGCCAACACCACATTTCGAGCTGTTCGCGAAGTGGGCCTGCGGGCCCATTTTTTGTGACAGGAGCAAGTGCAATGGCAGCGACACATGACAAGGAGAAGCAACTGACGCGGGAGATAGCACCGAAGGTCGAGAGCGCGCTTCCGGGCACCGAGGTGCTCGCGGTCGAGCTCACCAGTCCTGAACGGTTCACGGTGTTCGTGGACCACGTCCAGGGCGTCGACCACGCGCTGTGCGTGCGCGTCACGAACGTGCTGCGGGACTATCTCCAGGAGTACTCCGTCGATGTCTCGTCGCCTGGCATTGAGCGGCCTGTCCGCAAGCCTGCACACTTTCGCGCCGCCGTCGGTCGCCGCGTTGCGCTGCGCACCAGGGAGCGAAACCGCGTGCGCGGTGAAGTCGTCGCGGCGGACGAGCGCACCGTCACCGTCAAGACGGAAGCCGAGTCCGTGGACATCCCGTATGACGCGATCGTGCGGGGCAATCTGATCGAGGAAGCGGGGAAGAGATGAGTCAGGAAATCGTCGAGGCCGTTCGAGACATCGAGCGGGAGAAGGGAATCGAGAGCGGCACGCTCGTCGCGGCGCTCGAGGATGCCCTCCTTGCCGCCTACAAGAAGATGCCCGGAGCCGCGCGCCATGCGATCGTCGAAATCGACGAGCTCGGCGACTTCCGCGTCTTCGCAGTGGAGCTGCCCCCGGACATCGAGGAGCGCCTGATCGAGGAAGCACGCGAGCGCAAGCTCGAGGAGCTCGAGGCGCTCGAGGTCGAGACGGGAGAGCGTTCGCACACGCTCATCTCCGACGCCGACCTCGACGTCGACTGGTCCGACGTGCCGGAGAACCTGATCAAACGCGAGGACGTGACTCCCGAGAACTTCGGGCGCATCGCCGCGCAAACTGCGAAGCAGGTCATCCTGCAGCGCATCCGCGAGGCCGAGCGCGCGATGATGTACGACGAGTACGTCGACCGGGTCAGCGAGGTCGTGACTGGAATCGTCCAGCAGGCCGGCGACCGCAACAACGTGCTCGTGGACCTCGGGAAAGTCGAGGCACTACTGCCGCGTTCGGAGCAGGTCGACGGTGAGCGCTACGAGCAGGGTTCGCGCATCAAGGCCGTCATCACGGAGGTCCGGTCGGGCACAAAGGGACCACAGGTGATTCTGTCGCGCCGTGATCCCGAGCTGATCAAGACGCTGTTCGAGCTGGAAGTGCCGGAGATTGCAGACGGGCTGGTCGAGATCCGTGGGGTTGCCCGCGAGCCCGGCTACCGGTCGAAGATCGCCGTCGAGTCGCACGCCCAGGGTGTCGACCCGGTCGGCGCCTGCGTCGGGCCGCGAGGCTCGCGCGTGCGCATGGTCGTGTCGGAGCTCCGCGGCGAGAAGATCGACATCATCCCGTGGAATCCCGAGCCGGCGCGGTTCGTGGCGAAGGCGCTGTCGCCCGCGCGGGTGCGCGAGGTGTTCGTCGACGACGAGACGAAAGAGGCAACTGTCATCGTTCCCGATGACCAACTCGCGCTCGCGATCGGCAAGGAAGGTCTCAACGCACGACTCGCCGCACGCCTGACCGGCTGGAAGGTAGACATTCAGTCCGACACGGAGTTCGCTCAGGCGGAAGCCGCCGCAGCGTACGGTGGAGCCAACGAGGGCGAGGAGTTCACCGGTCGCTGCTCTGCCGTGCTCTCCAACGGCAAGCGCTGCCCGAACGAAGCGTTGCCCGGCTCGCGCTACTGCGGGCTACCGGCGCATCAGGCGCTTGCGCTCCAGGACGACAACGGGTCGGAGCCGGCCACCGTGCCGGTGGTGGCTGACGACGCATCGGTGGAGCTTGAGGTCGAAGATGGCGTCGCGGAAGTTGAAGGCGAGGGCCTAGAAGTGCCCGTGGCCGTCGACTCCGCTGAGGTCACGCAACTCGCAGAAGTCGAGCCGGTGGCCGCAGGGATCCCGGTCGAACAGACCTCAGGCGACGGCGACACCGAGGAGCATCCGCCAGCTGCGTGACCGAGCCGATCAGAAGCTGCATCGGCTGCGGGCGGAAAGCTCCCCAGGGGCAGCTTCTGCGCTTCGCGGTGGTGGACGGGCAGCTCGTTCCGGGCGCAGGCA
>JBBRZA010000090.1:0-12673 GCA_038237145.1 Gaiellales bacterium
CTCGACCTCTACGGCCAGGTGCGTCCCTGCAAGACCTATCCCGGCGTACGCACCCGCTTCGACGACGTCGACCTGATCATCGTCCGCGAGAACACCGAGGATCTTTACGCCGGCATCGAATACGAGGAAGGTTCCGAAGAGGTGCTCGAGCTGATCGAGTGGATCAAGGCGCATGGCGGCGGCCTTGCAAACGAGGACGCCGGCATCTCGATCAAGCCGATCTCCATCACCGGTACGCGGCGGATCGTCCAGTTTGCCTTCGACTACGCGCGTCGCAACGGTCGCCGCAAGGTCACGGCGGTGCACAAGGCCAACATCATGAAGTTCTCCGATGGCCTGTTTCTCCGCGTTGCGCAGGAGGTCGCCGCCGAGAACGACGACATCGAGTTCAACGACCGCATCGTGGACAACATGTGCATGCAGCTCGTCCAGCGCCCGGAGGAGTACGACGTACTCGTGCTGCCGAACCTGTACGGCGACGTCCTCTCCGATCTCTGCGCGGGAATGATCGGCGGGCTGGGACTCGCTCCCGGCGGCAACTTCGGCGAGAGCATCGCGATCTTCGAGCCGACACATGGCTCCGCGCCGAAGTACGCAGGCCAGAACAAGGTCAACCCGATGGCGCAGATGCTGTCCGGAATGTTGATGCTGCGCCACCTCGACGAACTGGACGCGGCGAACAACCTCGAGCGGGCGATCGCCGACGTCATCCAGGAGGGCAAGAGCGTCACGTACGACATGAAGCCCACGCGCTCCGACCCGAGCGCCGTCGGCACGAGCCAAGTCGCCGATGCGATCATCGAGAAGCTCGGAGTGCGCGTATGAGACGAAAGGTGACCGTCGTCGGCGCCGGAAACGTGGGCGCGACCTGCGCGCAGGTCCTGGCCGCGCACGATTACGCGGATGTCGCCCTCGTCGACATCAAGGAAGGCCTCCCGCAGGGCAAGGCACTGGACATCAACCAGATGGGCGCGGTGCTCGGGTACGAACCGAGAGTGAGCGGCTCGAACAGCTACGACGAGTCTGTGGGCTCCGACGTCGTCGTCATCACGGCCGGACTGCCGCGCTCGCCCGGAATGAGTCGCGACGACCTCGTCGCCACGAACGAGAAGATCGTCAAAGACGTGACCGAGAAGGCAATCGCTAAGAGTCCCGACGCGATCCTCATCGTCGTCTCCAACCCGCTCGACGCGATGTGTCACGTCGCCAAGAACGTCTCCGGCTGGCCGAAGGAGCGGGTGTTCGGCATGGCCGGGATTCTCGACACGGCACGCTTCTCGACGTTCATCGCCTGGGAGACGCAGACCTCGGTGAAGGACGTCACGGCGATGGTCCTTGGAGGTCACGGCGATCAGATGGTGCCGGTCGTCAGCGCGACCACGGTCGGCGGGGTCCCACTGGCAAAGCTGGTCGGCGAAGCCGACATCGACTCGATGGTGCAGCGCACTGCGAAAGGCGGCGGGGAACTCGTCGAACTGCTCGGGACGTCCGCCTGGTATGCGCCGGGCGCCGCAGCCGCTCAGATGGTCGACGCGATCATGCTCGACGAGAAACGCGTGCTCCCCTGTACCGCGTACCTCGAGGGCGAGTACGGAATCGAGGGCCTCTACATGGGCGTGCCGGTCAAGCTCGGTTCCGGCGGCATCGAGGCGATCTACGAGCTCGACCTGAGCAAGGACGAGCAGGCGATGCTGGACGGTTCGGCCGGCGCGGTGCGCGAAGTCGTCGACCTGCTCACCTCGTAGCCATGGATCTCGGGCTCAAAGGCCGGACTGCGATCGTCAGCGGCGCATCCTCCGGCCTCGGCCTGGCAACGGCCGAGGCGCTGGCGGCCGAAGGCGCGAACGTGACCATGTTCGCGCGCCGACGCGATGTGCTCCAGCGCGAGGCTGACCGCATCGGCGCTCTAGCCGTACGTGGTGACGTCACGAACCCGCGTGACCTCGAGGCCGTCGTCCGGCAAACGATTGAGGCGTTCCGCGGCATCGACATCCTCGTCTGGAACAGCGGCGGCCCTCCGCCCGGCCCGGGCATCGGCATCAGCCCCGAGTCGCTCGAAGAGGCTGTCGAGCTGCTCTTCTTCCCGGCGGTGCGGCTCGTCGACTTCTGCCTGCCCTATCTCGTTCAGAGCCCGGGCGGGCGCATCCTCATCTTCACCTCGGTTGCTGCGAAGGAACCGACCGAACATCTTGCGCTCAGCAATGCCGTCCGGCCGGGTATCCACGGCTGGGCGAAGACGCTCTCGCGTGAGCTCGGCCCTCGCGGTGTCACGGTGAATTGCATCGCGCCGGGCCGGATCGATACCGCCCGACTCGCACAGCTGTACCCCGAAGGACCGACCGAAGCCGACCTGAAAGCCATCCCAGTTGGACGCTGGGGCACCCCGCAGGAGTTCGGCGACGTCGCGTGCTTCCTCGCCTCCGACCGCGCCCGTTACGTGACCGGGACAACCGTGGTCGTCGACGGCGGACTCTCGCGGGGCCTGTTCTAACCCGTGCTCGGCAGAGTGCTGTCGCCGTTCCGACTCGCCTCGGCTGGGCTGGTTGTGCTGATCGCGACGGCGGTCATCCTTGTCACACGCGGAAGCGACAAGTACCTCGAGATTCCTGACAACCCTCATCCGCTCGCCAACCTGGTGCAAGTGCCGGGCGCAAAACCGCAGGACGACGGTGGCGCGATCTATTACGTCGACATCCTGCTCAGGCCGGCGTCGCTTCTCGAGTCGCTCGTCTCGGTCGTTCGGCCCGAAGGCTCCGACCTGATCGATCGCACCCAGATTGTGGAGCCGGGAATCTCCGATCAGGAACGCATCAAGCTCGACCTCGCGACGATGAAGATCTCGCAGGAAGTTGCTTCCGTCGTCGCGCTGCGCCAACTCGGTTATCGGGTGCCGATCCGTCCCGGCGGCGTCCGTGTCGTTGCCGTGACCTCGGGCTCACATGCCGCCGGCGTCGTGCAACCCGGCGACGTCATCGTCGCGGCGAACGGGAAGCCGGTGCACACGCGCACCGATCTTTCCGCCGTCGCCGCTCGCCTCACGCCGGGGGACACAGTGAAGATCGTGGTCAGGCGCGGCGGCAAGAAGCTCACGTTCTCCATCCAAACGATCGCCGACAGCCAGGATCCAAAGTGCGCGATCATCGGCGTCCTGCCGATCCAAGCCCTGACCGTCCAACTGCCGTTCCCGATCAAGTTCAATCTCCGCAAGGTCGGCGGGCCGTCGGCTGGCCTCGCATTCGCGCTCGAGCTGTTGGAGAAGAAGGGACGCGACGTCGATCACGGCTACAAGGTCGCCGCGACGGGTGAGATCCAGCTCGACGGATCGGTGACGAGAATCGGCGGCATCAAGCAAAAGACGATCGGGGTGCGAAAATCGAACATCGACGTGTTCCTGGTGCCGATCGATGGGGACAACGCCCGCGATGCGAAGCGCTACGCGCATGGGCTTCGGATCATCCCTGTGAAGAGTTTTCAACAGGCGTTGCAGGCGCTGGCAACGCTACCGCCCAAGGCCTAAAACTGAGCAGTTTTCGGCAAGATTGAATCTGCCGGAAAATGCTTAGTTTTCGTCTGCGACAACCTTGCCTGCGCTCGCGGCCTTCGTAGTATCACCCGTTGTTGCTGCGGCCCTAACTCTAGGCAGGGGAGAAAATTGAGCAAGCGGAACCAACTGACGTGCGACGACTGCTACTTCCGCCGCGCCGGGCTCTGTGCCCTTCCGACCGACGCACCCTGCCCCACCTTCCGACTCAACAGCCGGGGGTCTCTCGTGCCACCACGCCAGCCGCGGCTCGTACCGAGGCCGCTCGGCGATTTCGCCCAGGTGGCGGCAGGCTAGACGGCTAACGGCTCCCGGACCAGGGCTGCGAGTCTGCGCACGCCTTCTCTGATCTCGTCCGGGGAGACGAAGCTGAACGCAAGCCGCGCCGTGTTCGGCGCGCCGCCGAAGTCCACGCCGGGCACGAACGTGACGCCTGCCGCGGTTGCACGCTCGAGCAACGCACCGGCATCGGCGCCTTCGGATAGCTCGAGCCAGACGAAGTAGCCGCCCTGCGGCCTGCTCCAGCGCGCATCCGGAAGCTCGCGTTCCAGCGCTTCGAGCATCGCGTCCCGACGGGTGCGGAGGAGCGTCGACACGCGTTCGAGGTTCGGCTCGAAGTTGCCGCGCCGCAGAAACTCGAACACCGTTGCCTGCCCGAGCAGCACCGGCGTGATGTACGTGGACGTCGCCAGCGCTTCGAGCTCGCGCTCCAGAACAAGGGGCAGGACGAAGTAGCCGACGCGAAGCCCGGGCGCGATCGTCTTCGAGAAGGAGGACGAGTAGGCGACACGGGTTCCGCCCTCGAGCTCGAATAGCGTCGGCGGCGCTTCACCGTCGAAGCGGACGAGCCCGTAGGGATCGTCCTCCAGCACGAGCAGCTCGTGTTCGCGCACGACCTCGGCGAGCCGGTGACGGCGCTCCGCGCTCAGCGTCCTCCCGCTTGGATTCTGGAAGGTCGGGATGGTGTAGAGGAATGCCGGCTTGCCGCCGCTCTCGAGCGCATGAGCGAGCGCATCCAGGTCAAGACCCTCGTCGTCCATCGCGATCGGCGCCGTCTCGACACCATGAGCCGCGAGGATCTTCAGCGGGCGATCGTAGGTCGGTGCTTCGACCAGCACGCGTTCCCCGGCGAACCGCTCCGCGAGAAAGACCATGCCCTGCAGCGAGCCGTTGGTGACGAGGACTCGCCCGGGATCGACGCCGTGGCGCTCCGCGATCCAATCGCGCAGCGGTGCATAACCGGCCGACGAGCCGTACGAGAGAACCGTGGCTCCGTCGCGCTCGAGGGCGGCCCGCGCGCAGTCGGCCAGCTCCTCGACCGGAAGACATTCGGGCGCGGGGATGCCCCGCGCGAAGGAGATCGTCTCCATCTGGCTGAGGTTAGTGCCCCTACCGGCAATGCGCGCCGGTTTCTGGCCCGCGATCACACGGCGCCAGAGTCCACCCTCGCCCTTAGCAAGGCAAACCAGCCTTGCTGCGGTCGAGTGCGGCCTCTGGCTTGGTGCTCGCGACCCAGAAACTCGGGAGCATCACCGGCAGGGGCACTAGGTGCGGGCGCCGAAGCGCTCGGCCACGATCTGCGCGACCTCGGTCGGAGTCGTCCCGACCTGGATGCCCGCTGCTTCCAGTGCTTCCTTCTTCGCCTGCGCCGTGCCCGACGAGCCGGAGATGATTGCGCCCGCGTGGCCCATGGTCTTTCCGGGCGGCGCAGAGAATCCGGCGATGTAGGCGAGCACGGGCTTCGTCACGTGATCCCGGACGAAACGAGCCGCCTTCTCCTCCTCGTCGCCGCCGATCTCGCCGACGAGGACGATCAGCTCCGTCTCCGGATCCGATTCGAAGCGCTGGAGGACGTCGATGAAGGAGGAGCCGACGACGGGATCACCGCCGATGCCGACGATCGTCGAATTCCCCAGCCCGAGCTGGGTGAGCTCATGGCCGATCTGGTACGTGAGCGTGCCGGAGCGCGAAACCAAACCGATCGTGCCTTCGGAGAAGATCTCGGCGGGGATGATCCCGACGTTCGCCTTGCCCGGCGAAAGCACGCCCGGGCAGTTCGGCCCGATCATGGTCACGCCCTTGCCACGGATGTATGTGTAGACGCGCAGCATGTCGTGGGCGGGAATGTGCTCGGTGATGCAGATCACGGTGCCGATACCGGCGTCGACCGCCTCATAGATCGCGTCGGTTGCGAAGCGCGCCGGCACGAAGGTGAGCGTCGTGTTGGCGCTGGTCTCCTGCACCGCGTCGGCGACCGTGTTGAAGACGGGAATGCCTTCGACATCTTGGCCCGCCTTGCCGGGCGTGACGCCGGCGACGACCTGGGTTCCGTAATTGCGGTTGCGCAGTCCGTGGAAGCGACCCTCGCTTCCTGTCAGCCCCTGCACGACGAGTCGCGTGTCCTTGTCGACGATGATCGCCACTACTTCTGTGACCTCCGTGCCTTGACGACGATCGACTCCAGGGTCAGGGCGCCGTCCTCGACGTGGTCGGCGAGCAGCTCGCGGACGCGAGCAGCGTCCTCCGGCGGCGTCTCCACCCGCGCGAGCCAGTCCTCGACCACCGGGTGGCGTTCGAAATGCTCGAGCTGCTCGACCTCGAGGCCCGCTTCGGTGAGCATCTCCTTCCACTCTTGCTCGGAGTAGCAGCACACGTGTGTCGGGTCGCGCAGCCGCTCGGCCTCTTCGACGCGCTCGTCGACGAAGACGTTGTCCTCGATCACGACGACCCCTTGTGTGACGCGTGCCATTTCGGCGATCGCCTTGCGAATGTCCTCGAAGTGATGGGCCGCGATTCTGCAGGTGACGACATCGAAGCTCCCGTCCTCGAACGGCAGCTCTTCTGCGCGTGAGACGACGTCCGGCTGCATGCCCGGCGCCGGGTCGACGGTGACGACCGTGCAGCCCGCCTCGCGCAGTCGCCTCGCGACGTGGCCGCCGCCGGTCGCGATGTCGAGCACCTTGACGTCGTGGCCGGGGTCGCACCACTCGACGAGCAGATCGAGATCCGGTCCTTCACGATGCGTCGGACTGTCGCGGAAGGCGTCGGCACGCTGCGACCAGACGTCGGTCATTTCGCCAACTCCACCGCGCGCTGCGCCGCTTCCAGCATTGTCGGCTCGACGTGGAGGTTCGCAGGCGCCGCCTCGGCGAGCAGCCTCCGACCTTCCTCGGCATTCGTGCCATCGAGCCTCACGACGATCGGGAGCTCGATCTTCATCTGATCTAGCGCGGCCAGGATTCCGCGCGCGACCTCGTCGCCACGCGTGATCCCGCCGAAGATGTTGAAGAAGATCGAGCGCACCTGGTCGTCGCTCGTGATCACCTCGAGCGCGTCGACGACACCCTGCGCATCGCCGCCGCCGCCCAGGTCGCAGAAGTTCGCCGGCCAGCCGCCCGCGACTACGACCACGTCCACGGTCGACATCGAGAGCCCGGCGCCGTTCCCAAGGATCCCGACGTTGCCGTCGAGCTTGACGTAGGTCACGCCTTTCTCGCGGGCGAGCCGCTCATGCGGGTCGGCCGCCTCGACGTCGCGCATCTCGGCGATATCGGGATGGCGAAAGAGCGCGCTGTCGTCGACCGTGAACTTGGAGTCGAGCGCGCGCACCTCCCCGTCCGGCGTGACGATCAGCGGGTTGATCTCCGTGAGCATCGCGTCGGACTCGACGAAGCAGTCGTAAAGCTTCTCGATGATGCCGAGGAGTTGCTTCTGCTCACTCGGGTCCTCGATGGCGGCGCCGTAGATCAGACGCCGCGCCTGGTAGGGCTGGAAGCCCTCGAGCGGATCCACGTGCAGTCGCGCGAGCGCCTCGGGGTTCTCCTCGGCGACCTGTTCGATCTCGACCCCGCCTTCGGTCGTGAGCATGAAGAGCGGTTGCTTCGTGCCGCGGTCGAAGGTGATCGAGAGGTAGTACTCCTTCGCGATGTCAGAGGCCTGCTCGATCCAGATCTTACGGACGACGTGGCCGTTGATGTCGAGACCGAGGATGTCGCGGGCCCTTGCTTCCGCCTCGGCCGGATCTTTGGCCAGCTTCACGCCGCCGGCCTTACCGCGCCCGCCGGTCAGGACCTGGGCCTTGACGACCACGGACCCGCCGACCTCCTCTGCGGCAGCCCGCGCTTCCTCCGGCGTCGTCGCGAGGCGGCCGTCGGATACCGGGATGCCGAAGCGCGCGAAGAGCTGCTTGCCCTGGTATTCGTAGAGATCCACCGGCGCGGCACTCTACCCGTGCCCCACCGCACGTCGCCGCCCATCTCCAGGTACACGCGCGCGCGCGCGGCCCCACCCGGGTGGGGGTTATCACCCACCACCCTCTGCGATCGACGATACCGGCGAAAGCCCTACGCGTCTGCGCCGATTCTGTGCCGAGATCTCACTCGGCCCTGACGACGCAGATCACCTGGCCGGTGGTGACCTGCTGGCCGGGGGCGACTGACAGCTCGGTGACGCGACCGGCGCGATGCGCATGCACCTCGTTCTCCATCTTCATCGCCTCGACGATGCAGAGAACCTGGCCCACCTCTACATCGTCGCCGTCTGCCACCTCGACCGCGAGCACCGTGCCTTGCATCGGGCTCACGACCGCGTCGAGCTCTACGCCTGCCGCCCCACCGCCGCGAGCTCGTTCACGACGGCGCCTCCCCAGCTCGGCATAGGCAGGCTCGGCGCGAAGAACACGCACTTCGAAGCGGCGTCCATCCACCTCGACCGAGCGGACGGACTCACGCACAGCCGTCGCCCCGAGCTCGGCTGCCCCGATGGGACGTCCGTTCTCGAACTCGCCCGCGCGCGCCGCGAGCAGCTCTGACTCGACGAGGCCGTGGCACGTCTCGCCCTCGACGAAGCATGGCTGCGTCAGCAGCGCCTTGTGGAAGCCGATCAACGTCCTCACTCCCTCGACCACGAACTCATCGAGGGCACGCAGCATCCGGCGCCGCGCATGCTCGCGATCGACGCCGTGGACCACGAGCTTCGCGATCATCGGGTCGTAAAGCGGAGAGATCTCACTGCCGGCAGCGACGCCGGAGTCGACGCGCACGCCGGGCCCGCTCGGCTCGCGGTAGCGCGTGATCGTTCCCGGGGCCGGAAGGAAACCGCTGGAGACGTCCTCCGCGTTGATCCGGCACTCCAGCGAATGGCCGTGCAAATGCACGTCCTCCTGTCGCACCGAGAGCGGTTGCCCTGCCGCAATCAACACTTGCTCCCGCACGAGATCGAGACCGGTCACCATCTCTGTCACCGTGTGCTCGACCTGGATGCGCGTGTTCATCTCCAGGAAGAAATACTCGCCGCCGCGCGAGAGCAAGCCTTCGATCGTGCCTGCACTCTGGTAGCCGACCGCCCGCGCGGCGTCGACGGCGATCGCACCGATCCGCTCGCGCAACGCGTTGTCGACGGCGGGCGAGGGCGTCTCCTCGACGAGCTTCTGATGGCGGCGCTGAATCGTGCAGTCGCGCTCGCCGAGGTGGATGACGTTGCCGTGCGCATCCGCGAGCACCTGCACCTCGACATGGCGCGGATCCTCGAGGTATCGCTCGACGTACACGGCCGGATCGGAGAAGTACGCCTCGCCCTCGCGTTGCGCCGACTCGAACGCCCGCTCGACCTCCGCCGGGTCCCGGACGACCTTCAGCCCTTTGCCGCCGCCTCCCGCGGACGCCTTGATCGCGATCGGCCAGCCGAGCTCGTCGCCGAGCCTGCGAACTTCCTCGGCGGATTCGACGGGCCGGGTGACGCCCGGAATGATCGGGACACCGGCCGCGCGCATCCGCTCACGCGCTTCGATCTTGGATCCCATCGCTTCGATCGCCTCGGGCGGCGGGCCGATCCACACCAGACCGTGGCCGCCGCACGCGCGTGCGAAGGCCGCGTTCTCGGCGAGGAAGCCGTAGCCGGGATGGATCGCCTCCGCGCCGGCTCTGTGCGCGGCGTCGAGAATCCGCTCCTGGTTCAGATAGCTCTCCGCGGGAGGGCCGCCGCCGATCAGGTGCGCCTCGTCGGCATAGGCCACGTGCGCCGCATTCCGGTCGACTTCCGAATAGACGGCGACCGTCCCGATGCCGAGCTCGCGCAGCGTCCGGAAGACGCGGATCGCGATCTCCCCTCGGTTGGCGACGAGCACCTTGCTGAAAACAGTCACTGCCCCTCTATTGTTGCGAGAGTGAACCTCCCGGACGGTCTAACGGTCGCACGCGCCGCCTCCGTCCCCTTCGTCATCTTGCTCTACGCGTGGAACTTCCACGGTCACAACTACTGGGCGACGGCGCTCTTCGCCGCCGCGATGGCCACGGACTGGTTCGACGGGCGCATCGCGCGCAGTCGTGGCCACTCCTCGCCGCTGGGCTCGCTGCTCGATCCCGCCGCGGACAAGATCCTCGTGCTCGCGGTACTGATCATGCTCGTCGATCAGCGAATCGCACCCGGTTGGATGGTCGCGGCGATCGTCGTCAGGGAGTTCCTCGTCACGGCGCTGCGCCTGGCCGCACTCGAACGGGGCGTGGTGCTCGAGGCGCGCGATCTCGGCAAGCTGAAGACCTGGTCCCAGGCGGTGGCTGCGGCGGTTGGTGGCTTCGCCGCTGCGGGGGCCTGGCGGGACGATGTTGCGTGGTGGGCGCTGCTCGTCGCGGTCGTGCTGACGTGGATCTCCGGGCTGGACTACGCCCGCGTGGCCCCGCGCCTCTGGCGCGGCGGCGCGGCGGCCTGATCGGGCTCCTCTTCAGGCCCCGGGCCTAGCCCGGCGCGGCGCCAGGGCGACGGCGCCGGATCGCTCAGAAGCTCCTCTTCGAGCGCCTCGAGGATGGCTCTGCGCTCGTCCTCGGTCGGCTGCGGCGTGATCTCGACGTCCACGTTTCCTGACATTAAAGAGATACGGCGACCCGCCGATAGGACAGATATGCGCTGCCGCCGCCTTGCGTATGTCTGGGCGCTCGTAATGCTCCTCACACTGTCCCCGGCCTACGCCGCCGCCAAGCCGGGGACTTCGTGGGCACAGGCCGAGCTCGAGACCGTGGTGGCCGCAGGAATCATGGCCAAGGCGGCGGCGGCGCGTCCCGACAGTCCCCTCACCCGGGGCGAGCTCGAGACCATCGTCGCCGGCCTGACACACACCCCGGCCGCTGCGCCGAACCCACCCACTGCCAAGGTCACGATCGCCGCACTCGACGCAAGGCTCGTCGGCGCACTCGGCCTCACCGATAGCGCCAAGCTCTTCACGCAGGCCGCCAAAACCGCGGGTCTCAACCCTCCCTCCCGCTTCGGGACCGAAGCCGTTGCCCGCCTCCTCGGTCTCCGCACGAACCACCCGGCCCCACTCGACGCGCTCGAGCTCTCGCCGGGCCAGCCGGCCAACCACGCCGAAGCTGCCTACTCCGCAGCACGGATCCTGCAGCTCGGCGAACGGGCCACACCGGGCGTACAGGAGCTCGCAGCATCCTTCGTTCTGCCTGCGCTGACGCCTTGGCAGAAGAAGGTGCTGACGACGGCGGTGCGCTTCATCGGCTACCCGTATGTCTGGAGCGGAGAAAGCGAGTTCACGGAGTCACCGTTCGGGCCGCAGGTCCACGGCGGTTTCGACTGCTCGGGATTCGTCTGGCGCGTCTACAAGGTGGAGCAGTACGCCGACGGGGGCACGCTCGCAGACACGCTCAAGGGGCGAACGACGTATGCCATGAGCGGCGAGGTTCCTGCCTCGAAACGAATCACATTCGTCAAGCTCCAGCCCGCGGACGTCATCTTTTTCGGAGCGAAAGGGCCCAAGTCGAAGGCCGCGCAGGTCGACCACATGGGCGTGTACCTCGGCAACGGCTGGTTCATTCACTCGTCGAGCTACGGAGTTGCCGTGACGACGCTCTCCGGCTGGTACGAGAAACGCTTCGCGTGGGGCCGCCGCCCGCTCGCCGAAGCAGGCCTCCTTTCCCCTGCTTAAAAAGGGGTTTTGGCTAAATCCCCCTAAGGGGGGATACGCTCATCCGCCCCCAGCGAAAGAATCCGCCCGTCTGGCGTCTTTGTATAGGGAGGTTCTAGGGGATGTTGCAGTGGAAACCCAAGATGGTTGTGCTCGTCGCCATCCTTGCGCTCGTCGCGGCAGTCTCGGGTCAGTTCACCTGGGACTCGTTCGAACTTCTGAGCTGGTTCTAAGCCCGACGTGAGCTCACAGGCGGTCACGCCCCGCCGGCTCACCGCTCTCATCCTTCCAGTCTGTCTGGCAGGCCTCGGCGTGTTGGTCGCGGCCGGCTACGCCTTCGCGACCACGGCGCACAGCGGTCGCGAGCTGATCGGCCTGGCCGCACTCACCGCGGCTGCCACGCTGGCGGAGCGCTTCCCCGTGCCGATCAACGCGGAGACCGGCGGAGGCGTGCTCTCGCTGACGTTCGTCTTCGCGGTTGCCGCAATCGTCCTCTTCGGCTGGGCCGCCGGCGCCCTCCTCCTGCTAACGGCCACGGCCGTCGTCCAGCTTGCCCAGCACCGGCCTCTGCAGCGCATCTCCTTCAACGTCGCGGTTCTCGCCCTCGTCGCTCTTGCCGCAGGCGCATTGATAGCTCCCATCCACGGCGACAGCGTCGGCGCCGTCGTCGCGCGAGTCGTGCTTGCAGCCACTGCCGACAACGTCGTCAACATCGTCCTGATCTCGGCGGCAATCGCGCTGAGCAGCGGGCAGCCGTATCTCCAGCTGATGCGGACGCATGTGCGCGCGACCATCGTGCCGTTTGCGTTCATGGCGTCTGCTGCGTTGATGCTCGTCGTGCTCTGGGAGAGGGCGCCGGTCCTATCGGTCGCGCTCGTCGGACCGTTGCTCGCGATCGCGCTGTACCAGCGCTCGACGCATCGCGCCCTGCGGGCGATGCGGCTGGCGCTCACGGATCCCCTGACCGGGCTCGGCAACCACCGTCACTTCCACGAGCGGCTCCAGCGTGAGCTGTTGAGCGCGGAGGAGCAGGCAAGGCCGCTCACGCTCTGCTTCGTGGACATCGACGACTTCAAGAAGATCAACGACCGCTACGGCCACCCCTCGGGCGACCGCGTCCTTTCACAGGTGAGCACGAGGCTGCGCCAGGGCGGCGAGGCCTTCCGGCTCGGCGGCGACGAGTTCGCACTCCTATTCGTAGATCACGATGAGGGGATGGCGCTCGC
>JBBRZA010000091.1:0-12534 GCA_038237145.1 Gaiellales bacterium
AGTCGTGTGACGCCATGTCGAGCAGAAAGCCACCGGTCTCGTGTGGGTCCTCGCCCTCCGGCCACTCGGTGTCGCGACTCGTGAGCAGGATGACGAGCGGGTCCCCACCGTCGCCCGCCTGAACGCGCCGATGCGCCTCCAGGAAGCCGGCGTCGTAGCGACGCATGTAGCCGACCTGAACCAGTTGGCCGGGATGGGCCGCGCTTTCCAGCCGAAGCGTGTCGTGCTCCGCCAACGAGGTCGCGCCCGGCTTCTCGAGGAAGAGGTGCTTGCCCGACCTCAGTATTTCGACCGCGAGCGGCCCGTGATCCACGGAGCGCGCTGCGAGGACGATCCCGTCCACGTCGTCACGAGCGAACAGCTCGCCATAGCTGCCGTAGGCGACTTCAAGCCGCCTCCCCACCTCCTCGGCTCGCCCGGCGCGGGTTGCGGCGACCGCCACCAGCTCGGCCGTGGGCAGCCGTTGGGCGTTCTCGGCATGCAGAGTTCCCATCCCGCCGAGGCCGGCGACGCCGAGCCGAAAAGGACGCGTCGCCCTTGACACTGCAAGAGTGAGTATGGCAGCGTCGCAATCGCTTGCGCAATCGATTTTCCAGCCTGGCGTCGAGCGAGCTGCGGGAGGCCCCTGCGCCTACGGCTGCCCCCGCCCTTCGGCGCAAAGCGACCCTCGCCGACGTCGCCGAGGAGGCGGGCGTCGCGACGTCGACCGCCTCACGGGCACTGAACGGTCACGACGGTCTCGCGCCCGCGACGCGCGCCGCCGTCGAGAACGCTGCCGCGAAGCTCAATTTCCAGCCGTCTGCACTCGCACGGTCCCTGCGAACGCAGCAGACCTTCACGGTCGGGTTCGTCGTGCCAGACGTCTCGAGCCCGTTCTACGCCGCCGCACTCAAAGGAGCCCAGGGACGACTCGAGCAGGCTGGCTACCGCGTGATGCTTATGGACGCAAGCCTGGACGTCGACCGGGAGCTCGCCGCACTGGAGACTTTGCTCTCGCACCAGGTCGACGGCCTGCTCGTTGCGAGCACGGGAATGCCGCGCTCCGTTTTCGACAGGGCGGTCGGTCCTGCCGCGACGCCCGCGATCTTCTTCGACGGAGTGGTCGAGGGCACGGGCGATGGTGCGGTCACGCTCGACAACGAAGGAGGGATTGCACTGCTCGTCGACCACCTCGTCGAGCACGGCCACGAACGCATCGCGCTACTCGCAGGGTCGCAGCGCGAAAGCGCCGGCGCAGCCCGGCTGCACGCCTTCCTTGCTGCGATGGCTGCCCACGGCCTGTCGCCCGGCGACCGGCACGTGAAGGTCTGCGCCTGGGAAATTGCCGACGGCCGCCGAGCGGGTCTGGAGCTCCTTGCCGACCCGGAGCCCGCAACGGCCGTGCTCGCATCCAGTGCCGAGCTCGCACTCGGCTTCATGTCGGCTGCGGCGACGCGTGGCATTCGCTTGCCGGAGGACGTCGCGCTCGCCGCCTTCGACGATCCGTACTTCGGCGACCTGCTCGAGCCCTCGCTCACGGCGGTCGCGTACGACCCGCGCCTGATCGGTGCGACGGCGGCCGATTTGCTCGTGGAGGCAATGCGCTCCGAAACCGAGGGGCGCGAGGTGCGTGTCCCGGTCACACTCGTCCGCCGCCGTTCGTGCGGCTGTCACCCGGAGGCCTCCCGTTGAGCCCCAGCGATTCGCCGGCCATCACCTTCCGCGGTGTGACCAAGCGTTACGGCGCGCAGGAGGCGCTCCAGTCGACGGATCTCGAGATCGAGGAAGGCGAGTTCTTCTGTCTGCTTGGCCCGTCGGGTTGTGGGAAGACGACCACGCTGAACCTCGTCGGCGGCTTTATCGCGCCGACGTCCGGTGAGATCCTGATCAGGGGAGCGAACGTGAACCGGCTCCCCCCGTACAAGCGCGCGGTCAACACGGTCTTTCAGAACTACGCGCTGTTCCCGCACATGACGGTGCGCGACAACGTCGGCTTCGGATTGAAGATGGCAGGCACCGCGAAGCGTGACGCGGGCGGCAGGATCGAGGAGGCCCTCGCGCTCGTGGGGCTCGACACGTTCGCCGACCGCCTGCCGGCACAACTGTCAGGAGGACAGCAGCAGCGGGTCGCGGTGGCCCGCGCACTCGTCAACCGGCCGGCTGTCCTCCTGCTCGACGAACCACTCGGCGCACTCGATCTGAAACTCCGCAAGCGCCTCCAAATCGAGTTGGCCGAGATCCATCGCGACGTCGGCACGACGTTCGTGTACGTCACGCACGACCAGGAAGAGGCGATGTCGATGGCCACTCGCATCGCAGTCATGAACGAGGGGCGCATCGAACAAGTGGGCACGCCGCACGAGATCTACCACCAGCCCAAGAGCGCTTTCGTCGCCGACTTCATCGGCGAGTCCAACTTCATCGAGGTCGAGGTCGGAGCGGGAGGCAAGGCCGCCCTCGACAACGGTGCCGAAGTCCCCGCCCCGAGGCCGCGCGTGAGCGGACCGGCAACGCTGATGATCCGGCCAGAATCCATTCAGGTCCAGCGTTTCGCCGAATCGAACGGAACCGGCCTGCGGGGACGAATCGCACAGACCTCGTTTCTCGGCAGCCACACCCGTGTGGCGGTGAAGTGTGACGGCGTCACCGCGCCGGTCACTGCCGCACTCTTCGGCAACGAGGGTGCTGCCGCGAGCGATCTGCTTCCGGAGACCGAGGTCGTCCTGATCTGGGACCCGGCGGACGTAGTGCTACTAGAGGGGTCGAATCCACGAGAGGAGGATGTACGTGACGTCAATTGACGAGCGCTTGTTCGACGAGCGCATGAGCCGAGGCCGCGTGTTGCGGCTCGGGGCAGTCGGCGCCGTCGGAGTCATCGCGGCAGGATGCGGGGGCTCTTCGAAAGGGTCGAGCGGGTCAGCATCTGCAACCGGGAAGAGCGACAAGGCGGTCACGCTGAACTGGCTCACCTGGTCGGATCACTATGCAAACGACCAACTCGCGGCCGTGAAGCAGCAGACGAACGAGCAGGGCCGGCCACAGTTGTTTAGCGACAACGCCGACGCCTATCTGAAGATCAAGCAGACGGGGAGCCAGTTCGACATCGTGTCCGGCGACGCGCTCTGGGTTCCGAAGTACAACAAGGACGGGTTGACGGAGTCATTCGACCTGTCGTCACTGCCGGTCTCTTCGCAGCTCTACTCGATCGCGCGGGACTTTTCGTTCTGGAAGGACGGCTCGAACTACATGGGCTATCCGTTCTCGTGGTCGACGGTGCAGATCTACTACAACCCGAAGTTCGTAAAGACGATCCCGGACTCTTGGCACGCAATCCTCGATCCCAAGTACAAGGGGAAGATCTCACTCGAGAACATCCCGACGGACATGATGGCGATCGCAGGCAAGGCGACCGGCGCCAAAAATCCGTACAGCATGACGACGGCCGAGATCGCGGCGGCGAAGGCCTACCTGAAGGAGTTCAAGCCAAACGTCCTGAAGCTCGCTTCGCAGAACAACGAAGTCGTGCGCGCGCTCGCCGACGGCTCCGCGTGGATCGGGATCACGAACCTCGGCACGGACGACCGCGTGAAGGACGCGGGCGGCCCACTCGTGAAGCCGGCCTACCCGAGCGAGGGAACGGTCGGGTTCATCGACTCCGAACAGATGGTGGTGAAGTCCAAGAACAAGGACGCCTTCCCGCGCTTCATCAACGCCATGCAGCAGGCCGCGTACATCGCTCAGAACTTCGTGACGAACGGGCGCCCGCTGTTCAACGAAAAGGCGTACAAGTTGCTCGTGAACCAGGGTCACGGCGACCGTGCCCAGCGGCTGCTCTACAACCAGCCGGACAAGGCGCTGCAGATGACGCTGAAAGGCCCGTCCGGCAACGAGCAGGCGTACACCGACGCGTTCAACGAGGTGTTTGGCGCCTAAATGAAGCCCGGCTCGAGCCCGGGTGGTGTTGGAGCGACCCAGCCGGCAGACGTAGAGCTGCCGCTGGGTCGCCCCGGGCCGCGCACCTGGACTTCCCGGCTCGGCGAGTACGCGGGGTTCGCGCCAGCGCTCGTCCTGTTCGGGGTGTTCTTCCTCGTCCCGCTCGGGCTGATCGTCTGTTACAGCTTCTGGAAGACGGTCGACTACAACGTCGTCCACGACTGGACGGTCGATAACTACCGCTACTTCTTCAGCGTCCCGACCTACGTGTCGACGTTCTGGGCGACGGTTTGGGTTTCCTTCGCCGCGACGGTGCTGGCACTCGTGCTGGCATTCCCGTTCGCCTACTGGCTCGCGCGCTATGTGCCCAAGCGCTATCAGAAGCTGCTGCTCATCCTCGTGATCCTGCCCTTCTGGACGAGCTACCTCCTCCGCGTCTACTCCTGGCTGACAATCCTCGGCCCGGAAGGGGCCATCAATCGATTCCTCGAATGGACCGGAGCGACGTCGAAGCCGGTCTCGTTCTTTCTCTACGACCGGCCCGCGGTGATTCTCGTCCTCGTCTACCTGTACTTCCCGTTCGCCGCGCTGACGCTGTACGCCTCGCTGGAGCGCTTCGACTGGAACCAGTTCCGTGCCGCAATGGACCTCGGCGCCACACCGGCGACAGCAGTGCGACGCATCCTCCTTCCTCAGATCCGGCCCGGGATCACGACCGCCGTCATCTTCGTCTTCATCCCGATCCTCGGCGAGTACTTGACACCGCAGCTCGTCGGCGGCGCGAAGGGAGTGATGATCGGAAACCTGATCGTCAACTTCTTCCAGGGCGCGCAGTACACACGTGGCGCAGCTGCGGCCCTGCTGATCGCGGCGCTGATCGTGATTCTCCTGGCGATCTTCCGCCGCTCCCTCGAAGTCGAAGATCCCTATGGCACGTGACTTTGACGTCGTCTCGCCCCGTGGCCGCCTGATCCGCGGCGCGCTGAGCCTGTGGGCGGTGCTGATCTACCTGTTCCTCTTCGCCCCGATCGTGCTGCTGGTGGTCTTCAGCTTCAACGCCAACCGGTACGGCACCTTCCCGATCACCGGTTGGACGACCAAGTGGTACGGGCAGGTCTTTCACGACTACCAGATTCGCGATGCGCTGCAGACGACGATCCGCATCGCGTTGGAGGTCACCGTTCTGAGCACGATCGTCGGGACCGCGGCGGCGTTCCCGCTCGTGCGCTCCCGCTTGCGTTTCCGGAGCGGCATTCGGATCGCAATGGTCTTGCCGATCATGATCCCGGGCCTTCTCATCGGCGTAAGTCTGCTCGTCCTGTTCACGAGCGTGTTTCACCAGACTCTTTCCCCGACGACGGCCGTGATCGGCCAAAGCGTGTACACGACACCGTTCGTCCTGCTGCTGGTTGCGGCCCGCCTGCAGGGCTTCGATGCGAGCCTCGAGCGCGCGGCGAGCGACCTCGGTGCGAACACTTTCAACCGTCTGCGCTACGTCGTGCTCCCTCTGCTCGCGCCGGCGATTCTCGCCGGAGCGCTGTTCGCCTTCACGCTCTCGCTCGACGAGTTCATCATCACGCTGTTTTTGATCGGCAGCCACAACACGCTGCCGATCTACATCTACACGCAGGTGAAGTTTGGGATCACACCCGAGGTGAATGCCCTCGCTGCCCTGCTGCTCGCAGCGTCGCTCTGCCTGATGGCGCTGGCGTTCGTCCTACCGGGCATCGTTCGCCGCGCGCTACACCTCGTGCCCCGCCGCGCCGCGAGCTAGGTTCGCGTACCGTCGCTGGCTCGATCCCTCGCTTTCAGAAACATTTGCGTCAAGACATCCATGTCCAACCGAGCCTGCTCTGGGGGCGTCCGGCACTCGGT
Organism: Gaiellales bacterium; assembly: GCA_038237145.1. GTDB lineage: Bacteria > Actinomycetota > Thermoleophilia > Gaiellales > Gaiellaceae > 3-1-20CM-4-69-9. Next base: position 5,788 of record JBBRZA010000091.1, read on the forward strand.
CCCGTTCACGACGCAGTCATGGAAGTGGGCTAGCTCGCGCGCGAAGCTCTCCTCGTAGGACTCGAACCCCTCGGTGACGCGCGCGCCGTCCTTCGCCCGCGAGACCTCGTAAACGGTCGGCGACTGCTTGAGCCAGGGCGACGGGAAGGTCAACGAGTGCACTTCCTCCGCGAAGAAGAAGGACACGGACTCGCGATACTCGTACACGTCGAGTAGCTGGATCCAGGCGCTGTCCCAACGCGCGCCGTTCGAGAGGCGAACGGCTCCGGTGACCGCCTGCCCTTCGTTCCACCAGTCGCCGTCGATCACATCGGCCGGCAACGGCTCTCCGAGTCGTTCGAGCAGACCGTGCACGAGGTTCACGTCGTGGACGAGGCTCCCCAGGAACGCTCCCTCGAAGGCTGTTATAACCGCGGGGCTGTCCGCGCCGACTGCCTCCCGCACCTGCGCGCGCATCTGCTCGCGCCCGGAGTCGAGGATCTCGGCGGGGATGTCGGAGCCGCGGACAATGTCGTCGGGCCCGAAGTACGGACCGAACTCGGGGTCGTGAACGACGACGCTGATGTAACGCAGCGACTCGGCGGACTCCGGCAGTCCTTCGCGCATGCGTTCCCACGCCCGATCGAAGCGCTTCATGTACCCCACCTGGACGACCTTGCCCGTGTCGCACCGCGCCTCGATGATGCGGTCCGCATCCGCGAGCGTGATGCACATTGGTTTTTCGACGAGGACGTGCAGGCCGTGCTCGAGGGCGTCGAGTGTCACCTGAGTGTGTGTCTGCGCGGGCGAACAGATCACGACCGCGTCGAGCTTCGTCCCGTCGAGCAGCCCGTGATGATCCCCGTAGGTGGCCTCGAGGTTGTACCGCCGCTGCAAGGCGTCGCGGACGGTGGCGCTCGGGTCGGCTACTGCGACGAGCTCGAAGAGCGAGCTCAGATGCGCGAGAAAATAGAGGTGCATGGCCTGAGCGACGAGACCGCCGCCGACGACGCCGATGCGCAGCCTCATCGGCTGCCCTTAGGCCGATGAGCCGGGGAAGGGGCGTAAGGGGAAACCGGGAGGTTTCCCCTCTTGTTCTCCTCAGCCCACGCGGCGATCTCAGCGGCGCAGGGGCTGAGGCGATTCCTAAAGAAGGGAGCTCGTGAGGGAAACATGGTTTCCCTCACGGGAGCGAGCCGAAGGCGAGCGACCTCATGCTAGACCTGCTTGGCCACCTTCTCGAAGGCGAACGCGATCTCGTCGAGATCCTGCTCCTCGCAGAGCGGCGAGACGTCTACGTGGATCGAACGCTCGAGCAGCTCGAGCGCGCGCGGGCAGTCCGGCGCGTCTGCGCCGGCGGCCTCGAGCGCACTGAGGACGGGAGCCCAGAACGGGTAGACGTGAAGATCGGGGACGGCCGGCGAATAGATCTGCATCGCGAGCACGCCTTCCGCGTTGAGCGCAGCGACCGCGTCGGCGGCGCGTGCCGCATCTTCCGCGAATGCGACCAGCGCGATTCCCGCGTCCCCCTCGTCGCAGTTGGCGCGCCGTAGTGTCAACCCCGGGAGACCGCTGATCTCTGCCCTGAGGCGCGCATGGTTGGCGCGCATGCGCTCCAGCAAGCCGTCCAGCCTGCCGAGCTGAACCCGTGCCATTGCGCCGGTCAGCTCGGAGGCGCGGAAGTTGTAGCCGGCAAACTTCGGCAGCCCGACACCGCGGCGGACGGAGTTCGCGCAGTCGTGCACGTCGAGCGCGAGATCCAACAGGTCGTCGCGGTCGGTGATCAGCACGCCGCCCTCGCCCGTCGTGATGATCTTGTTGAACTGCAGACTGAACGCCCCCGCGTCGCCGAACGTGCCTAGACGGCGGCCGCGATAGGTGGCGCCGGCCGCCTGGCACACGTCCTCGATCAAAACGAGGTCGTGTTTCTTCGCGATCGCAACGAGCTCGTCCATCGCGGCGGGCGCTCCGCGCATGTGCACCGGGAGAATCGCGCGGGTACGCGCGGTGATTCGCCGTTCGGCGTCGACCGGATCGAGCGTCAGCGACTCGTCCACCTCGGCCAGGACGGGAAGGGCACGCGTAGCGAGCACGGCGTTCGGCGTCGCATTCCACGTGTACGCCGGCACGATCACCTCATCCCCATCTCCGACGCCCGCACCGATGAGCGCGCAGATCAAGGCCGAGGAACCCGCGTTGACGCAGAGCGCGTGCTTCGAGCCCATCTGCTCGGCGAACTCGCGCTCGAAGGAGAGGACTTCGTCCGGCCCCGAGCCGACGCCGTAGTAGCGGAAGAGGTTCTTGCTCTCGATCACGCGGGCCAGCGCTTCGAGCTCCTCCTTCCCCACGTCCATCCCGCCCGGGAACATCGGCGGCTCCGGCCGGGTCCGGGCCGGCAGGCCCCCGTCCCGCGCAAGGGTCAGCTCACTCTTGGTACGGGTAGGCGTCGTCATGCCAGCCGCCCATTCTGGACATGAAATCGTTTGCGATCAAGGCGAGAAGCCGCTCGAGCGGACTTAGTGGCTCAGAGCCACTAAGTAGCTAACCCCCGGAGGTCTCTGATGTTTTAGGGTCGGCTGCGCGTGACCGAATCGTCGTCGATTCGGCAATCGGCTCTTCATAGACATGGGAGGTTCGTCGATGTCCTGGAAGCTGAAGGGCAGCTACGTCGAAACGTGCTCGTGCGATCTGATCTGCCCGTGTAACGCGTCCTTCGACCACGGCGCGACCTACGACTTCTGTCGCGTGGTCTTGGTTTTCAACATTCGTGAGGGTGAGATCGAAGGCACCGACATAGGCGGACTCAAGGTCGCAGCGATCGCGGACACGCCGAAGGTGATGACAGACGGGAATTGGCGCCTCGGAATGTTCATCGACGAGCGCGCGACGGATGAGCAGGCTGACAAACTCACGCAGGTCTTTGGCGGCCAACTTGGCGGGCCGATGGAGGCGCTGGCGCCGCTCGTAGGGGAGATGCTCGGTGTTGAGCGAGTGGCGATCGAGGTGCAAGACGACGGCGTGCGCCACAGCGTTCGGATCGGGGACGTGATCGATTTCGAGATCGAGGACATCGTGCCCTTTGGTATCGAGACCGGAGAGCCAGTTCGCTTTGCCGGCATGTTCCACCCGGTGGCGTCTGACTTGACGATCGCGGAAGCGACGCGCTCACGGATCAACGCCTTCGGGATCGAATACGAAGGCAAGACAGGTCTCTCGACCTCCGAGTTCTCTTGGGCGGCTTGAACGGATGATCGCGCCGGCGCAGGAACGTGCGCCGGGCACGAGTCTCGCACCGGCCTTTGCGGCGGCACGCGCGCGGCTCGGCCTGATCATTCTGCTCTTCGCCCTCGCCGGTGTCGGCTGGTGGTGGACGGCCGACCAGATGCGTGGGATGGACGCTGGGCCCTGGACGGGTCTCGGAACGCTGGGTTGGTTCGTGGGCGTCTGGGTCGTGATGATGGCGGCGATGATGTTCCCGTCGGTTTCCCCGACGGTCGCGCTGTACTCGCGTATGGGCGGCGAGCGGACGCCGCTTTCCGCACTCGTGTTCGCGGCGGGCTATCTCCTCACGTGGACCGGCGCCGGCGCGCTCGCTTTTTCGATTGCGTTCGGCGGGCATCGGGTCGCGGGCGATGTGCTCGCGTGGGATCGCGCAGGCCGATGGGTGGCAGGTGGAACTCTCGTTCTCGCAGCGGTCTATGAGCTGACGCCGCTGAAGGACGTCTGCCTGGGGAAGTGCCGGAGCCCTTTGGGCCTCTTGCTCAGCTCTTGGCGCGGCGGCTGGACGGGTGCCGTGCGGATGGGCATGAGGAACGGCGCTTGGTGTGTCGGCTGCTGCTGGGCACTGATGGCGTCGCTCTTCGCGCTCGGAGTCATGAGCATCACCTGGATGGGCGTCGTCGCGGGCCTGATCGCGGCCGAGAAGACCGTCCCGTGGCGCCGCGTAGCGGTGTACGGGACAACAGCGATTCTTCTCGCGCTCGGCGTGCTCCTGTTCGCGGCGCCCGACGCGATTCCCGGTCTCACGATCCCCGGCGGCAATCCGATGCAGCAACAGATGAACCAGTAAGCGCCTAACTAAGCCCGCGGGCCTGCTCGTACGCCGCGCGCGCCGCCTTCACCGCTTCGACCTCCGAAACCTCGGCGACCGGGACGTCCCACCAGCTCTCGTAGCCCGGCACCCCCTCGTAGCGATCGACCTCGATCACCAGTACGACCGTCGTGTCCTCTCCTTTGGCGGACTCCAGACCGGCGCGCAGATCGTCGACCGTTCGGCACCGGACCACTTTCGCGCCCAGCGACTCCGCATTCGCTGCAAGGTCCACCGGGAGCAGCGCGGCCGTCGGGCTGTCGCTGTCGACGCCGAGCGAGCCGTTTTGCCGGTAGCGGTACTGCGTCCCGAAGCCGTCCGTGCCGAGCGAGCGGGAGAGGCTTCCGATCGAACTGAAGCCGTGATTGTCCACGAGGACGATCGTCAGCTTCAGGCCTTCCTGGATCGACGTGACGATCTCGCTCGAGAGCATGAGGTAGGAGCCATCGCCGACCATGACGTACACCTCGCGCTCCGGCGCGGCCAGCCTGACGCCCAGTCCGCCGGCGATCTCGTAGCCCATGCACGAATACCCGTACTCGACGTGGTACCCCTTCGGATCCTGCGTGCGCCAGAGCTTGTGCAGGTCGCCGGGCATGGATCCGGCAGCGCACACGACGACGTCGCTGGCTCGTGCCGCGTCGTTGACGGCGCCGATCACTTCGCTCTGAGCAGGCAGCGGTTGATGACGGAGGCTGTACAGCCGTGTCACCTCTTCGTCCCACTCCCTGTTCAGCCGCGCTGCCAGCTCGCGGTATTCCGGTTCGACCTGTTGACCCTCGAGCGCAGCTGCAAGCCGCTCCACCGTGACGCGCGCGTCGGCGACGAGCGCGATTCCGTCCAGCTTCGCAGCGTCGAAGTCGGCAACATTCACGTTCACGAAACGCACGTCCGGATTGCGGAAGGAGGTCTTCGAGGCGGTCGTGAAGTCGGACCAGCGCGTGCCGATGCCGATCACGACGTCGGCGTCCGCAGCGATCCGGTTGGCGGCGAACGTGCCGGTCACGCCGACGGCACCTAGCGAAGCGGGATGGTCGTACGGAAGCGAGCCCTTTCCCGCCTGCGTCTCCGCCACCGGAATTCCGGTCTGTTCGGCGAAATTGCGAAGGGCGCCGGTCGCCTCGGAGTAGATGACGCCGCCACCCGCGACGATCAGAGGTCGCTTTGCGCTCCTAATGAGCTCGACGACTTCGGCCAGCAGACTCGCATCGGGCTCCGGTCGGGCCACGTGCCAGACACGGTGGACCAGGAACTCGTCCGGGTAGTCGTACGCCTCAGCCTGCACGTCCTGCGGGAAGGCAAGCGTCACGGCGCCGGTCTCCGCCTGGTTGACCAGTACGCGCAGCGCCGACAGAGCCGCGGGGATGAGCTGCTCCGGCCGCTCGATCCGGTCGAAGTAGCGCGAGACGGGCTGCAGCGAATCGTTGACGGAGACGTCGCCCCGCGAAGGCAACTCGAGTTGCTGCAACACCGGGTCCGGCCGCCGAGATGCGAACACGTCGCCGGGCAGCAGCAGCACAGGCAGGCGGTTTACCGTCGCGAGGGCAGCGCCCGTGACGAGGTTCGTCGCACCGGGCCCGATCGAGGTCGTGCACGCCAGCGTCGCGAGGCGGTTCCTCATCCGCGCGAAGCCGACGGCGGTGTGCACCATCGCCTGCTCGTTTCGGGCCTGGTAGTAGGTGAGGAGGTCCGGGTGCTGGTAAAGAGCCTGCCCGATCCCGGCAACGTTGCCGTGCCCGAAGATGCCGAAGCACCCCTCGAAGAAACGCTGCTCTACCCCGTCACGCTCCACGTGTTGCGCAGCGAGAAAACGGACGAGAGCCTGGGCGGCCGTTATTCGAGGCATGGGATAACTCTGTCAAAAAAGGTACGGTCGCCCCGTGGCGGTCACGGTCCGCACCCTCGAGAACTTCATCGGCGGCGAATGGGTCGCCTCGACCGGTGAGACCGTCCGCGCCGTCGTCTCCCCTGTCACCGGCGAGACGCTCGCCGAGGCACCGAACGCGAGCGCCGAGGACGTCGGCCGCGCGGTGGCGGCGGCCCGGGCGGCACAGCCGAAGTGGGCTGCGCTCTCAGCCTGGGAACGCGCCAAGATCTGCCACGCAATCGCCGACCTGATCGACGAGCGGCGCGAGGATTTCGCGCGGGAGCTATCGCTCGAGCAGGGCAAGCCCTACGCCGCGGAGGCGCTCGGCGACATCGACGAGACCGCGGAAAACTTCCGCATCGCCGCCGAAGACGTGAAGCGGATGGAGACGGCGATCATCCCGTCCCAGGATCCAAACAAGCGGATCCTCACCTTTCGCAAGCCGAACGGCGTCTATGCGTGCATCACCCCGTGGAACTTCCCCACGCTCATTCCCGTCGAGCTGATCGCGCCCGGCATCGCCGTCGGCAACACGATCGTGATGAAGCCGTCCGAGTGGACGCCGATCGCGATGGTGAACTTCATGCAGATCATGGCCGACGCCGGCCTACCGGACGGCGTGGTGAACGTCGTCTACGGCGGTGGCGACGTGGGCGAGCGCCTCGTCACCCATCCGGATGTCGACTGCATCGGTTTCGTCGGGTCTCATCCGACCGCCGAGAAGATCGTCCGCGCAGCGGGTCTCAAGCGGTCTCTGATCGAGGCGAGCGGCAACGGGCCCGTCGTCGTCTGCGAGGACGCCGACCTCGGG
>JBBRZA010000092.1:0-12462 GCA_038237145.1 Gaiellales bacterium
ACCGCTCACGCGGCTCCCTCGCCGACAGCTCCACCATTGCAGCATCCATCCGTCTCCTCCGATCGAACGATGACCGCCAACGCGGACACCATTCGCCGCTCCAGCAGCGGACCCTTCAATGAACCAACAAAGTCCTACTAGTGCGCCGTGGGCACGCGCGAGCGAGCCCTTCGCCAGGGGTTGCCAGGGGAGGTACGCAAGCCCTTCGCGCTCGCAGTAGGCGATGACCTCCGCTTGGGCGCCACGAGCGGCGAGGTTGTACTCGTTCTGCACAGAGACGACAGGAACGATCCTGCGCGCCGACTCGATCTGCTCGACCGTGACGTTGGAGAGGCCCACGTGCCGGGTCTTTCCCTCTGCCCTTAGCTCGGCGAGCGCGCCCACGGACTCCTCGAGCGGAACGGCTGCATCGACGGTGTGCAGTTGATAGAGATCGATTCGATCGAGGCGGAGCCGCCGCAGGCTGCCTTCACACGTTGCTCGCAGGTGCGCGGGCCGGCCGTCGGCGCGAAGCTGCCACGGCCCTTCCCGGATCGAGCCGCCCTTGGTGGCGACCACCACCTCACTGGGATAGGGACGCAAGGCCTCGGCGAGCAACTGCTCGCTCATCTCAGGCCCGTATGAATCCGCCGTGTCGAAGAGCTGCACTCCGAGATCGAGGGCCCGGCGGAGAACGTCCTTCGCCGCTCCCGGGTCCGGAGGCTCGCCCCAGCCGCCAGGCCCGGTCAGCGCCATCGCCCCGTAGCCGATGCGGCGCACGTTCATGTCACCACCGATCGAGAAGGTCGAGGCTGTCAAGGGATCTTCATGAAGATCGCGATGATTCCCGTGTCCTCGGCCGTCAGGAGGCCGAGTGTCATAGCCCGGGTCGGGCCCGCCACAAGCCTCCAGCGCCACCCCACGATTCCGACCCGTTTGCGGACCGACTTCTGGACAGGACCTTCGTACGTTCGGAAGTATTGGACCTTCCAGCCGCCCGCACGCGCCTGCGACAGCAGAGAAGACGGGCGCAGGCTGATGGAGTGGACTGACGGAGCTGGATGGTCGTCAGGCTTCGCGCGTAGAACGTGTGTGTAGAACCAGCGACGAACGGACCACGGACTGAGGCGCACCAGGAAACCCTTGAGCGAGACGACGTTCGGCACTTCGATCACGAAGATCCCCTCGGGTTTCAGCGCCTCCCGATGACGGGGAAGAGAGCGAGCGGGTCGCGGGCGTGTTCGAGGACGTTGATGCAGAGGACGACGTCGTACTCCGTGCGCTCGAGCTCGACCTGCTCGAGATACATGACGCGGTGCTCGTCCGCATCGGGGCGACTCCCTCGCTCGGCCTGCAGCACATCGACGCCGACCACGTAGATCGGCCTCCGGATCTCGAAACGCTGTTCTCCGGCCTTGATGTCCAGCACCTTGAGGACCCGGCTACGCGGGAGGATCGAGTCGAGGAATCGCTCCGCACGAACGTGTTCGACATCGACTGGCTCGAATTCGGCTCGGTTTTCCAGGTCACTCACGGCGCGCGTGAGACTACAAGCGAACGCCTCGGACTGGGGCCGCGCGAGCCTGTTTCATCGGTGGTTGCCGGGGTAGGCATTTGGTACCTAGCAAGACGTCAACGACGGAGCGTTTATCCGCTCTGGAAGGAGGGTCTCAATGACGACCGACCTGTGGATGTACGGCAACGCGTCCATGACCAGCCAGGATCTGACCGGTTTCACCGTCGAGGCGCTTGACGGCGCGATCGGCAAGATCGACGAGGCCACGAATGAGGTTGGTGGCAGTTACATCGTGGTCGACACCGGCCCGTGGATCTTCGGCAAGAAGGTGCTATTGCCGGCAGGTGTCCTTCGCGACGCCGACTTCGACGACGAAAAAGTCTTCGTCAATCGCACGAAGGAGCAGATCAAGAACGCGCCGGAGTTCAACGAGGACCGATACAGGGACGAGGGCTACCGGAACGAAGTCGGTGGCTATTACGGCCCTGGCGGCGCGGGATACCGCGACGAAGACATTCGCTAAGAAGCTCGTCGTGTCGAGAGCCCCGGCCATTTGCCGGGGCTCTCCCTTTCCAGGTGTGCCTCGGCCGAGTGATTTTTCGACCATTGCGAGCAACATCGCTATAAGCTTCACCTGAGGAAAGGCGTTTACTGCGGCCGTCGGTCCGACTGTTATGGACACACCGCAGCTCTACGCAGACCTTCTTCCCAGCTCCAGACGGCGCATTCTGGTCGTCGACGACGATCCTTCTTTGCGGCTACTGCTGCGCGAGACGCTCGCAGCCGACGAGTTCGAGATCGAGGAGGCTTCGTCGGTGGAGGAGGCACAGGACATTGCTCGCTTCTGGCGGCCGTCTGTCGTCCTTCTGGACGTGACGCTGCCGGGACTCGACGGGCTCTCTTTCTGCAGGCAGCTGACCCGCGGCGATCCTGAGAGCGAGCCCGCTGTGATCATGCTGACCGGCACGAAGATGACCGACGCAGACGCGCGTGAAGCCGGTGCTCGCGCGATGCTACGGAAGCCGTTCAGCCCTCTCGAGCTGATCGGCCTCGTCGACCGTCTCGAGATGCCGACCGAACGTTTGGCCGAAGTGGACGAGGACGACGCAAAGCAGTTGCTCATCTATGCGCGCGACCTGAGCCGGATCGTAGAAGTCGAGCGCACACAGCGGCGGCTTCTGCAGCAGGCCTATCGGCAGACCGTTGCCGCGCTTAGCGACGCTCTGGAGGCCAAGGATCCGGGAACCGGACAGCACGCTCAGCGAGTGCAGCACTACGCGTTGACGCTGACGGAAGTCGTAGACCGGAGGCTGCTCGACGACCCGAGCCTCGAATACGGGTTCCTACTCCATGACGTCGGGAAGATTGGCATCCCCGATCCGATTCTCAGAAAGCCTGGCCCCCTGACTGAAGACGAACGCCTGTTGATCGAGCTTCATCCGATGATCGGCGCGGAGATCCTGTCAAGCGTCGCGCTACTTCAGGGCGAGGGTGTCGAGGTCGTCCGCTTCCACCACGAGCGTTGGGACGGCGCCGGGTATCCGAACGGGCTCGCCGGCGAGGACATCCCACGCGGCGCACGCATCTTCGCCCTTGCCGATGCGCTCGACGCGATGACAAGCGACCGCCCCTACCGTCAGGCACTCACGTGGGAAGAAGCGACCGACGAAATCCTCGCCCAGGACGGCACGCAGTTCGACCCGCAAGTGGTGCGAGCGTTCTGCCAACGCGAGCGGCGGCTGCGGCGGATTTTCGAAGAACTGATCGTCGCCGCGGCCTGAGAGTTTCGACTCGTCGAGGCTCGTCAGCCCCCGCGCGGTACGTTACGCAGGTGCGCGCGCAGATCAAGGAAAAGCGGGAGGTCGCGAAGGGAACGCTTCTGGTCATCTTCGACCTGCTCGGACGAGAGGTCGACTTCAAGCCCGGTCAGTATTTCTGGGTCACTCTGCTCGACCCGCCCTACGACGACGAGAAAGGGCCGCGGCGGCACATCTCGGTTGTCACCTCCCCGAACGAGCGCGGCGTGCTGGGCCTCTGCACGCGACTGCGTGACAGCGCCTTCAAGCGCTCGCTCGCCGAGCTGCAGATTGGGGCCGAGGTCGACGTCGAAGAGCCAAAGGGAAGTTTCCTGCTACCCGAGGAGACGGACCAGCCATACGTGTTCATCGCCGGCGGCATCGGCATCACAGTGTTTCGCTGCATGCTCCATTACATCGTCGAGGAGCAGCTTCCGCACCGGGTCACGCTCGTCTACTCGAACCGCGATCGCGAGTCCGCTGCGTTTCTCGATGAGCTCCGCGAGCTCGAGCAGGTCAACCCGAACCTGCGGCTCGTGCTCACGATGACCGAGGACCCGACCTGGGACGGGGAGAAAAGACGCATCGACGCCGAGTTCCTCGGGGACCACCTCGGCAACGAGCTGCAGTCGTTCACCTACTTGATCGCGGGCCCTCCGGCCATGGTGGAGGGAGTCGTCGGGACGCTGGAGACCGCAGGTGTGCCCGAGGAGCGAATCCGGCCCGCCCGCTTCAGCGGCTACTAGAAGCAGCAGGCCCCCTGAAAGGCGAAACCCGCCTCGGGTAGCCGCAGACGGGTTTCAAATGCCGGGGTATGAGGGGGGGGAGCCGGCAAGCTCATTTTCGTGCTGGGGCTATCACTTTCCTCCCCCCGACGGGGGATCCGAAAGATAGCTCGGCTATCCTGCGTTCTCGCGCGGAGAAGTGGCCGAGTGGCTGAAGGCGGCGCCCTGCTAAGGCGTTATGGGGGTGAATGCCTCCATCGAGGGTTCGAATCCCTCCTTCTCCGTTCCACCGTTGGACTCCAACGGTTTCAGGACAGGTCGCACATGTGCTCGAGCACCGCCCACTCGGCCCGGCCGAAGAGTTTCGTCAGCTTGGCGACGAGCTCCGGACGGGTATCGGGCTGCAACGCGTCGCGGTTCAGGCGCTCATGGCCGGCGACGACGCTCGCGCGCGCCGGCTCGCCGACGAGAGCCTCGCTTCGCACCGCCAAACCGGCTTCAGGAAAGGAGAGGCCGGCATCGTCTCGGTGCTCGGCGACCTCGAGCGCCGCTAGGGCGCGCCCGCACGCGCGCTAGAGCTCTACCAACGCAGCCCCACGCTCGCCCGTGAGACGGGTTTCACCTGGTGGGAGAAGCACGCGCTCTTCGGGCAAGCCGTCGCGTATCTCGCTCTCGCGCAGCCGGATGAGGCGGCCAGAGCGCTCCGAGCAGCGCTCGAGTTGGCCCGGGAGATGGGTGACCGGATCGGAAAGCTCGACGCCCTCGCGCTACTTGCTCGCGCCGCCGTCGAGCAAGGCGACTACGCGCTCGCAGGGCGGCTCTGGGGCGCCGTCGAGGCGGAGGTGGCACGCGGGTCGATCGCGGGATGGAACCCGGACAGTCAACACCTCGAGCCCGTCCGGCGGCTTCACGGGCATAGCGCCTTTGAAGGCGGGCGTTTCGCTGGTGAGAAGATGGCGGTCGACGACGCGGTAGATGTCGCGCTTGCTCGCGAAACGGACGCTGCCTGACCTCCCGTTGCGGTTCGGCACGGCGCTCACAGCGCCTCCTCCCGCTCCCGATCGCGAGCCTGGTCGATGGTACGGTCCGCTTCGCAGCACGGAGAGGTGTCCGAGTGGCCTAAGGAGCGCGACTGGAAATCGCGTACGTGCTGAAAGGTGCGTCGCGGGTTCAAATCCCGCCCTCTCCGCTCTCCTCTCACTAGCTCGCCCACGGCCCGAGGCGCGCGAAGGTGACCCCGTAGTCGACGGTCTCCCCGACCCCAACGCCGGCGGCCGACAGCATCCGGTCGCGGAACTGCATCCTGGATTCGCTGTGGCGTTCCGCGATCTCACGGCTTTCCCAGAACGTCAGGCCCAGCGTCGTTCCTTCCCGCGAGAGGAACAGAGCGCCTTCGAAGCCCTCGGTCTCGCGGAGCCAGCGGTACATCTCCTCCGCGACCACCGTCGCGTTCTCGATCGGCTGATCCCCTGTGTCCACAGTAGTGAGGGCGACGTACACGACAGCGCCATTGTCCCAGGTCCTCGTCTCGCACGGCCGCCGGATACGCTCGCGGCGTGGCCGCCCCGGTCAACGTCTGGGACTACGAGCAGCTCGCCGAAGAGAAGCTCGACGCGAATGCGCAGGCCTACTTCGCCGGCGGCTCCGGGGACGAGGTCACGCTCCGAGACAACCTCGCCGCGTTCGAGCGTCGCAAGCTCCGGCCACGCGTGCTCGTCGACGTCAGCTCGGTCACGACTGCGACGACTGTCCTCGGGACCGACGTCGCGCTGCCGATCCTGATCGCGCCGCTCGCGCTGCAGCGCATGGCGCATCCCGACGGCGAGCTCGCGACCGCGCGCGCCGCGGCCGCCGCCGGCACGATCATGTGCCTCTCGACCGCGGCGACCGCTCGGCCCGCCGAGGTGGCCGCAGCCGCTCCAGGCGCGCCGCGCTGGTTCCAGGTCTACGTCTTCGCCGATCGCTCGCAGACGGAAGACCTGGTCGCCGAAGCTGTCGAGAGCGAGTTCTCCGCTCTCGTGCTCACAGTCGACACGCCCTACCTTGGGCGGCGAGAGCGCGACCTTCGCGTTGACTTCGAGGTTCCCGAGCATCTCACCGTGTCCGGAGACATCTTCGGCGGGCACTTCGACACGGGTCTCAGCTGGCGTGACGTCGAGTGGCTCTCCGGCTACGGCCTGCCGGTCGTGGTGAAGGGAATCCTCACCGCCGAGGACGCGCGCCTTGCTTGCGAGAACGGCGCTGCCGCAATCGTCGTCTCGAATCACGGCGGCCGCCAGCTGGACGGCGTGTCCAGTTCCCTCGACGCGCTCGAGGAAGTCGTCGAAGCGGTCGAAGGCCGCGTCGAAGTGCTTCTCGACGGCGGCGTGCGCCGCGGCACCGACGCGCTCAAAGCAGTGGCTCTGGGAGCACGGGCGGTTCTGATCGGCCGCGCGATGCTCTGGGGGCTGGCAGTGGCCGGCGAGGAGGGCGTCGCGCACGTCCTGCAGCTGTTGCGCGAGGAGGTCGAGCTAGGGCTGGCGCTGCTCGGCTGCGCGTCGCCTGCCGACGTCACACGCGCGCACGCGACTTAAGGACAGGATCGGTGCCAGGCACGGGTACGAAACTGTGACGCCCCGCCCGAAAGGCGCTGCTCCTCGTGGAAATCATCCGTGCCAGGCACAGGTACGTCTTCGTGACGCGTGCGTGTCTTAGGCGTTCAGTCGTGCACGCGGGCGATCAGGTCGCCGCGCCGCATGACCTTCACGGCCGTTCCCGCGAGGCGCACTTCGTAGCCCGCGTCACTCGGAAAGAGCACCTTGTCGCCAGGTTCGACGCCGCTTGCTTCATTTCCAACCGCGGTGACCACTCCCGTGCGGCAGTCCGCCTCTGCGGATGCCGGCAGGATCAATCCTAGGTTCGTTTCGGATTCCTCATCGGAGGGCTGAATGACGACGTAATCGTCCAGCGGTTCTATGGAGAGGTCGATTCCGCGGGTTCCACGCTCCTGCATCGGTACGAACCGTATCGCGAAGAGCGGCCACGTCAGAGGCGACCCGCCTCGATGATGCGCTGGAGGAACTGCTGCGTCCTCGGCTCCTTGGGCTCGCTGAGGATTTGGGCGGGCGGCCCCTGCTCGAGGATCACTCCTTCGTCCAGGAAGCACACCTGGTCAGCGATGTCGCGCGCGAAGCTCATCTCGTGCGTGGCGATCAGCATCGTCATCCCGCCCGCCGCGAGCTCGCGGATCACCTCGAGCACCTCGGCGACGAGTTCCGGGTCGAGCGCGCTCGTCACTTCGTCCAGCAGCATCAGATCCGGTCGCATCGCAAGGGCCCGCACGATCGCGACGCGCTGCTGCTGGCCGCCCGAGAGACGATCCGGATAGTCGTTGCGCTTGTCGGCGAGACCGAAGCGGTCCAGCAAAGCGGTCGCCTCGGCCTCGGCCTGCGCACGCGGCGTTTTGAGTGCGAGCGTCGGCGCGAGCGTGACGTTCGAAAGGACGGTCATGTGTGGGAAGAGGTTGTACGCCTGGAAGACGATCCCGATCCGGCGGCGCACCTTGTTCACGTCGACGCCGCGTGCCGTGATCTCCTCGCCCTCGACGACGATCCGGCCTTGGTCGATCGGTTCGAGCAGGTTGACGCAGCGCAGTAGCGTCGACTTGCCGGAACCGGACGCGCCGATGAGGCAGATGACCTCGTGCTCCGCGACCGCGAGATCCACGCCGCGCAGAACCTCCAGCTCCCCGAACGACTTGTGCACGCCGTCGACGACCAGAGCCTCGCTCATCATGTGCCCGCCGCGTGTCGCCGGCGCCGGTCGCGGAGCACGAGCCAGTCCGTGAAGCGTGCGAGCGGGATCGTGAGCGCCACGAACAGGACCGCTGCCGCGACGAAGGGTGTGTAGTTGAACGTCGCGGCCGCATCGATCTGCGACTGCTTGAACGCCTCGACCGACCCGAGGAAGCCGACCAGCGCCGTGTCCTTCTGCAGGCCGATGAAGTCGTTGAGGAGTGGTGGGATCACGCGGCGTACCGCCTGGGGCAGGACGACTCTGCTGAGCGACTGCCAGTGCGTCAGCCCGAGGGAGCGCGCGGCTGCGTCCTGGCTTCGATGCACGGACTCGATCCCGGCCCGGTAGACCTCCGAGACGTATGCCGTGTAGACGAGCACGAGCGCGACGATCCCCCAGAAGGTTGTCGAGAGCGGCACCCAGCTCAACTGCAGCGCGGGTGCGCCGAACCCGAGCAGGGCAATGACAAGAACCGTCGGCACGCCGCGGAAGAAGTCTGCGTAAGCGATACCGAGAGCGCGCATCGGGAAGAAGACCGGACCGGGGAGGCTGCGAACGATCGCCAGGACGAGCGCGAGCACGAGGATGAACGCCTCGGCGATCAAGAAGATCTTCACGTTCAACAGGAACGCGCGCGAGATCTCCGGCATCGAAGCCCTGAACTCGTCCCAGTTGAAGAACGTGCGCTTCACCTCGGGCCAGCCGGGCGCGTGGGTGATCGCCACCGCCAGCAAGGTGAAGAAGACCACCGTGCTGAGCAGGGCCACCGTGACGCCACGGCGGCCTTCGCCGCCTGCCATGACGCCGCCGAGGATCTTCGAGCCGCGGTTCGAGTTCAGACGGCTATTTCAGCACGGGCGCGTCAGCCTGGAGCCATTTGGCCTCGAGGCTCTTTAGCGTGCCGTCTGCCCGGAGCTGTGCCAGCGCGTCGTTGACGCAGCTGACGAGCGAGTTGCCCTTCTCGAAGACCATGCCGAGATGCTCCGGCGTTCCGACCGTCGGGAACTGGCCCAGGATCTTGCCGTTCGGGACTTGCGCGGCCGAGATGTAGAAGGCAGTCGGGAGGTCGACGACCAGGCCGTCGACCTGCTTGTTCTTCAGCGCGGCGACTGCGGCGTCGTTCGTGTCGAACACGGACGGCTTCTTCGACGGCTTGATGTTGTTGACGATGTAGTCGTAGCTCGTGGTGCCGAGCTGGACGCCGAACTTGTACGGCTTCAGGGCCGCGATCGACGTGGCGCTCGCGATCGGCGTTCCCTTGACGACGACGAGTGCCTGGTTGAGGTCGTAGTACGAGTCGCTGAAGTCGACCGCCTTCGCTCGCACAGGCTTGAACGAGGTCTGGTTGATGTCGAGGTCGAACTTTTTCGCGCCCGGTGCGAAGGACGTATTGAAGGGAACAACGATCCACTTGACCTCGGGCTTGGTGAAGCCGAGCTTGCTCGCGACGGCGTAGGCGACGGCGCTCTCGTAGCCCTGGCCGGAGTACGGGTTGCTCACCTTCCACGGTGCCTTCTCGGCGCCGCCGAACCAGGGTGGGTAGGCCGGATTGTCCGTGCCGACGGTCAGTTGGCCGGCATTGACGAGATTGAGGCTGCCTTTGTCGCAGGAGGCCGCCGCGGCGGTTCCGGTCGTGTCCGAGGCCTTGTTGCTCGAGCCGCCGCACCCGGCGGCGAGGATCGAGAGCAGCGCAATCAGGAGGATGGCGGGGGCTCGGCGCACTAGGGCGACCCTAACACGCCGATACTTCGCTCCATGCACGTCGGCGGCCACGAAGTCCCGGTAAGCAACCCCGACAAGATCTTTTTTCCGGAGCCCGGCCTGTCGAAGGGCGATCTCGTCCAGTACTACGTCGATCTCGCCGACGCTTCTTTACCGCACCTGCGCCGCCGGCCCTTCCACATGGTGCGCTACCCGAACGGCGTGGACGGGAAGTTCTTTCACCAGAAGCGGGTGCCGCCGCATCCGGACTACGTGGGGGAGCAGTACGTCGAGTTCCCGAGCGGCCACTCGACGGTCTTCGCGGTAATCGACCACGCGGCGGCTCTGGCGTGGGTCGTCAACCTCGGCTGCATCGAGCTGCACACCTGGCACTCGCGGATCGACGACATCGAGCGGCCCGACTACCTGCTGATCGATCTTGACCCGACGACAGACGGGCAGTGGCCCTACGTCCGCCAGATCGCGCTCGTCGTCCGCGAGGTGATGGACGAGCTCGGTTTCGCCTCGTACCCGAAGATTTCGGGCGCGACCGGGCTGCACGTCATGGCTCCGATCAAGCCCGAGCTGCTCTTCCCGGAGGTTCGCCGCTTTGCGAAGGCGCTTGCGGAGGAGGTCGAGCGCCGTATTGGCGACCAGGAGGTCGCGACGACCACCTGGAAGGTTGCCGATCGCCGCGGCGTCTTCGTCGACTTCGGCCAGAACACCCGCGACCGCACGATCGCCACGGCGTACTCCGTGCGCCCGACCCCGGACGCCCGCGTGTCGGCGCCGTTGCGCTGGGAGGAGGTCGCGGACGTCGAACCCGCCGCCTTCACGGTCGAGACGATGCGAGACCGTGTCTCCGACGTCGGAGATCTGACCGCGGACATGTGGCGGCAGGAGGTTTCGCTCGAGCCGCGCTTTGCGAAGCTCGGCCTCGAGTCGCCCTAAGTCGCGAGCAGGCTCTCGAAGGTCGGATCGTCCTTGCGGCGCGGCGGCCTTACTTCACGCCACGTGCACTGGTCTGGATCCTTGTCGTCGCGGAAGCGGATGAAGCGCGAGCCGTGCCGGAAGCGGTTGCCCTGCACCTTGTCGTAGCGCACCTCGGCGACGAGCTCAGGGCGCACTGCCGACTGCTGCAGCTCACCGGTTCCCCAGCGGTTGGGCTCGGAGAAGCCCCGGTCGGGTGCGTCCTTCAACAAGGGCTTGATGCGGTCGAAGATCTCCCTGTGGCGACTTGCGGCGACGGCTGCAGAGCCGACGTAGTCGATCTTGCCGCCGTCGTTGTAAAGCCCGAGCAGCAGCGTGGCGATGCGTGTTGGCTTCTCTTTCCAGCGCACGCCGACGATCACGCAGTCGGCCGTCTTGTACGGCTTCACCTTGAGCACACCTTCGCGCGAGCCCGGCAGGTACGGCAGTCCGAGCTTCTTGGCGATCACGCCGTCGAGACCGGCAGCCTCGAAGCTGTCCAGCCATTTCTGCGCATCCGCGGCGTCGCCGGTGGTCGGCGACAGGTGGAAGTCGTCCGGCAGCACTCGTTCCAACTCGCCGCGGCGCTGCTCGAGCGGTTGCTCGTGGATCGGCTTGCCTTTCCAGAGCAGGATGTCGAATACGATGAAGTCCGCTGGGATCTCTGCGGAGAGCTTGCGCACGCGCGACTCCGCTGGATGAAGCCTCGTCTGCATCGAGTCGAAGTCCAGCACGCCGTCGCGGGCGATCACGATTTCGCCGTCGAGGGCGGAGTGGGGAGGCAGCAGGTCACCCAGGGGACCCAGTTCGGGGAAGTAGCGGAGCAGAGGCCGGCCGTTCCGCGACCAGAGGGCGACCTCGCCGCCGTCGTTCTCCAAGACACCCCTGAAACCGTCCCATTTCGGTTCGAACTGCCAGTCTCCGGAGTCGGGAAGCTCCTTCACGAGCTGAGCCTCCATGGGCGGGAAGGGCACGTTTGGTCCAGGCACCGCGCGGAACCCTACTGGCGTGGGTGAGCTGGATGGGGTCTGGGCAGTCGAGCGCGTCTCGGGCGCGCTCCCGCCGTTACTCGGATGCGTGAAGCGCATCCACGGCTCTCGCGGAACGACGGAGTTTCCGCACGTTCCAGGCCTGCCGTTCGAAGTGCGCGAGCGGGAGCTGCACTACCCGTTGGGGCTCTTCGTCGACAAGCTCGAACCTCAGAACGGCGCCTACCTCGGGCGGGCGACCTTGCTCGGCCGCGAACTCGGTCAATTCACGATGAGGAGGTTGGACGCAATGGGACAGTTGAAGGAGCAGCTGATCAAGCACATCGACGAGGCGCACGCGATGGAGCAGAACGTCCTGCGGATGCTCGACGGGATGATCTCCACGACGGATGATCCGGAGATCCTCGACGCCCTCGAGCATCACAAGATGCAGACGCAGGGCCACGCAGACCGGATGGCCCAGTGCCTCGAGGCGCACGACGCCACGCCGTCCACGGTGAAGCAGCTGGGCGGCGTGCTCGGAGCGCTCGCGAAGCTGCCGCTCGACTTCGTCCGCGGCGAGAAGGCCGGCCGCAACGCGCGCGACGCCTACGCGACGGAGCACCTAGAGATCGCGGGCTACGAGCTTCTGAGCCGCATCGCCCAGAAAGCAGGCGACGAGGAGACAGCGGCGGCCGCCCGCGAGATCATCGAAGAGGAGCGGGCGATGGCGAAGGTAATCGACCAGAACTGGGACAAGTTCGCGACGCTCTCCCTGCAGGAAGAGGGCATCACGGTCTAGTCATGTGCCACCTACAGCCACGGCCTGGTGTCAGACACCAGGCCGTGGCTGTTTGGGCTAGTTGAGCCAGGGCGCCAGGAAGCCCTCGATGTCGCGGCACCCTCGTGGTCGCTCGAGCCGCGCCGTGACGGCCTTGTTCTCGACGACGACGAGGGTCGGAAGGGTCTCGATCTTGAACCGCTCGAGCAAGTCCGGACGCTCCTCTTCCGCGACCAGCACTACGTCGAACGTG
>JBBRZA010000093.1:0-12277 GCA_038237145.1 Gaiellales bacterium
AACGGCGTCGGCTACCCGAAGACGAGGTGGCTCGTGTTCGGCGGCGCGAAGGACGAGCTCGCCTTCAAGGACTACCTGCGCCTGCACCAGGTGCCCACGGGCGTCTGGTATTCGGCCTACGGCCGGCTCACGGCGGTCAACGTCAAGCAGAACGAGCGGATCCGCGCCGGCCTCCAGGGCAACCTGAGCCGAAAAGCCGAGCGAACCTGGGTGCAATCGCTGTGACGCCCGGGCCACTCGACCTGCACGACGTCCAGGGGCTCGTCGCCCGAGGCTACGGCCACCTGAGTGCGGCGGCCTTCCTGCTCCTCACGATCGAGGACGCCGCGGCCGGGCGGCGCTGGCTCGGCGAGGTGAGCGGCGCGATCACGAATGCCGAGGCGCGGCGACCCAATCGGGCTCTCAACGTGGCGTTCACGAGCACGGGCCTCGAGCGGCTGGGACTCGATCCCAGCACGCTGGCGCAGTTCTCGAATGAGTTCGTGACGGGAATGACGACGCCTCACCGGACCCGGATCCTGGGCGACCTCGACGAGAACGCACCTGTACGGTGGGAGTGGGGCGGCGAGATCGGACCGTCGGTCGACGCCGTCCTGCTCCTGTACGCATTGGTCGATCGGGAGCTCAGTTTGTTCGAGGCGGAGCAGACCGCGGCCCTGCCGCAGGGCGTGAGCGTCGCGCGGCGCCTCGGAACCAGTGACCTCGACGGCGTCGAGCCGTTCGGATTCCGCGACGGAGTGTCGCAGCCGTTCATCGAGGGACTCTCTAAAACCGGGCCGCCGGAGAGCACCGTCCGGGCCGGGGAGTTCCTGCTCGGCTACGAGAACGAGTACGGCCTCTACACCGACCGGCCGCTGCTCGATCCGTCGGCCGACCCCGCCGGGTTGCTCCCACGCGACGCCGCCGGCTCCGGTCGCGCCGATCTCGGCCGGAACGGCAGCTACCTCGTCTTCCGGCAACTGCGGCAGAACGTCGGCAGGTTCTGGCAGTTCGTCGATGTCGCCACTCGCGGGGCCGACGGGACGAGCGACCCCGCGGCGCGCGTACGCCTGGCCGCAAAGATGGTCGGGCGTTGGCCGAGCGGCGCGCCGCTGACGCTCGCACCCGACGCGGACGATCCCGCCCTGGCGGAGGCGAACGACTTCGCCTACCACGAGCTCGACCAGCGAGGGGCGCGCTGCCCGATCGGCTCTCATATTCGCCGCTCGAATCCCCGCGACTCGCTCGACCCGAGACCCGGCTCCGGACGCTCCTTCGAGATCAACCGGCGGCACCGCCTCCTTCGACGCGGTCGCGAGTTTGGACCGCCTCTGTCGATCGAGCAGGCGCTGGCCGGAGGCGACTCCGCCGACCGCGGTCTGCACTTCATCTGCCTGAACGGCAACATCCAGCGCCAGTTCGAGTTCGTGAACCACACCTGGCTGAACAACCCGAAGTTCGCCGACCTCTACGACGACGCCGACCCGCTCGTCGCGCCGTCGGCGCCCTACGGGGGGACGTTCACGATGCCCACGGAGGGTGTTCGCGAGCGCGTGACGAACGTCCCACGGTTCGTGTCCGTCAGGGGCGGCGCCTACTTCCTCCTCCCCGGTCTCGCCGCGCTTCGCTACCTGGCGGCATTACGCTGAGCCGCAGCTTGAATTACGTCTGACCAACCGGATTGATGTTGTCGTTCACGTGGAACACATTCTCGGGGTCGTAACGCCGCTTCGCCTCGACGAGTCGATCGTAGTTCTGGCCGTACGCCGCCCGCACTGCGTCGGCTCCGTCATCGTCGCTGAAGTAGTTGAGCCACCGTCGGTCGGCGAAGTAGGGGCTGAAGAGATCGAACGTCGCCCGAGTCCAAGCGATGTTCGCCTCCGTGTCCGCCGGATCCAGCCACACGCTCGGTACGAGGAGGTTGTAGCCGACTTCGCGGTGCGGAACGGCGGTATCGCTCACGCCAATCCGCGTGACGGCACCGTGGAAGTGCTCTAAGAGGATCGCGTTGAGAGGCGACGGTGTCATCTCGAACCGCTCGATCGCGAGATCGATCAGTTCGTCGTCCAGGCTCTCCACGAAGCTCGATTTCCAGTAGTTGAGGGCGCCTCGCGGAAAGCCGTCATCGAGGAGCGTGTTCATCACCGGGTACGGCATCGGCCCCAGCTCAACCATGAGCGGCTCGCCGAATTCTCGGAGCGGCGCCAGGTCCTTCTGCGCCTGCTCGGCCGGTCCGGCGTGGCAGACAACGAGCGCCGCGAGCTTCAGGTCGGAGCTGCCCGGCGCGTAGACGAGCCCTGCGAAGACAGTCAGGTCGTCGGGGACGGACTGTGTGAACTCGCGGTAGAACCGCAGGACATCCCTCGCCGCCTCGAAGGGGTGGGCGATGAGACCTCCGACGACTTCGCTCAGCGGGTGAAGGCGATATTCGAACGACGTAGCGACGCCGAAGTTGCCACCGCCGCCGCGTAGGGCCCAGAAGAGATCCGGATCGGACTTTTCTGTGACGTTGAGCACCGCGCCGTCTGCGTTCACAAGCTCGACGGAGAGGAGATTGTCGGCGGCGAGGCCATGGATGCCCATCAGCCAGCCGAGACCCCCGCCGAGTGTGAGACCCGCAATCCCGGTCGTCGAGATCGCGCCGCCCGTGACGGCCAGCCCGTGCACAGCCGTTTCCCGGTTGAACTCCGACCAGATGACGCCCCCCTGTGCACGGATCGTCCGTGCCTCGGGGTCCACATACATCCCTTTCATCTCAGTGAGGTCGATCATGAGACCGCCGTCGGTGACGCTTCGCCCTGCGATGCCGTGTCCGCCGCCGCGGATCGAGATCTCCAGATCCGCCTCGCGTGCGAAGCCGACCGCGGTGCTGACGTCCGCCGGGCCGCAGCACCGCGCGATCAGCGCAGGGCGCTTGTCGATGAGCCCGTTGTGGATCCGGCGAGCGGCTTCGTAACGGTCTTCGCCGGGCTGGAACACTGCGCCCGAGAGGCTCCCCGAGAGGGCGTCGACGCGGTCGGAGTCGATGGTTGCCGCAGTCGTCACCTGATGCCTCCTATTCGCAGTGGATGGCCGAGTTTAGAACCGCAGCCAGAGCCGTGCCAGCGAACCGCGACGCAGACGACCCTGCGGCGATCCCGGCATGAACCGCCCTGAGACCCCGTTTACGCGTGGAACTACTAGGGAGAGCCGGAGAACACCTCGTCGCCGGTCGGCTCGTAGTGCTCAACGTCGTTCATCTTCTGCCGCAGGAGCGACAGCTCGTAGTACATCCGCTTCCTTGCCCGGCTCTGGTTGCCGAGCGGGCGGTGCTCAGGGATGGAGTGCCACGGGTTGTAGGACAGCACCTTCGCGAAGTCGAGCTGCTCTGGTGAGTCGAACTGCTGCTTCGGGATCCTGAGCACGGCAGCTGGCACCCGCGGGGAGAGCTTCGTCGGCCACAGGACGCCGTTGTTCTCGATCGGCATCAGGACGGGATCGGTTTGCAGCTGGAGCGAGATGTCGAACTCGACGTCTTGCTCGGCCAGCGTCGCCGCCATCGCATCGCGGAGATAGTTGTCCGGCGGACGAAGCGGCAGGCGCGGTACGCGGGTCCTCGTCTCGAGACGTGAACGGAACGAGTACTGCATCGCCTGCCCCTCCCCGAGCAGGTAGGGAACGCAGCTGAAGTATTCGCTTTCGAGCGGGCTGGTCTGCGTCTTCGTCCAGAGCAGCTGCATGATCGAATCGAGGAGGTGCGGCTCCCGGAAGTTGGCGAAGTAAAAGGTCGGCGCGTTCTTGTAGCTCCAGTGCTGAAGACGAGCGTTGGCTCTCGTGTTCGGCGTCACGAACGTCGGTGTCGAGACGCCGAGAAGGTCCTGCGTGGACTTCTCGTCGTCCAGGAGCTTGGGTCCGGGCACGCCCATGAGCTTGATGCTCATGCTGAGGAAGCCGACATCGTCGATGTCCGGCGTCACGTACGGGCCGGGCCCGGAAAAGCGAACCCAGGCGGGATAACTGCGGGGCTCGGCGAAGATTCCGTGCCGCATGTTCTCCGGCAGGTCGTCACGGACGGTGAGCTCGGCCCGCACGATCCCGTGCGTCTTCGTGTTCCCGCCCCGCTCGACGTAGCCGGGGTTCCAGAGCCTCTTCATCTGGGCGGTGAAGGTAGTGATGATGTCGTCGAGGTCCGCCTCCTCGTCGGGCTGCACCCTTTCCTCGGCGAGCTCGAGGCCCTCGTCCTGCCGGCGCTTGTTCATGATCGCCGTGATCAGCCTGGCAAGCCGATCCCGGAAGAGCTTGTCGAATACCGGGCGGAAGAAGGGATCGAAGCGGCGCTCCAGATGAATGAGGAAGAGCAGCAGGCGGGCAATTCCGTTCAGCAGGAAGTTGCCCGTATCGGGGGGCGGCAACCCGAAGCCCGTGCCGCGGTCGGAACGCTCTTGTCTCGGCTTGCCAAGCTCGTGTTCTGGGACGGTGCGGCCCATCACCGCCGGGGATCGTATTGACCGCGCCATGCCTCGTCTACATTGGGGGCAGAGCCGCTCGAGGTCGAGCGCGTGCCGGAGTGCGTGAGCCCGTGGACGTTCGACAGCCGTGACAGGAATGTCGCCTTCCTGGTGCGGGTGAGCGCGACCTTACTCGGCATACTCAGGGAGGAGGACGATGAAGAGGAAACGGATGAGTCCTGAGGAGTGGGCCGAGTCGGAAGCGCGCGCACAAGCCCGCATCCGCAGTTTGCGCGAGCTCGAGGCACGTGGAAGAGCGAAGCTAGCGGCCGAGAAGGAAGCCCGCGAGCGGCCTCCCCACCGTCGCGGCCGTTTTCTCGGATTTTGCTAAACGGCGCGGGCGAGGCAAGCCTCGCCCCTACGACTGGTCGGGGATTCCTAGCTCTCGGCCTGTGTACGTTCGCGAGCGCTCTTCCTCGACGTACGGCGCCATCGCCTCTCGCCGCTCCGATTCGACGTCGGAGGCCCGGAAGGCCTCACACGAGTCCTTGGAGTCCCAGATCGAGACGCCGACGATCTCGCCCGTGCCCTCCTCGATCAGCTCGTACGCCCGCAGCATGCCGTCCGGGAAATCCCTCGGTTGCCACGCTTCCTCGAACTCGTGTTGCGTGCCGTCCTTGATGCGCCTCCTCGTCGTCCAGATGTAGTACTCGTCGGCCATATGGTCTCCCTTCGGATCAGTGGGTCACGCCCGTGCGGAGGTTCCGCTCGGCCCGCTCGCGGAGGGCGTCGCCATATGCCCTGTAACGGCCGAAGCCGAGCTCCCACTCGGCGTGCTGCAGCGTCCCCTCTTTCCTGAGCGCCGAGCGGGAAACAGCGCGACCGACGTAGTGCGACGTGACGGTAGTCCGCATGTAGCCGCCCTCGGAGAGGCGGGCGATCTCGCGGGCGAGCTCCTGGTTGTCGACACGGGCAATCGTGTGCCACCGACCGGGATCTTCCGGGTCGGAGAACTGGACGAAGTAGGTAGTCGATTGCATGCCGCAATCGTAACTTCGAGCCAACACCGATGCACGCTGCCGTCCGCGCTAGCAGCAACGCGCACGCGGGTTTCGGTTGCGCTCGTCCATGCGCCAGCGCTCGAACTCGCGCCTCGTCATGACCGGCTCGTCCGGATGCCGCTTCTCCCGGTGAGCCTTGTACCGGTCGTAGGCCGTCTCGCCCGAGACCTCCCGGAGGTACCAGTGGACGTAACCGACGGCCCCGCGGACGGTCATGGGCCTCCGCCTACGCCGGCGCCGGCGACCGGCTCTCGATCGTGACGCGCCCTCGCCCGCTCCGCGGCCGTCGGGATGAGCCCGGAGGGCGCCCAGAGCACCGAGGGCTCCGACGGCGTCTCCGTGGTTGGAAGCTGCCCCTGGCTCCGGATCGCCTTGATCCAGACGCGCGATGCATCCACGAGCACGATGATGACCATGAGGGCGAAGAACGCCGCGAGGATCCCGTCGACTGTCGTGTTCGTCACGATCGTGTGCATGTCGTCCATCGTCTTGGCGGGCGGAACCACCTTACCGGCGTCGATCGCGTCCAGCGTCGCGTTACGCTGCGCGAAGAAACTGAGCTTCGGGTCGCCCGAGAAGACCTTGTAGTAGCTCGCGGTCAGCGTCACGGTGGCGTCCCAGGCGAGCGGCGCGGCGGTGACCCAGGCCCACTTGAGCCGGCCCGACTTGATCAGGATCGTCGTCGCAACGGTGAGGGCGATGGCCGCCAGGAGCTGGTTCGCGATCCCGAAGAGCGGAAAGAGCTGGTTGATGCCGCCGAGCGGGTTCTTGACGCCGGCCCAGAGGAACCATGCCCACGCCGCCACGACGACGGCGCTAGCGGCGTAGATTGCGGGCCGCCAGGACGTGCGGCCGAACGGCTTCCAGACGTTGCCGATCGTGTCCTGGAGCATGAAGCGACAGACCCGAGTGCCCGCGTCCACCGTCGTCAGGATGAACAGGGCCTCGAACATGATCGCGAAGTGGTACCAGAAGGCCTTCAGGCCCCCGAAGGCGCCCGTGAAGATTTCCGACATGCCGACCGCGAGGGTCGGCGCGCCACCGGTGCGGGCGATGAGCGTCTTCTCTTTCACCTCCGCGGCGGCCGCGCCGAGGTCTCCGGGCGAGATCGCAAACCCGAAGCCGGCGACTGCCTGCGAGGCCGACTTGGCGGTGTCCCCGAGCACGCCGGCCGGGGCGTTCATGGCGTAGTAGAGGCCAGGATCGATGATCGAGGCGGCGATGATCGCCATCACGGCCACGAAGGACTCGGCGAGCATCGCGCCGTAGCCGATGAAGCGCACCTGCGACTCCTTCTCGATCATCTTCGGCGTCGTGCCGGAGGCAATCAGCGAATGGAAGCCAGAGAGCGCGCCACAGGCGATGATGATGAAGACGAAGGGGAAGAGTGGGCCCGCGAAGACCGGCCCTTCGCCGTTCGAGGCGAAGTCCGTGACCGCCTTGTTCTGCATCGACGGGTGCGCGACCAGGATGCCGACCGCGAGGAGGGCGATGGTGCCGATCTTCATGAAGGTCGAGAGGTAGTCCCGCGGCGCAAGCAGCATCCACACGGGCAGCACGGATGCAATGAAGCCGTACACGGCGATGCAGATCACGAGCGTCTCGGGCGAGAGCGTGAAGGCGTCCGCGACGCCGGGCAGCCGCTCTTGAACGATCCCGCCGCCGACGATCGCGAGCAAGAGCAGCGCGACACCGATGGCGGTCGTCTCGATCACACGCCCGGGGCGTAGGACGCGCAAGTAGAAGCCCATGAAGAACGCGATCGGGATGGTCATCGCGATCGAGAACGTGCCCCAGGGGGAGGCGGCGAGCGCGTTCACGACGACGAGCGCGAGGACCGCAAGGAGGATGATCATGATCGCGAAGACGGCGACAAGCGCGGCGATGCCGCCAACGGGGCCGATCTCCTCCCGCGCCATCTGGCCGAGGCTCTTTCCGTCCCGGCGCATGGAGAAGAAGAGCGTCACCATGTCCTGGACGGCGCCGGCGAAGATAGCTCCGACGATGATCCAGATCGTCCCGGGCAAGAAGCCCATCTGCGCCGCGAGGATGGGCCCGACGAGCGGGCCGGCGCCGGCGATCGCCGCGAAGTGGTGTCCGAAGAGGACACGGCGATCGGTGACGTGGTAGTCAATGGCATTGTCGAGACGCTCGGCCGGTGTCGCGCGCGTGTCATCCGTACGAAGGACGCGCCGCACGATGAAGCGGGCGTAGAAGCGGTAGGCGATCGCGTAGGAGCAGAGCGCCGCGAAGATGAGCCAGATCGCGTTGATCCGCTCGCCGCGCGCGAGCGCGACAAAGCCCCAGGCGACCGCGCCAAGGATCGCAACCGCACTCCAGATGAGCACCTGTCGAAGGTTCACGCGCGTCATTTCGCATCCCCTGGGACGGGGTCGGCGAGCAGCCGACCGAGGACGGAGCGCAACGCGACGTCTGGGGCCTCTCCCGGGCGAAGCTCCCGCGCGTTCTCAGTGAGTCGGACTTCTGCGCCCCTCACGCGCCCGCGTATACCCACCCTGGTGGCAAGTCACACCAGGCATGGACGCGGGACATCCTCGTGAACTGCGGCCGGGGCAGCTAGGTTCTCTCACAACCCTTGAATCAGGAGGTGCCATGTCTGTCTATCTCATGCGCTTCAGCTATACGCCTGAGACGTGGTCGCGGCTGATGCAGAACCCTGAAGATCGCCGCGATGCAGCGCGCGCGTACATCGAACAGGTGGGGGGCGCCCTCCACGGCTTTTGGTACGGCTTCGGCGAATACGACGGCTACGCGATCTTGGAGGCGCCTGACAACGTCTCGATGGCAGGCGCCGTGCTTGCCATCGCGGCAGGCGGCGCCCTTGCCTCGGTCGAGACAACGGTCCTGATGACCGTCGAAGAGACGCTCGAGGCACTCGCGAAGGGCAAGGACATTGGCTACCGCCGGCCGGGAGAGTCGCAGGCGACCTGAGCGGCGAAGACGCGGTTGCGGTTGCTACGGCCGGTGGCTGGACTCATGGGCGGACGATTCCAGCTATCGCCCACGCACGTACTGTCAGCTCTTAGAACTCGAATCACAATGAGTTCTGCAGCCTCCTGAAGCAGACGAGGCAGCAACCGAGGGACAGGAACGCTTCGTGGATCTCGTGGCGGCGGTCGTAACGGACGAGCAGCCGCTTGAAGTGGTGCAGCCAGGCGAAGGTGCGCTCGACAACCCAGCGGGCGCGACCCAAGCCGGAGCCGTGCTCGGTCTGGCGGCGAGCGATCTCCGGTGCGATGCGACGACGGCGGAGCTCGCGCCGGTACTTGTCGTGGTCGTAGCCTCGGTCGGCCGTGAGACGGTCGGGCCGCTTTCGCGGCCGACCGACCGTGCCGCGCACGGGCGGGATCCGCTCGACGAGCGGGATCAGCTGGGTGACGTCGTTGCGGTTGCCGCCTGTGACCGTCCACGCGAGCGGGATCCCCGTGGCGTCGACGAGGAGGTGGTGCTTCGACCCGTTTCTGGCTCTATCAACCGGGCTCGGGCCCGTCTCGGAGCCCCTTTTTTCGCTTGCACGTGGCTGGAGTCGGCGACCGCGCGCGACCATTCGAGCTCGCCGGCGGCCCGCAACTCGGCGAGCAGGACAGCGTGCAGCCGCTCCCACACACCGGCTCGCTGCCACTCGTCCAATCGGCGGTAACAGGTCGAGCCGCCGCCGAAGCCGAGCTCGAGCGGCAGATGCCGCCACGCGATCCCCGTGTGCAGCACGAACAAGATCCCCTGCAACGCCTGCCGGTCAGGCAGCCGCTTCCGGCCCGGATAGCGGAAGCGACGCTCCACCTTCGGCAACAGCGGCTCGATCCGTTCCCACAACTCGTCCGACACGATCCACGGCGCAAGAGCCATCGGCACCCCTCCCAGCTTGACGACGGATGCCGACGGTGTTCGTCGTCAGGGAGCGGGTCCCTTCATTTCGGTTCGAGTTCTTAGAGGCTCCCGCGGAAGAGAAGCAGCAGAAGGAGTAGGAGCAGCAGCAGGAAGAGAAACTTGCTGATGAAGATGCCGCCACCTAGTGCGAGCACCAGGATGATGATGAGCAGTACGAGAAGCATTCGAGCTCCCAACGGTCGCTGAGCGGGCCAAACCTACACTTCCTCGAAGCTAAGGCTCTCAAACGCAGGAGTTCATTCAGGCCGTACGTCGCTCGGCTACCGACTCGCCGAGGCTCGTGGGCTCTCGGCCTCGCCCGGCTGCACGAGGCCGGTCTCGTATGCGAGGACCACGGCCTGGATCCGGTCGCGAAGACGGAGCTTGGACAGGATGTGGGCGACGTGCGTCTTCGCGGTGTGCTCGCTGACCACGAGCTTCGCCGCGATCTCCTGGTTCGAGAGCCCTCGCGCGAGCAGCTGGAGCACCTCGCGCTCGCGCGGAGTTAGCTCTGCGAGCGCGGCCGGTGGCTCTCGCGGTGACGACCGCCTGGTGAATTCCTCGATCAGACGGCGCGACACGGAGGGTGAGAACAGAGCGCCCCCTTCCGCGGCGATGCGGATCGCGGCCACGAGCTGGTCCTCGGGCGCGTCCTTGAGCAGGAATCCGCAGGCTCCGGCGCGCAGCGCCTCGTAGACGTACTCGTCGAGGTCGAACGTGGTCAGCACGACCACGCGCGGACATGGCCCAGGGCCGGCGAGAATGCGCCGTGTTGCCTCGAGACCGTCAAGCTTAGGCATCCGGATGTCCATCAGCACGACATCCGGCTGAAGCTCCGCGACAGCCTCGATCGCCTCGAGGCCGTCCGCAGCCTCACCTATCACCTCGAGGCCCGGCTCTGCCTTCAGGATCATGCGAAAGCCAACGCGCACGAGGCGCTCGTCGTCGGCCAGAAGCACGCGGATGCTCACAATCGCTCCGAGGCCAGCGGCAGCCGCGCTCGCACTGCGAAGCCACCCTCGCGGCCGCGGCCGGCTTCGAGCTCGCCGCCGAAGAGCGTTACCCGCTCGCGCATACCGACGAGCCCGTGGCCCGTCCCATTTTCGTCGCCTAGCCCCCGCCCGGTATCGGTTACTTCGACCTCCAGGTCGTGCACTCCGTACCGGACCACGACGTGTGCCATCGCGGGGCCGGCATGCCGGAGCGCATTCGTCAGCGCCTCCTGGACGATTCGGTACGCGGTGAGGTCGACGCCGGGCGGCAGGTCGATCGGATCCCCCTCCACGACAAGACCCACGGGTAGCCCCGCGTCTTTGATCTGCGCGATCAGAGTCTCCAGGTGCCGGAGGCTCGGTTGTGGCGCGAGCGCGAGCTCCTCGTCGCCCTTTCGCAGCATCCCGAGCAGGCGCCGCATTTCGGCAAACGCCTCGCGGCCCGTCGCGTCGATCGAGTCGAAGGCCTCCCGCGCCTCGTCCGGCGCCATCGCGAGCGACCGTCGACCGCCACGCGCTTGAACGACGATGACGCTGATCGCGTGCGCGACGACATCGTGGAGCTCACGCGCGATTCTGGCTCTCTCCTCCGCGACCGCGACCCGCGCCCTTTCCTCGCGCTCGCGCTCCGCCGTCATCGCCCGCGCCTCCAGGCTCCGCTCGCTGAGCCGTCGATGTTGGATCGCTCGACCGGCCACCCACGGCCCGCCGACCACGAAGAGGAAGAAGCCGTAACTGGCCAGGTCCGCTTGCTCTGGGTCGGTGGCGACACCGCCGAGCACGACTGCGAGTGTCGCAACGACACCCGCGACGGCTTGCCAGCCACCGGTATGCGCACCGACCGAGTAGAGCGCGATGAGCAGCGCGGCCACGACGGCGACCGCGGCCTCCCCGGAGAGCGGAAACAGGAGGCCGAGGGGAAGAAGGCGCCGCAAACGACGGCGAGGACAACCAACGGCGCCCGCACGCGCCACGCCAGCGAAAGCGTGATCGGGAGGGCGAGCGCCGCGTACGCCACGTGGTCGGCCTCGATCTGCCGTGACCAGATCTCGATCTGCGCGAGGGCGGTGAGACCGAGCGCCAGCAGCAGATCGGCGCGGCTCCGCGCGAAGCGACTCAGAGCCATGAGCGGAAGGTAACGAACCTTCTCTCGGTCCACATCAACTTCGCGAGCGATTCCGCGCCGCGGAAGGTCACTCTCGAGAGCGAGAAAAGATCGCACGAGCCGGCGATGCGCGCGGCGTCGCTCGCTCCTAGCCTGGTCCGGCTGTCGAAGTCCCAAGAAAAAGGGGGAGCAATGAAGCGCCTCGTACTACTCATCGCAGCTCTCGCATTGGCGGGGCCATGCCTGCGCTGGCGAGTAGCCCGGCCCAGCATTTTTCGGACGACATCACCGGCGACGTGCTGCCGTGCCCGGACAGGGTCTATACGGTCACCTCCGGGACGATCGAGACCGTCCTGCACGAGGGGGAGGCTGCGTCCGGCAATACGAACTTCACATTCACCGCGACGCCGAGGCACGTAGTGCTCGAGGACGCCGCCGGCAACGTCTACTCACTGCGGGGAGCCATCTGGTTCGGAGGTACGTTCAACTCGAACACGGGGGCCGAGGTGATAACGGCCACTCACATGCTGCAAATCGTGAGCACCAGTGGCGGGCTCGCGGACAGCATCAGGCTCGTCGAGCGCTTCCGAAACGGCGAGTTGATCACATTCGAGTTTGGGAGCTGTCTCGTCCCCTGATCCTCGCCCGACCAGCGCCGGATCCGGGATTTCACTCGTTCTACGTCTTCACGGAGGCGACGTAGCCGCGCACGTCCGCCGCCGGCTCCGAGTACGCCTCCCCGAGGACCGTCTCCATGCGGGTCATGAACTCTTCGGCCCAGTCCGGGAGGTCGTAGTCGATTGCGCGGAGGAACTCGAGCGTCGC
>JBBRZA010000094.1:0-12239 GCA_038237145.1 Gaiellales bacterium
GCGATCCTCGGTTATCTGGGCTTCGTGGCCGGTCCGGCGCTCATCGGGGCCGTCTCCGGAGCATCGAGTCTCAGGGGC
The DNA here is from genome assembly GCA_038237145.1 of Gaiellales bacterium. Taxonomy (GTDB): domain Bacteria; phylum Actinomycetota; class Thermoleophilia; order Gaiellales; family Gaiellaceae; genus 3-1-20CM-4-69-9. Next base: position 79 of record JBBRZA010000094.1, read on the forward strand.
GGACTGCTCTTCCTCTGCGCCGTGGCGGTGATCCTGGCGGCCTGCGCGCCGATCCTCCGCCGGGTGGTCCGTGAAATCGGCAGTTAGCAGGGATTTCACAAAAACATGGCCATTTCCAGCGCCTTTTGCTAGACTTATGCTCCTTGGCCGGCGGAATCACCCGCCGGCTTCGCGGTCACATAAGGACGGAAAGGGGCGGGCTTGTACAAGATCGGCGACAAGGTGGTGTATCCGCACCACGGAGCAGGCACGGTTGTGAAGAGGGAAAAGCGTGAGGTGCTCGGCGAAAAGCGCGAATACCTGACGATCAAGATCCTCCACAACGACATGACAGTGAACGTCCCCTCCGAGAATGCCGAGGCCGTTGGTCTGCGGAAGGTGATCGGCGAGGACATGGTGAAGGTCGTCGTCAAGGCATTGACCGGTGGCGGCACCGCCATGCCGAAGAACTGGAACCGGCGCTTCAAGCACAACCGCGACAAGATGAAGACCGGCGACATCCTCGAGTTGGCGGAGGTCGTACGGAACCTGTCTCTGCGCGACAGCGAGAAGGGCCTGTCGACCGGCGAGAAGCAGATGTTCGTGAAGGCCAAGAAGATCCTGGCCAGCGAGCTGATGTACGCGAAGGACATGGACGAGGAAGAGGCTGCCGAATGGCTGGACGGCGTCCTCGTGGGCACCGAGAATGGCAGCACCAACGGTCGCAAGAAGACCACCGCCACGAAGCCCGCCAAGGTCGCGTCCAAGAACGCCGCGAGGCCGGCCGTCCGCAAGACAGCCGCCAAGCCGGCTGCGAAGGCCAAGCCGAAGACAAAGGCGCGCGCCTCCTCGAGGTGAGCGTTTGGGCCGTCCTCGCTGCAGCGGGTAGCGGGGATCGGCTCGGTGCCGATCGTCCAAAAGCGTTCGCGCGTCTCGGTGACGAGCCGCTGCTCGCCCAGAGCCTGAAGCGTCTGGACGATTCGGACTGGGTCGACTTCATCGTGGTTGCCGCTCCTCCCGGTTGGGAGGAGCCTGCGATCCTGCTCGCCGAGGAGCTCGGCTGCAGCAAGGTGAGCGCGTGCGTCACGGGCGGGGCAACGAGGGGCGAGTCGGTCGCACGGGCGCTCGCGGAGGTGCCCGAGGATGCGGCGGTCGTGCTCGTCCACGATGCGGCGCGGCCGCTGGTGTCGGATGAGGTGATCGAGCGCGTCCTGACGGCTTTGAACGACGGCTGGGACGGAGCGTTGCCCGGGCTGCTCCTTGCGGACACGATCAAGCGTGTGGGCGATGAGGGTCGCGTCGTCGAGACCCTGAATCGAGACGAGCTACGGGCGGTGCAGACGCCGCAGGCATTTGTCGCCTCCGTGATGCGTGACGCGTATGCGCGGGGAGACGTGGCCGCAGCGAGCGACTGTTCGTCTCTGGTTGAGGCGCGCGGCGGGCGCGTCAGGGTCGTCGAGGGCGACCCGAAGCTGATCAAGATCACCGATGTCGGTGACCTCGAGCGCGTCGCAGCGCTGCTGTGATCGTCGACTACCACATGCATCTCCGCAACAGGAATGAGGAGATCGCGCTCGAGACGTGGACGGTCGATCCGTTCGTCGAAGCGGCGCGTGCCGCCGGCGTGGACGAGATCGGGTTCACCGAGCACGGCTACTACTTCAAGCAGCTGGGCTCTCTGTGGACGGTGCCGTACATGACGGAGCGTTGCGTGTACGACATCGAGCCGTACGTCGAGGCGGTCGTGGCCGCGCGCGGCCGGGGGCTGCCGGTGAAGCTCGGGCTCGAGGTGGACTACGTGCCCGGCCGCGAGGAGGAGACGCGCGAGCTCTTGGCGCCTTACCCCTGGGACTACCTGCTGGGATCTGTGCACTTCATCGGCCAGCTCGGGGTGGACGGGGACGAGCCTGAGTTACTCGACGCCGTGGGAGTCGAGGAAGCATGGCGCCTGTATTTCGAGACGCTTGCGGCCGCGGCTCGCAGTGAGCTGTTCGATTCGCTGTCGCATCCCGATCTCGTGAAGATCTTCGGCCTCCGCGCGGCGTCGTTCGATTACGGGCCGGTCGTGGCTGCGATCGCCGATTCCGGTGTTGCCGTGGAGGTGTCGACTGCCGGGCTCGGCAAGCCGGTCCGCGAGCTCTATCCGCACCCTGAGTTTCTGGCCGCGTGTCGCGCGCGCGACGTTCCCGTCACGCTCGCGTCCGACGCGCATTCGCCCGGCGTAGTTGGGCGGGACTTCGACCGGGCGCTCGAGCTTCTGCGTGCTGCCGGCTACGAGACGGTCACGGTGTTCGAGCAGCGCCGTGGACGTCAGGAGCCGCTCGGGTGAGCCTGCGCGTGGGGATCGGCGTCGACGCGCACGCGTTCGAGGACGGCGTGCCGCTCGTGCTCGGCGGCGTGGGGTTCGAGTCGCCGCGTGGTCTTGCAGGCCATTCGGATGGGGACGTGATCACGCATGCGTTGATCGACGCTGTTCTCGGCGCGGCCGGGCTCGGTGACATCGGGTCGCTCTTTCCGTCGGACGCGTCGACACCAATCGGGATTTCGTCGTTGGATCTGCTCGGTGACGCGGTCGCGCGCGTGCGTGCGGCGGGATATGCGGTGTCGAATGCGGATTGCGTGCTGATCGGCGAGGAGCCGCGCATCTCGGAGCGTCGCGCGGAGATGGTCGACGCTTTGAGCGCCGTTGTCGGTGCGCCGGTGAACGTGCGCGCAACGACGACCGACCGACTGGGCTTCACGGGCCGGCGCGAGGGTCTCGCGGCGCAGGCGGTTGCGCTCGTCGAATCCTCGTGAGACTCGTTCGCTACGCAGACGAGCCAGACCTGCGGGCGATTCGCCACGAGACTTTGTCGCAGCGGACGTTTCCGGAGTACCTCCAGAACAACGCTCCCGGGAACAAGTACTGGGGTCGGTTGTACGAGGACTTCCCGGACTTCCAGCTCGCCTTGCTCGACGGCGACGAGCTGGTAGCCGAGTTGCACTCGGTGCCGACGCCGTGGGACGGAACGAACGACGATCTGCCCGCGGGGTGGGATGAGGCGTTTCTCAATGCATTCGAGAGCGGACGCGAGCCGACGGTGCTCTCCGCACTCGCGATCTCGGTGCGACCGGACCGGCAGTTGCAAGGGTTGGCGGCGAGGATGCTAGAGGAGATGCGCAGCGCCGCTGGGGCAGGAGGGCTGCGCGAGCTGATCGCGCCTGTGCGGCCTACATTGAAGGCCCGGTATCCGTTGATCGCGATCGAGCGCTACATGGACTGGCGCCGGGCGGACGGTTCGCACTTCGATCCGTGGATCCGCGTGCACGAACGCATCGGCGGCGAGATCCTCGCGCCGGCCCCGGAATCGATGGAGATGGACTGCCCGGTCTCGGACTGGGAGGAGTGGACCGGGATGCAATTCCCGGAGGACGGCGACTACATCGTCCCGGAGATGCTTGCGCCGCTCTACGTCCGCGACGGGCGCGGTCGTCACGGCGAGCCGAACGTCTGGCTACGGCACCGGCTCTAGCGGCGTTTGCCCTTACGGGCTCGCTCGAGCTGGCGGCGCATCTGGCGGTTCTGCGCGATGTTCTCGGTCTGATCGGCAGTGGCGTCCATGTAGGCCTGGCGCTCCGAGGCGCTGAGACGGGAGAGCGCCTGCTGGGCCCGCATCGGATCCCTGGCGACGCCCGACCGTTCCAGCTTCTTCACGGCACTCGCGAGCTCGGGGTTCTGCCGTTCGAGCGCTGCCTGTGACGCCTTCTTCATCAGGCGCCCGACGAGCGGCAGCTTCATCATGAAGTTGATGATCGGCTTCAGATAGCGGCCGCCCTGGATCCGGCCGAGGAGCGCGAAGGTTCCCAGCACGAGCAGCAGTCCGCCGAGGATGTAGAGCGGGAAGAGGTAGAACCAGATCGACGCGGTCACGAGGCGGATCCTAGCGAGTGTTCACTGCCGAGACGTGTCCCTCGCAGGCAACGTCTTGGTGTCAGACACCGTGCCGTTCGCGTCACCAATGAGTCCCACTTGTGGCCCGATCGCTGTAGTGGAGCCGTTGCCCGCGGCGTCACGTTTCGCAGTCGTGGTGTCAGACACCACTACGGGAGTGTGACGAACGTTCCACAAGGGGCGACCTGGACGAGGCCGTCCTGGGCCAGGGATTGGACAGCTTCGCGGTCGAGCTCGCTCAACGCACGCTCGGACTCGACCACGAGGCGCAACGTTTGCGCACGGCGTTGGCGGAACGAGCCTTCGAAGCGCGACTGCTTGCGCACCGGCTCGTAGCGCCGGCCTCGGGATGGGCACGCCGACGCGAGCGGGCAGATGCCGCAGCGCGGAACGCGCGCAAGGCAGACCGTTGCACCGAGATCCATCAGCGCCTGACCGGCCGCAGGCGAGAAGCGGTGGCCCGTCCGTTCCTGGATGCGGCTCACGTTCGTGTCCACCGGCAGGACGTCTCGCCCGAGCGCGAAGTTGCCGACGGCCGCAGCGGTGTACGGCCCAACGCCGGGAAGCTGGCGCAGATCTTCCGGCCAGCCCTCGGTCGCGATCTTCTGTGCAGCGCGGTGCAGATTCAGGCCGCGGCGGTTGTAGCCGAGCCCTTGCCACTCCCGGATGACGTCTGCCGTCGGCGCGGCTGCGAGCGTCGCCACCGTCGGCCAGCGCTCCAGCCAGGCGAGGTAACGTGGAATCACGCGCTCTACCTGCGTCTGTTGCAGCATCACTTCCGAGACGAGGATCGCGTACGGGTCTTGCGTCCGCCGCCACGGCAGGTCGCGTCCGTGCTCTGCGAACCAGGCGAGTAGGGCGGGCTCCACAGGCCCGGACTCTAGACTGGCGACACGATGAAGCGAGTCCGTTTTGCACCCAGTCCCACGGGCTCCCTGCACGTGGGAAACGCCCTCAGCGCGGTCACCAACTGCGGCCTCGGGGACTGGATGCTCCTGCGAATCGACGACACAGACCCGCAGCGGAACGTGCCCGGCGGGGAGGAGGAGATCATCCGCGACCTGGAGTGGCTCGGCCTCGCGTGGGACGACGGCCCGGTCCGGCAAAGCGAGCGCCAGGATCGCTACCGCGAGGCGGGCGCCAAGCTCGGCGAGCGCTTCGACGGGATCACGCTGCTCCGCGAAGACGGCACCGCGACCTACCACCTCGCGAGCGTCGTCGACGACGTGGACTTCGGCATCACGCACATCGTTCGCGGCTTCGACCATCGCCCGAACGAGGAGCTGCATCGCCGGTTGTTCCAGGCGCTCGGCGCGACGCCACCCGAGTTCGTGCACCACGGCCTGATCCTCGGCGAGGACGGCAAGAAGCTCGCCAAGCGTGCGCCCGGCGCGACCGTCGCATCGCTACGCGACGCGGGAATCCCCGGCGAAGCCGTCCGCGGCTACCTCGAGGAGCTCGGCATCCCGCAGCATGACGTGCACTACGACCTGCCGCGCATCCGCCGGCTCGCAATCGAGGCGATCGAGGCGATGAGCGACGAAGAGCTTGCCGAGCGTGCGAGCGCTCCCGTCGAGGTCGTCCCCGCGCTGCGCGGCGCGCGCGACCTGAACGAGGCACGCGAATACGCGCAGGCGATCCTCACGCCGCCTAAGCCGGTCAAAGGTGACGCACCCGAGACGCTGGAGCGCTTCCGAGAGTTGGTCGAACGCGCCAACGGCACGCTCGACGCGCGCGCGCTCGTCCGCGAGCTGAAGGCGGTCGGCGGGAACCTGAAGGCGCTGCGGGTTGCGTTGACCGGGAAGGAACGCGGCCCGGAGCTATGGGCCGTGATCGCCGCGCTGCCGCGCGACGAAGCATTGCGCAGGATCGATGCAGCTCTATGACACCCTGACGCGGGGGAAGCAGGAGCTTCCACCGTCGCCCTCTCCGGTCCGCATGTACTTCTGCGGGCCGACTGTCTACCAGCGCGCGCACATCGGCAACGCGCGGCCGTACATCCTCGGCATCTGGCTGCGCAGTTGGCTGCGCACGCGCGGTTACGAAGTGACACTCGTCCACAACATCACGGACATCAACGACAAGATCTACGACGCCGCGCCCGGCGCGAGCGCCGAGCTAGCCGCGCGCGCGACGGAGTGGTATCTCGACGACACGGATGCCCTCGGTCTCGGCCGTCCCGACGCGCTGCCCAAGGCGACAGAGGTCGTGCCGCAGATCATCCGGTTCATCTCCGAGCTGATTGAACGCGACCACGCGTACGAGTCCGAAGGGGACGTCTACTTCCGCGTCGCCTCGTATCCCGAGTACGGACGCCTCTCGGGCCAGCGTCCCGACCAGGTGGAGGAACAGGAGCCGAACTTGCGCAAGGAAGACGCCCGCGACTTCGCCCTGTGGAAGGCGAACAAGCCGGGCGAGGACACGTGGTGGGACTCGCCCTGGGGTCGTGGCCGTCCCGGTTGGCACATCGAGTGCTCCGTGATGGCCGAGGAGCTGCTCGGGCCAGTGTTCGAGATCCACGGCGGCGGAATCGACCTTGTCTTTCCGCACCACGAGAACGAGCTCGCGCAATCGCGGGCGCTCGGCCACGAATTCGCGCAGATCTGGACGCACAACGGCCTCTTGCGTTTCACCGGTTCCAAGATGTCCAAGTCGGAGGGCAATGTCGTCACGATCCGCGACGCGCTCGAGCAATGGGGTCGGGAGACGATCCTCGTCTTCTTCCTCACCGGTCACTGGTCGAAGCCGATCGATTTCTCGGACGAGACGCTTGCAGCGGCCGCCGCGCGCGTGGAGGGATTCCGCGACGTCTTCCGCAGTCCGTCCGAGCCTGCGGTGGCGGGGGAGTGGGAACGGTTCGAGGCTGCGCTCGAGGACGACTTCAACACGCCGGACGCGCTCGCGGTCATGCACGGCTGGCGCGACCACGGGCTCCTTCGGCGAGCGCTCGACATCTTCGGCTTGGCGTCGCTCGCAGAAGAGGAGGACGCCCCGCCGGAGGTCGTGGAGCTCGCGAAGCAACGGCAGGAGGCCCGCGCCGCCCGTGACTTCGACGAGGCCGACCGGTTGCGCGCCGAGATCGAAGCCGCGGGCTGGGAGGCACGCGACGTGGCGGACGGCTTCCAGCTCGTTCCGCGATGACACGCGAGCAGCTCTACGGCCGTCGCCCGGTGCGGGAAGCGTTGCGCGGCCCGCGCGAGGTCCTCGAGCTCTGGGCGACGGAGCGCGCGGTGAAGACCGAGCCTTGGCTGCAGGAAATCGAACGCCCGCGCCTCCAGGTCAAGCCGGAGCGCGAGCTCAGCGAAGCCGCAGGCACCCGCGATCACCAGGGCGTGCTCGCGTGGTGCGAGCCGTACAAGTACGCGGACGGGTGGGAGCTTGCCGCCGCCGAGCTTCCGCTGCTTGCGTGTCTCGACCAGGTGACAGACCCGCGCAACCTCGGCGCGGTCATCCGCAGCGCGGAAGGAGCGGGAGCGACCGGAGTCGTCGTCCCTGCGCACGGCGCGGCGACCGTGACGCCCGCGGTCGCGCGCGCATCTGCGGGCGCGGTCGAGCATCTCCCCGTCGCCGTCGTGCCGAATCTCGCCCGTTACCTCGCCGAAGTGAAGCGCGGCGACCTCTGGATCTATGCAGCCGCAGGGGACGCGTCAACGACGATGTGGGACGCGGATCTGACCGGCGGGCTCGCGCTCGTCTTCGGTGCCGAAGGCAAGGGTCTGCGCCCGCTGGTGCGCAAGACCTGCGACGACGCGTTCTCGATCCCGCTCGACGGCAACGTCGAGTCTCTGAATGTCAGCGTTGCGGCGGCGCTGATGCTCTACGAGGCGAAACGCCAACGTGGCTGAGCCGACGCTCTATCTGTTCGACGGCCACAATCTCCTTCACGCCGGGAACTACGGGGACCTGCGAGCGCTCCGCGACGAGCTCGCCAGCTTCGTCGCGCTCAAGGGCGCGCGTGGCTACCTCGTCTTCGACGGTGTCGGCGCGGACGAGTCGTACGGTCCGCTCGAGGTGCGCTACGCGAAGAACGCGGACACGATGCTCGAGCGACTGGCCGCCGAGAACCGGGGCACCGAGGTCGTCTGTCTCGTCTCTTCCGACAGCGCAGTGCGCGGGACCTCGGGGCAGGAGGTGCAGAAGCGCTCGTCCGCGACCTTCGTCGGCGAGATGGAAGCCGTCACTCACAGCGAGGAGCGGCCGCACCACCTCCGCGACACGCTGGACGAGGAGACCCTGGCGAAGCTAGAGCGAATGCGGCGCGGCGGCGACTAGGCCGTGCAGTCTTCGTGGGTCGCGTCGGCGGCGCCGGGGAGCCGGCCGAGCAAGCCTGCAAGCTGCTCGAGCCCTTCTCCGCTGTAGCGCGCCTCGAAGAACGCCCGCACGCCTGCGACATGTGACGCCTCGGTGAGGACGGCATAGGTGACCCGACGGTCGCTGACGCAGGACGCCCGCTCGACCAGGCCGGCAGCCTCGAGGCCGTCGAGGAGCCCTGTCACGCCCGAGGCCGTGAGGAGCAGCAGGCCCGCGAGGTCGACCCGCCTCATCCGACCCTCCTCGGCCCGCGACAGATGGAGGAGCGCCTAGGCCCAAGGGAGGCGGTCCCAGTACGAGGGCTGCTCCCGGCGTGACGGCTCGAACCGCGCGTACGCCTGCTGCGGGTCGGACGCTCCTCTTCCGCACTCGCGCCGTAGCGCGCCGCGAGCTCCGACACCGAGTAGAGCACCCGCCAGGGGTCCGCCCGCGCACCGGCCATCAGCAGGAGCAGCTGGTGGAGACGATCGAGTCGCTACTCGCCGAGGCCGACGTCCGAACGCTCGCCTCTGGCTTGAACGAACGTACGTTCGTAACATGCTGGGTCCACTGCAAACGTCTTGTAAAGACCAGCGGTCCTTGCTATCTTCTCCCTCAACTTCAGGGTGAGACTTCGCGTCTTGCCTCCAACCACCGGGGGAGGCCAGGATGGCCGCACGGCCCGCAACCGCTGCGCAGAAGGCCCAGAGGGAGCTCGAAGACCTTCAGCTTGTACTGCGGGCACGCAACGGCGACGGCGGGGCGCTCGACGTCCTGATCCGGCGCTACAACGGCTTCGTGCGCCTCAAGGCGAGCTCGTACTTCCTCGCCGGCGGCGACTCGGAAGACCTCGTCCAGGAAGGGCTGATCGGGCTCTACAAGGCGGTCAGGGACTTCCGCGCCGACAAGGAGACCTCCTTCCGGAGCTTCGCCGAACTGTGCGTCACCCGCCAGATCATCACGGCGATCAAGACGGCGACCCGCTTCAAGCACGCCCCCCTGAACCAGTATGTCTCCTTCAGCCACACCCCTGCCGGCCAGGAATCGGACAGCGAATGCACCCTCGGGGATGCCCTGCCGGGGCCGGGCGTGGACGATCCGGCCATCTGCGTGATCTCGACCGAGGAGCTCCAGAGCCTCGTTTTTACGCTTGGGAGCGGTCTTTCCGAGCTCGAGGCGGACGCCCTCCGGCTCTATCTGGAGGGTGAATCCTACGAACAGATGGCCGAAGATCTAGAATGCGACACGAAGACCATCGATAACGCGCTCCAGCGGGTAAAGCGAAAGATCCTTACCCACCAGAAGTCCCGGCAAGTCCTGCTTTAAATCGGGAATCCTGGCCGGCCCTTCCGCGTTATAAGAGGTGTGGGGCCCGAAGGCGCGGTCCGGATTGGACCGCTGCGACCGAGCCCCAGACTGAAACGAAAGGAGTGAAACCAAGCTGACGAACCTTGCTGAACTTGATTTGCAGTCATTTCTCCACGAGGCCGAGGAGCTCGGCTCCGTCGATGAGTCGATCCTGGAGGCGTTCGCCGTGGCGAACGAGCTCGAGAACGATGACCTCGTAGAGCTCCGTAGTGAGCTCGAGGAGAAGGGCATCGAGATCGTCCCGCTCGAGGACGACGCACCCCCGGCGCCCCGCGTGCGGGCTGCTGCAGAGGTCTCCGGGACGACGGACAGCCTGACGCTGTTCATGAACGCCGCCGGCCGCTATCAGTTGCTCACCGCTGCCGAGGAGGTCGCGCTCGCGAAGCGCATCGAGTGCGGTGACCGCACGGCCAAGGAGCTGATGATCAACTCGAACCTCCGGCTCGTGGTCTCGATCGCGAAGCGGTATCAGGGCCGCGGCATGCAGTTGGGCGACCTGATCCAGGAAGGCGTGATCGGGCTGAACCGCGCAGTCGAGAAGTTCGACTGGCGTCGCGGTTTCAAGTTCTCGACCTACGCCACCTGGTGGATTCGCCAGGCCTGCCAGCGGGCTGTGTCCAACCAGTCGGCGACGATCCGGATTCCGACCCACGTCCACGAGCGGCGCGTGAAGCTTGCCCGTGCTCGTTCGCGGCTCCAGGCTGCGACCGGAGAGGAGCCGACGCGCGAGGAGCTGGCCCAGGCGACCGGGCTCGACCTCGTCTACGTCGAGGAGGCTCTTAGCGCAGTCGAGGCATCCGTGTCACTGAACCAGTCGATCGGCTCCGAAGGCGACGGCGAGTTCGGTGACCTGTTCGCCGACCCGAGCGCCGAGGATCCGTCCGAGGAAGCCGGAGAGGCACTCCGCCGCCAGTTCGTGCGGAACGCCCTCGGGCGCCTGCCGGAGCGGGAGCGCCGAGTGCTCGAGCTGCGGTTCGGTTTCGACGGAGAGTCCACCTCGCTGGAGCAGATCGGCCGCGAGCTGAGCATGAGCCGCGAGCGGGTCCGCCAGGTGGAGCGCGACGCGTTGGCCAAGCTGCAGGACGAGCTTGCCGGAGTGGTCGAGATCTCACCCGCCGACCTCGTCGACGCGGCCTAACTGAGTTGAGGCGCCCTTCGGGGCGCCTCAACGTTTACTTTCCCGATCTCGTAGGTTGAGGCAAGCCGGATGTTGCGCTTTTGGCCATTGCGGGCTGGTTCGACTCGTAGCGCTGTTTGAACTCGAACTGGCAGGTCGGCTATAGGCACGAGGTTACCGTGGCGGTGTCGGGGCAGTACACGCCGAAGTAGTCGACTTGCCCTTGATAGTCGCGACGAACGTCTTTCGTTCGGAGGTGGTGGCCGTAGCAGCTGCAGACTGCAAATCGGACTGCCCTGCCGAAGCCTTCCGGTTTTGCACTGAACGCGGAAGAGCTTGCAGCCGTCATCGATAGCAAGGTCATATCGAGTGTTCTCCCCAAATGGCGTCAGGACGGCGAATCCAGTTTCCCGAAGGGCAAGCATCACAGCGAGGGTCGTCCGATCGCCGATGTCCTTTGGATGCTCCATCGCAACCAGGATGCCGAGCCAATCGGCTGGGCCATGTCCAAAACCGCCCGCAACAACTTCGCTTACGATGAGGGCTCGCCGGAGTAGCTCAGCTGGCAGAGCACCGCTCTTGTAAAGCGGATGCCGCGGGTTCGAGTCCCGCCTCCGGCTCCTTGAGCGGACGACGATCACCCGAGCCGGCAGCACTTCCTCTCCACGAGGAGTTGCACGCGCTTGTCCACCACTACCAGCACCTGCACAACGAGGTCGAGCGGAGAAGCCCGAGGGATCGACGCGACGCGAGCTCGAGCAGAAGCTGTTGGAGGCGCGCGAACGATTCGACCGACTGCTCGAAGAGTGGGTTCCGGGGGAGGAGCTGCGTGAACAGTGGCGCGAGTACATCCACAACGGCCGGCCCGAGCCTGACGAGCCCGCAGGGATCGAGCCGCTCGCGTTCCAAGGCCTCACCGACGCGGGCTCGGTCGTGCAGATCCGCGGGCATGCCGACGAGTACCAGGTCTGGGTCGACGGCTCGCTGCAGGAACGGATTGCGGCGCGGAAGGATCTGTCCGTCGACAAGCCGGACCTGCACTTCCGCTGGGACGGCAAGGAGATCGCGGAGACGTTCAACGCCTCGGGGGCTGCGCTGACCGCGCTCGCCCGGTTCCGATACGACCCGGACTCATTGCCGCCGATGGGAGTACGCCTCGGAGCTGCTCGCCGACGGCCTGATCGACGTCCACTTCGACCTCACCCCGCGCGGCAAGCGCGCACTCGCCGCGCGTTAGTCCACTGAAAAGCGCCCCGTCGAAGCGGAGCGCTTTTCTTGCGAAGGAGCGGGGTGGAGCTAGGCGCCGAGTGCAGCCGCCGGGGCGGCATCGGGTGCCCGCTCCGCCGGAGGGGATGCTTCGTGCTCCAACCTCGGTAGCCACTCGAGCCACCGCGGCAGGTACCAGTTCGCATCGCCCAGCAGCTTCATCGTTGCCGGGAGCAGGACCGCCCGGACGATCGTTGCGTCGATCAGGAC
>JBBRZA010000095.1:0-12105 GCA_038237145.1 Gaiellales bacterium
ACGGTCGAGGAGAACGTGCTCGACTTCCAGTACGACGAGTAGTTGACGACCTCCCGCACGAGGACGCCGGTGAGTGCGCTGCGTTCGAGACGTCCCAGCCGCGACCGTCGCGCTTCGACGGCCGACATCAGGCGATTTCCTCCCCGGTGAGCAGGACGAACACGTCCTCGAGGTTTGCAGGGCGACGCTCGCCCTCGATCGGGAACCCGTTGCGGCCGTCGACGCCAAGAATCGAGACGCTCGTGCCCGTGCGGCGAGTGCGGAATCCGTGCGCGCCGGCCTCGACTTCCACTTCTGCGAGCCTGGTCGGCGGGCCGTAGACCTCCAGCACCTCGCTGCCGGCGTGCGTGCTCACGAGCTCGGCTGGAGGACCTGCAGCAACGGCGCTGCCGTGCGACATGATCAGGACAGTGTCCGCTAGCCGCTCCGCTTCCTCGATGTAGTGCGTCGACATGAGGATCGTGGTGCCTTCGCTGCGTAGCGCGTCGATGAGTGCCCAGAGCTCCTGACGTACCTGGGGATCGAGCCCGACTGTAGGCTCGTCCAGGAGCACGAGCCGCGGGCGATGGATGAGCGCGCGAGCGATCAACAGCCGTCGCCGCATCCCACCCGAGAGCTTGTCGACACGGGAGTCACGGCGATCGATGAGCTTGGCCATCTTCAGTGCGCGTTCAATTGCGTCGTGTCGGTCGGCGCGCGGAATGCGATACAGGTGAGCGAACACGAGCAGGTTCTGCTCGACGGTCAGACTGACGTCGAGGTTGTCGAGCTGCGGGGTCACCCCGAGCTGGGCTCGCGCTTGCTTCGACTCCTCGGGAAGCTTGTAACCAAGCACCTCGAGCTCGCCTTCATCGGCGATCGACTGCGCAGTCAGCAGCCGCATCGTCGTCGATTTCCCGGCGCCGTTGGGACCGAGCAGGCCGACGCAGGTCCCGACGGGCACGTCGAGATCCAGGCCGTTGACGGCGGTGATCGAGCCGTAGCGTTTGACGACGCCGCGCAGCCAGATAGCGAGCTCGCGCTCCACGCTCTCAGCCTGCCAAAGCGGCGTCCCCGGGGGAATACGGATACCCGTACCGTTAGGGTCGAGTCAGGAACAGCCGCTTCTCAGTGCCGAGCTGCGGAGCCCACGAGAGCCTGTCGGCACCCGCGAAGCCGAGGTACGCGCGCAGCGCGTCGCGCATCGCGTCGACGAACCCGTCAACGCGGCGCGGCGAGAACCCGTTTTCCCACCAGACATAGAGCACGTGCACGCGAGCCTCGGCCCGGTCGATCCGCGGCTCGATCCGGCCGACGAAGCGGTCGCGGAAAACGATCGGCAGCAGGTACCAGCCCCAACGGCGCTTGGCCGGTGGGAGGAAGAGCTCCCATACGTACTCGAACTCGAACAGGCTCCCGAGGAGGGCGCGGTCCCAGATGATCGGGTCGAACGGGGGAACGAACGCGACGGAAGGCGGCGGGTCCGGCGGCGCTTCCAGCAACTCGACATCTTCACTGACGACAAAACGCTTTCCGCGGACGCCCTCCACCTCGACCGAAACGATGTCTCCCCGTTCGACGAGCTCTTCGCGTAGAGCGTTCCGGCCTGGGTACCCCGGCCACCGCTCGTCCGGCTTCGCGGGTCCGAGACCGCTGAAGACATCTCCGGCACCGCTCACACCGAGCAGACCGTGCGCGCGGTACCGCGACACGAGCTTGTGCCGGAGTTGTTCTTGCAGCGGGAGTTTGCGGGCGAGCACGTCGGCAGGTAGCAGCCGTTCGAGCAGGTCGTAGTACCTGCGGTTCCCGTTGCGCCGCGCGAGCCCGAGCACGCCCGTGACGGCATACGCCTCGAGCACGGCGCGCACGGTGTTTGTCGGCATCCCGAACCAGTCGGTCGTTGTCCCGCGCTCGCGCTCGAAGTCGAGCGCCGACAGCGGGCCATCCGCGCGGATCCGCTCGAGCACCCGCTTGGCGACGTCGCCGTTCTCGGCGAGGGTTCGCGGCGCGTTGAGGCTCAAGGTCCCGCGGAACCACGCGAACTCGCTCGTCGGTACGAGGGAGAGACCCTTGTTGTACGCCTCGAAGATCTCGCGGCGTTCGTAGAGCTGGTCGCACCAGCCGGGGTCGTAGTCGGCGACCCGCGCGTGCAGCACGAGGTCGTGGCTTCGGCCAGCGACGGCCAGCGGGTCGAATTGGACCGACCCGAGGCGGCGGAGACTTCGAGAACCGCGTCGGGTCCTCCCTCGAGAGAGCGTGCCGGCGCGAGCAGGTGGCGTGCGACGAGGAAGCGCCTGGCCGCGTCCGCGGTGACCTTCACGTCAAGGCCCGACCCGCAGAGGCGTACCGTCAGGACGATTGTTTCGCGCGCATCTCAGCCTAGTGCGCGCGCTTCTTCGCCTGGTAGTCCTCGAGCGCCTCAACCGAGTCGACGTCCCCGAGCGTCGGATGGTTCGGGACGAGATCCTGCGCGGCCTCGACACCGAAGCGCTTCGCGAGCACCGCGCCGAGCGCCGTCACCTTCATCTTCCCGAAGCCGGGGAGCGCGGCGATGCGCCGCCGAAGATCGTCGCCGTCCGCGGCGCGGGTCCACACTTGGTCCGCGTGCCCGTCGTACTCGTCGTCGATCACGGCCGCGAGCTCCTGCACGCGCTTCGCCATCGAGCCCGGGAAGCGGTGAATAGCGGGCTTCTCTCGGAACAACCCCTCGAGCTGGCCCGGGTCTGCGGTCGCGATCTCGCGGGCGTCGAGCGTGCCGAAGCGCTGCTTCAGCTTCAGCGGCCCGGAGAACGCGGTCTGCACCGGCACCTGCTGGTCTAAGGCGAAGCCGATCAGCAGCGCCAGCGGCTCCTCGGCAAGCAGTACGTCTGCTTCCTCGTTCCCGGTGAAATGCAGCGCGTCGGCCATAATGGGATCCTAGACGTGCGTAGCCAACCACCATCCTGGGTAAGTGGCACTCATGGCTGATCCACTCGAAAAGGCGAAGGACGTCGCCCACGCGGTGGAGCATCCTGTCGAGACGGCGAAGGCGCTCGAGCACGAGGCAGCCGAGGGCAGCAGTCCGCGCACACCGATGCTCGCGATAACCGGCATCACGCTCTTCCTCGGCGTGATCTTCGCGATCCTCGTGACGATCGCGCTCGTCCTGTATTTCGCCTACGGCGGGAAGTAGCGCGTCACTCGGACGCGTACGCGAACCGGCTCGCGAACGCGCAGTTTTCCGCCAGCTCCCAGCTGAACGGATCGTCGTGCACGATCAGCTCGTCGGCGACGAGCTCCCGGCCGGGCTCGTCGTACCCTGGAATGACGCAGCGCACGGCCGAATCGGGGGCCGCGGGACGGGTGGCACTCGCGCGCACCGCGTCACCGACACGCAAGGAGTAGCCGTCACCGTCCGGCACGAGCTCGATCGCATCCGGTCGCACCTCCACCAGGTGCCGCGTCTTTCGCACCCACGGCAGCACGCCGACCTTAGGCCCGCCGAGCCGGCCGAGGAAGACGTCTGCGAGCGCGGCCCGCTGCCGGTCGTTGCCGGCGGCATCGATGTGGAGCACGATCGTCCACGGCGAGCCGGCTTCGTCGTCGTCGTAGCGCACGACGAGGACTGCAGCCAGTCTGCTCACGTCGACATCCCCGACACGGCCCTCCTCGACCAGCCACGCCAGCGCGCCGAAGCAGATGCCGTGGGTCGAGCGCCCGCCCTTGACGCCGTCGACCATGCGGCACGGACAGATCGCATCGCAGTTGCAGCTCTCGAAGTACGACCCGACGACGGAGTACGCCACGCCGACGATCCTCTGCCTCAAAACGCCCTCGCGCAAGTACCCTGGATGGGTGGACCCGCTCGCCGTTTTCAGCCCGAAAACTCGCGCCTGGTTCGAGGAAGCGTTCGACGCGCCGACACCTGCCCAGACCCTGGGCTGGCCGGCGATTGCCAGTGGCAAGGACACGCTGATTCAGGCCCCGACCGGCTCCGGAAAGACGCTGGCGGCCTTCCTCTACGGGATTGACAAGCTCAACTCCGAGCCCGGCGAGGGCCTGCGCCTGATCTACGTCTCGCCCCTCAAGGCGCTGAACTACGACATCGAGCGCAACCTGCGCGGCCCGCTCGCCGGGCTGCAGTCCGAGCTCAGGATCGGCGTACGCACCGGCGACACGCCCCAGAAGGAGCGCGCCGCGATGCTGCGGAACCCGCCCGACATCCTGATCACGACCCCGGAGTCGCTGTATTTGCTGCTCACCTCGCGCGCGCGCGAGAACCTGACGGGCGTCCGCACGCTGATCCTCGACGAGGTTCATGCCGTTGCAGGCACGAAACGGGGCGCACATTTGGCGCTCTCCGTTGAACGCCTGCAACGGCTAACTGATGAGTCATTTCAGCGCATCGGGCTCTCGGCCACTCAGCGGCCGATGGAGGAGATCGGTCGCTTCGTTTCCGGTGGGCGCGACATCCACCTGGTCGACGCGGGTATCGCGAAGGAGCTCGACCTGAAGGTCGTCGTGCCTGTGGAGGACATGCGCGAGCCGGGTGCAGAAGGCACCGGCTCGGAAGGATCGCAGAGCTCGATCTGGCCGTCGATCTACCCGGAGATCCTGAAGCTCGTCGAAGAGCACCGTTCGACGATCGTCTTCGTCAACAACCGCCGCCTCGCCGAGCGTCTCGCACTAAGGCTCAACGAGCTCGCCGAGAAAGAAGTGGCGCGCGCACACCACGGCTCGCTCGCGCGGGAACAGCGCACCGAGATCGAGGAGCTGCTGAAGGCGGGGGAGATCCCGTGTCTCGTCGCCACCTCGTCGCTCGAGCTCGGCATCGACATGGGGGCGGTCGACCTCGTCATCCAGGTCGAGTCGCCGAAGTCGGTTGCGCGCGGTCTGCAGCGCGTTGGTCGGGCGGGCCACGAGCTCGGCGCCGTGTCGAAGGGACGCATCTTCCCGAAGTACCGCGCCGACCTGCTCGAGTCGGCGGTGGTGGTGAAGCGCATGCTCGAGGGCGGGATCGAGGAGACAGTCATCCCGCGCAATCCTCTCGATGTGCTTGCGCAGCAGATCGTTGCGATCACAGCGGATGAGGAGATTTCGGTCGACGACCTGCACGAGCTGGTGCGCGGGGCGTACCCGTTCGCCGACCTCTCACGGACACAGCTCGAAAACGTGCTCGACATGCTTGGCGGCCGCTATCCGTCCGACGAGTTCGCCGAGCTCCGACCGCGCATCATCTGGGACCGCACAGCCGGCGTCATTCGCGGCCGCAGCGGTGCCCGCCGGCTGGCGGTCACGAACGCCGGAACGATTCCGGACCGCGGTCTCTTTGGCGTGTATCTCGTCGATGGCGGCGGCCGTGTCGGCGAGCTCGACGAGGAGATGGTCTACGAGGCGCGGGCCGGCCAGACGTTCTTGCTCGGCGCATCGACCTGGCGGATCGAGGAGATCACGCGCGACCGCGTTCTCGTCTCGCCGGCGCCGGGCGTACCGGGCGCAGTCCCGTTCTGGAAGGGCGAGGGCATCGGGCGGCCGTTCGAGCTCGGCGAAGCAATCGGCAAGACGTCGCGAGAGCTTGTTGCCCTCAGCGAGGAGAAAGGGCTCGCCCGTCTTCGTGACGAGCACCTGCTCGACGATCGTGCTGCGCGCAATCTCCTGACGTTCCTCAACGAGCAGGCCGCCGCGACCGGAGCGGTGCCGTCGGACCGCACCATCGTGGTCGAGCGCTTCCGCGACGAGATCGGTGACTGGCGTCTCTGCATCCTGACGCCGTTCGGCGCGCGCGTGCACGCTCCGTGGGCGCTTGCGCTCGCCGCACGGTTCCGCGAGTCGCTCGGGTTGGAGGTCCAGTCGATCTGGTCGGACGACGGTATCGCGCTGCATCTCCCGGACGCCGACACGCCGCCGCCGACGGACGCCATCGTGATCTCGCCGGAGGAGATCGAAGAGCTCGTCGTGCAGGAAGTGGGGCAGAGCGCGCTCTTCGGCGCCCGCTTCCGCGAGAACGCCGCCCGTGCGTTGCTGATCCCGCGCCGCCGCCCCGACCAGCGCACGCCGTTGTGGCAACAGCGTCTCAAGGCGCAGGGCCTGCTCCAGGTCGCACGCCGCTACGGCTCGTTCCCGATCATCCTCGAGACCTACCGCGAATGCCTGCAGGACGTCTTCGACCTGCCGGCGCTGAAGCGGTTGCTGCAAGGACTGCGGACGCGCGAGCTCGATCTCGTCGACGTCGAGACCGCGTCGGCCTCCCCGTATTCCGCCTCGCTTCTCTTCGACTACATCGCGACCTACATGTACGAGGACGACACACCTCCCGCCGAGCGGCGGGCACAAGCTCTGTCGCTCGACCGCGATCTTCTGCGCGAGCTGCTCGGTCAGGAGGAGCTGCGAGACCTGCTCGACGCGGATGCACTCGATGAGGTCGAGGCGCAACTGCGCGGCAGCCCGCGCAACGCCGATCAGCTGCACGACCAGTTGCGACTACGCGGCGACCTGCGTGAAGGCGAGTACGACGGAGGCTTCGCGCAGACGCTCCTGCGCGAGCGGCGGGCGCTGCTCGCGCGCTTCGCCGGCGAGCAGCGGCTGATCGCTGCCGAGGATGCAGGCCGTTACCGCGACGCGCTCGGGGTAATGCCGCCGGGCGGCCTGCCGGAAGTGTTCCTCGAGGGCGGCCCCCAATCGCTCGAGCAACTCGTGTCTCGTTACGCGCGCGGACGCGGGCCGTTCACGACCGCGCAGGCAAACGAGCGCTTCGGACGGGACGTCGAGCCCTTGCTCCAGCAACTCGAGCGGCAGGAGAAACTCCTTCGCGGTGAGCTCCGTCCTGGCGGAACCGAACGAGAGTGGTGTGACCCGGACGTGCTGCGTCGCTTGCGTCGCGCGTCGCTCGCCGCGCTGCGCAAGGAGGTCGAGCCCGCCGAGCAGGCTGCGTTCGGCCGGTTCCTGCCGCACTGGCACGGGATCGACCGCCGCGCGACGCTACGCGAAGCGCTCGTGCCGCTGCAGGGACTCTCGTTGCCAGTCTCCTTGTGGGAGTCCGACGTGCTGCCCCGCCGCGTTCCGGGCTTCAATCCCGGTCAGCTCGACCAGCTCTGCGCTTCGGGCGAGGTCGTGTGGGTGGGCGCAGGCCTCGACCGCGTCGCCGTCTTCTTCCGGGAGGACGCACCTGCACTCGGCCGTCCCGCCGCAACGCCACGTCCGGAAGGCGAGGAGCACGACAAGATCCGCGACACGCTGGGACGCAGCGCGGAGTTCTGGTACGACCTCGTCGCTTCGACCGAACTCGAGCCCGAGGTCGCACTGCCCGCTCTCTGGGATCTCGTGTGGGCCGGCGAGGTGACGAACGACGCGTGGACGCCGCTGCGCGCCGGCCGCCGCTATCACGCGGTGCAAAAACAGCGCGGACGACCACGCCGCTTCTCGCGGCAGCGCTCCGCCGGCATCACGGCGACGCAGGGACGCTGGTCGCTGACCGACAAGCTCTTCCCGGGACGGCCCGATGCCCGTGCACTTGCAGAGCTGCTACTGGAGCGACAGGGGATCGTCACCCGCGACGGCGTGCGCGGCGAGGGAATTCCCGGTGGCTACGGCGCGGTCTACGGCGAGCTGCGCGCGCTCGAGACACTCGGCGTCTGCCGCCGCGGCTACTTCGTCGAAGGACTCGGCGGTGCACAGTTCGCGTTGCCCGGTGCCGTCGAGCGATTGCGCGAGCTTCGCCCGCGTGAGGACGAAGAACCGGAGAGGCTCGTGCTGCCGGCAGCGGACCCGGCGCAGCCGTACGGCGCCGCACTGCCATGGCCGAAGCGTGCCGGCGCGCGCGCAGCCCGCGTCGCAGGC
Source organism: Gaiellales bacterium (assembly GCA_038237145.1). GTDB lineage: Bacteria > Actinomycetota > Thermoleophilia > Gaiellales > Gaiellaceae > 3-1-20CM-4-69-9. The sequence continues at coordinate 7,795 of JBBRZA010000095.1, forward strand.
GCGCAAGTCATCCTGCTCGGCGGCGAGCCCGCACTGTTCGTCGAGCGGGGGGGACGGTCACTCGTGCCGTTGCGTGATCCCGAAGAAGGTTGGCTGCGAGTCGCGCTCGCCGCACTCGTCGAGCATGTCAAGAAGGGCGGCGGCGCGAAGAAGCGCCTCGCGGTCGAGCGCTTCGACAGCGAGCCTGTCGCCGAGACCGAGATCATGCCGCTACTGCTCGACGCCGGCTTCCTCGCCGGCCCGCGCCGCGCCGTGTTGCGCCCCTAGCTCACCGTCACCCAGACACGGTTCGCCCCGAAGGCGATGCCTGACGGATGACCGCCAAGGTGGATGGTCGATACGACGGTGCCCGTATACGGATTGACTCGTACGAGATTGCCGTCGTCGAAGGTGGCGACCCAGACCGCTCCGCCGCCCAGAGCGACCGCCAGGGTCGGCGGATAACGAGGCCGCGGCGTCCCGAAAGCAATCGTCTGCATCAAACGGGCTGTCGTAGGTTCGAGCCGCCAGAGCGCCATCTGCGGACCGTAGGGAGCCTCCGCAGCTACCCAGATCGAGCCGTAGCCGGCGGCAAGGCCTGTCCCGATGACCCCGAGCGTTGTTACGCCCGCTCGACCGGGCTTCCGTGCGGAGAGTCGAACGACTTCCTCGGCGCTGTTGGCGAGCCACAGTGAACCGGCCATCACGGCCATGTCGTTGATGCCAGCGTGACCATGCCACCTCGAGACGACTGCCCCCGTGGACGGATCGATCCCGACCAAGTCGTTACCCGACGAGACCCAGATGACCTTGCCCGCGGCGGTCAGCGAGTAGGCAGCTGATGCCCGATCCCGGGAGAGCAGCAGTCTTTCTATTCGCCCCCCGGACCGCGCGTCCATACGAACGAGGCTGTTGTCGTTGCCGGTCGCAACCCACACGCTGCCCGCCACCTCGATGAGATCGGTCGCGGCTTCACCGATGCCAGTCGTATGGACTACTTCCAGCGTCTGCAGATCGATTTGGGTGACTGTCCCGTCGCCCGCGTTCGCCGCCCAAACGGCGTCTCTGCCGACGGCGACACCGCGAGGCGTGTCACCTAGTGGAACAACACCCACAACTCGGTTCTTTGCCGGATCCACGACAGCGAGAGAGTTCGGTTTGACGACCAGCGGGGTGTCGGTGTCCCGCAACGCATAGACCGCTCCCCCGATCACAGCCCCGACCAGCAGCAAGCTGGCAGCCGCGCCGACAAGGCCAAAGCGGCGGCGTGCTTCAGGGGGTCGTCGCCGGGGTCGCGTCGGCGAGCTGAGCTCAGGATCGTGCCTGAGAATCTTGCGCTCGAGCTCCTGCAGTTCAGGTCCGGGTTCGAGGCCGAGCTCCTCGCTGAGTGTCCTGCGAGCCTGGCGGTACGCCTCGAGCGCGTCCGCCTGTCGGCCTGCGCCGTAAAGGGCGCGCATCAACTGCCCCTGGAGCCGCTCGAGTAGCGGGTGTTCACCGACCAGCTGTTCGATCTGCGGGACGAGCTCGGCGTGGCGGCCTGCCGCGAGGTCATCGTCGATGCGGTCCTCGAGCACCGCGAGTCGCTGCTCCTCGAGGTGGCGGCGCGCGTCGTCCGCGAAGCGCTCGTCCGTGAGACCGAGGAGTGGCGTACCTCGCCAGAGCGCAAGCGCTTCCTCGGCACGACCTTCCTTCGCAAGCTGCTCGAATCGCTGCACGTCGAGCTCGTCCTTTTCGACCCGCAGCACGTACCCCGGATCCCTTGTGAGCAGCCGGCCCTCCCCGAGATCCTTGCGCAGGTGCGAAACGGCGTTCTGGAGAATCTTCGAGGCGGTCGGCGGCGGTCGCTCGTCCCACAGCGCGTCGATCAGCCGGCCGCTGGGGACTACCTCGTTGGCGTGAAGCAGGAGATAGGCAAGCAACGCCTGTTCCTTGCCGCGGCGAATTGAGACCGGCCGCCCGTCGTCGACGACCTCCAGCGGACCCAGGATGCGGAATTCCATCTCGGCGCCTCTTTTTGACCGTAGCACTGTGTTCTGCGCCTGCCTAGCGCGGCGAATTACCGCCGAATTACCGCTCCAGTGGCCGGATCGTGGGCGAGGAATGCGCTTCGAGTGACCCGCCTGGCGTCTTCTTGGCAATGCGAGCGGTGTGGGCCGCCCGGAGAAACAAGGAGGACATGATGGGCTCCAAGATCACAATCAGCCGGTTCGTCGGCCTCGTAGTCCTCGTCGCCGCTCTCTCGGGCACGACGAATGCGATGTCCGCCGGGGGCACCACGCCTCAAGGGCTGAAGGCAGACGGTCTCCGTCTCCAGGGGATCGCCGACAGGTACGCGCAGATGCGTGGCTACACGCAGGCTGGCCTGAAGGCTGACGGTCTGCGTTACCAGGCCATGGCCCGCGCGTACCAGAACCGCCCGGCGGCGAGCTTCTATACGCCGCAGGCGCTCAAGGCGGAAGGCCTGCGCTGGCAGACGATGGCCCAGGCCTATTCACAGCCGCAGGTGATCCGTAACAGCGGCTTCGACTGGGGTGCCGCCGGGATCGGCGCGCTTGGCGTCTTCGTCGCCATGTTGTGCGCGTCGGTGTTGATCCTCGCTGTCCGTCGTATTCGTGAGGAGAAGCTCGCGGTCTAAAAAGCTTGCGGGACCCACCGCAAGGAGGAGCGGCCTTCGGGCCGCTCCTCGCCTTTTTCAGGCGAGCCGGCCGAGGAGAAAGCCGAAGAGGGCATGCCGGTACGTCGCCTGCGCAAACGCGCGAGGACTAGTCACGAGGCTGCGATCGACGAGGCTGATGAAGGGCCACAACGCAACGTGCTCGCCGAGCGCCAACGCGAGTGCGAGCCTTCGCTGATCGACGTCGACTCGTCGACGGACGGCATCGAACGCGAGCCCGAACAACGCACCGTTCGCAGCGTGCACGACGAATCCGACCGAGCGATGCCCGCGGCCGAGAAACAGCACGTCCGAGTAGTCGCAGCCGAAGACCCGCCGATCGAGCGGCTCTTGCAATCCCCAGACGACTGCAGCAACGGAACCGGCGGCTGCGGCACGGACACGTGGCGGCATACCCTTCCAGCATGCCCGAAGGGGACGCCCTTCATCGCGCCGCTCGGCGCCTACAGGTCCTCGTGGGTCAACAGCTCGAGGTCGAGACACCGCACCCGCGCGCCGCAGTCAAGCAGCTCGCCCCTCGCCTCGACGGCCGCCGCCTGGAGAACGTCGAGGCGATCGGCAAGAACCTCCTACTCCGCTTCGAGGGTGGGCTCGTGCTCCGTAGCCATCTGCGCATGAAGGGTCGCTGGCGCGTCTTTCGCCGCGACACCCCGATCTTCGGCCAACCATGGCTCGTGCTCCGCGGCGACGAGTACGTCGGCGCCATGTTCAACGGCGCGGTGCTGGAGCTCGACCGGGGCGTCGCCCGCCGCCTCGGCCCGGACATCCTCGCCGACCCGCCCGACTACGAGGCCATGCTCGCTCGATTCAGGCGCGCGGAGCAGCAACGCCAGGTTGGCGATGCGCTCCTCGACCAGAGACTCGTGGCCGGCATCGGCAACCTCTGGAAGGCCGAGTCCCTCTGGCGCGCGCGCGTCTCACCGTGGCGACGCCTCGCCGAGGTCTCCGACGACGAGCTACGTGCCACGCTCGAAGAGGCGAGCCGCCTCATGCGCGGCAGGCTCGAAGGGGTCCCAGGACCTGCACAGGTGTACCGCCGAAAGGGACGCCGCTGCCCGCGCTGCGGCGCCGAAATCAGCTCCTGGCCACAGGGCGATGACGCTCGCATGGCCTACTGGTGCCCCGAGTGTCAGAAAGGAGAGGAACCGAAGACGGCGTAAGCGCAGTTGTGATCGTGCGCGCTCCGCAGCTCTTCGATTGTCTCCGGGCTTTTTGCCTCGGCTCGTTCCGTGCCCTGCTCCAGGAGCTGGAGCGCGGCGCCGATCTGCCGTTTGCCTTCGAGGAGCACAGCTCCTACGACCGGCCGGCGCTCTACGAGTATCGGCCCCTCGTCAAAACGTTCATCGAGTCGCGCGCTCACACGCTCCGACGACGACCCGACGCGGAGCTTGCAGTGGACGAGCTCCGTCGAGAGCCAGCGGCCGCGATCTTCGCGCGTGCGCACGCCGGCCCGCGAGCGGACGAGCACGAAGCACTCTTCGGCAGCGTGCTGCTGCCGCTGCTGATGAGCACCGCCGAGATGTGCGGCGGCTTCGATTGGGATGACAGCGCTTACGAGCGCGCGTTCGCCGAGCTCGAGGGCGCGCTCTTCGGCGAAGGCCATCAGTACGGCGCGGTCGCGCCGTTGATCGGGATCACGACCGGCGGCGCCACGATCG
>JBBRZA010000096.1:0-11823 GCA_038237145.1 Gaiellales bacterium
CGACGACGTCCTTCAGCCGCCGTGCCTCGCGCGGGTAGACCTTGAAGTGCCGTGAGGCACGCTCGGAGACGATCTCGCCGGGTTGAATCACGCTTCCGAGGGTACCGCGAGCACCCGTCGCACCAGCGCGGCGAGCACCTCTACGAACGTCGGGTCGGCGTTCGGCATCTCGATCCTGCGAAAGCCCAGGCCGAGCGCTTCGGCCTGCTCTGCGGCCTCGTGGTCGAGATCCCAACGGATCTCGAGATGGTCGGCGACGAAGCCGACCGGACAGACCAGCACGTCGCGAACCCCCCTGCCGTGCAGCTCCTGGAGATGGTCGAGGATGTCGGGCCCAAGCCACGGCTCGCCGGTCTGGGACTCGCTCTGAAAGGAGAACGACCATGTCTCGAGCGCTGCGCGCTCCGCGACCAGCTGGGAGGTCTCCAGTAGCTGGTCCTTATACGGGTCACCCGAGTCGAGAATTCGGGCGGGCAAAGAGTGGGCTGTGAAGACGACGTGCGCGTCCGTTCCGCGCACACGCTCCGCCAGCAGGTCGATAAAGCCCGGCTCGTCATGCCAGCTCTCGATGAACGCGAGCTCGGCTCGCCCACCGAGGGCGCCCTCCAACTGTCGGCGGTAACCCGCGATGGACATCGACGAGTAGTGCGGCGCCAGAACCAGGCCGACCACCGTTTCCGCGCCGCTTGCGATGACGGCGTCCGCAGCCGCTGCGATGCGGGGCGTCCAGTGCTTCATGCCGGTGAACACCGGCACGTCTCCCAGTTCGCGCTCCAGCGCAGCGCGTGTCTCCTCGGTGATTGCGTTCAGCGGTGACCCTTCGTCGATTCCGAGCTTGCGGTAGCGCTCGACGAGATCCGCCATCAGCTCGGCGGGAATGGGGCGACCGCCTCGGATGTCGGAGTAGTACGCGGGGACGTCCGCGAGCCGCTCCGGCGAGCCGTACGCCATCAGCACGACCGCCGCTTTCACACGCGCGCTTCCACGGTCGCCTCGTGCACGAATTGCGTCAGGCGCCCGAGAACGGCCGGGTCTGTATTGGGTGGCACTCCGTGCCCAAGGTTGAATACATGACCCGGCCGCCCTCCAGCACGCGCGAGAATAGCCCGGGTCTCGGACTCGATTCGCGCCCAGGGGCCGAGCAGAACCGCCGGATCGAGGTTGCCCTGCACGCCCCGGTCCTCGCCCACCTCCGCCCAGCCTCGATCGAGCGGGACACGCCAGTCGAGCCCGATCACGTCGCCGCCCGCGTCGGCCATCGCCGACAGCAAGGTCGCCGTGCCCGTGCCGAAGTGAATCGTCGGGACGTCGACCGCGGCGAGGATGCGCGCCGAGTACGGCGCCACGAACTCGTCGTAGTCCGACGGCGAAAGCGCACCGACCCACGAGTCGAAGACCTGAATGACGTCGGCCCCGGCACGCGCCTTCGCCGCAACGTAGCGCGCGAACACGTTCGCGAGCTTTTCCATCAGCGCATGCCACGTGTCCGGCTCGCGATACATCATCGCCTTGACCATTGCGAACTCACGACTCGGCTTCCCCTCGATCAGGTAACCCGCGACGGTGAACGGGCCGCCGCAAAAGCCGATGACGGCCTGATCGTCTCGCAGCGCTGCACGGACGAGCCGCACGGCTTCGAGAATCGTCGGCACGGACTCCTCCGGCTCCGGGACGACGAGGCGATCCACGTCGGCGCGAGTGCGGATCGGCTCGGAGATCACCGGGCCGACGTTCTCGACCAGGTCGACCTCGACGCCCATGGCGAGGACGGGGAACATGATGTCCGTGAACATCACCGCCGCGTCGACGTCGTGACGGCGAACCGGCTGTAGCGTCACCTCGGCACAGAGCTCCGGCTCCGCGACGATGTCGAACAGCCCATAACGCTTCCGTAGCTCACGGTACTCAGGCAGCGAGCGGCCGGCCTGGCGCATGAACCAGACAGGCGTGCGCTCGACCGGCTCTCGCCGGCACGCTCTCACGAGGAGCGGTTCCACGCCACGTAGGCTAGTCCGGCTCTGGAAGCGGTCGGTGACCATCCCGTTCCTGCCGGCCCGCTCGCGGTGCGCTGGCTCGGCTACGAGCTAGAGCCGCCGCAGGCGGGAGCGTTGACTCGCGCTCGCGTTCAGCTCGCGAATGCGGGCACCGCGCCCTGGCGTGCCCTCAACCTCTCGTACCACTGGCTCGACGACCGCGGCAACCCGATCCTCTGGGACGGGCTTCGTTACGAGGTGGGCGCCGCACCCGGCGAGCGCATCGAACGAGAGGTCGAGCTCCGCGGCCCGATCCCGCCCGGCCCGTACCGCCTCGCCTTCGATCTCGTGGACGAGGAGCGCTTCTGGCTCGCCGAGCTTGGCAATTACTCCCCGCACCTCGACGTCGAGGTTGCGCCTCGCGACGCTACGGAGGCGCGTGCGCACCTACCTCCGAACGCTGACCTCGACCCGGACTGGGAGGAACGGGTCTACGCGGCGCACATGGAGGGATACGGAGCGGTCGGCGGGTCGATCGATGCGCGGCGGCCGCCCGCAGAGCTCGAGCCGTACGCGCCGGGGGGCGGACGCAATCCTGCATTCGCGCATCCGCTGGTCCTGCCGTCCCTGCTCCCTCCACTGGAGCCGAACACGGAGGTCGCAGGCCTGCCGGCGTGGCAGCCCGAAGGCGACGAGCCCTGGGTCTACGACGCCCGGATCAGACTTCGACTGCGATCTGGTCGTCGACGCGGTTGAACACGAACGCGCCGAGCGCAAGGGCGAGGACAGCGGCGACAACCGTGTAGATCGTGTCCCCGAGCCCGGGCAGCCGGCCGTAGAACAGCGGATCCCGCAACGCCTCGATCGGCGGCGAGAGCGGATTCCCCCAGTGGATGAGGTCGACGACCCAGTCACGCCGGGCAATCTGCGGATCATTGAGCGGATAGAGCACGGGCGTCAGGAAGAAGAGCGGCAGCAAGAGCGCCGACACGAGAAACTCGAGGTCCCGGAACAACACGTTCAGCGACGCGATCGCGAGCGCGACACCGGACGTGACGGCAACGACCGCGAGTCCGAACGGCAGTGCGAGCCATTCGGTTGCCCGCACGCGCGGTAGGAGCGCGAAGTTCACCACGAGCAGGACGACGAGCATGACGCCGAAGCTGATCAGGTGTGTCGCGACTATTGAAAGCGGCAGCAGCTGCCGTGGAAAACGCGTCTTCCGGATGAGATTGGCGTTGTCGAGCATCGACCGGGACGCGGCCTGCACCGAGGTGGCGAAGAAGATCCAGGCTGACAGCCCGACGAGCAGGAAGAGCGCGTAATGCCCCTCCGACCCGAACGGCGTCTTCCAGAGGACCGAGAACACGAGCAGGTAGACGGCCATGAGGAGGACGGGATTCGCGAGCGTCCAGGCCAGGCCGAGGAGCGAGCCCCGGTACTTCGCCTGTACATCCCGGCGAAAGAGGTTCCCGAACAGCTCGCGGTAGCGGACGAGATCCCCGTATACCGTCGTCATGGGCGCGGCCTAGTCTAGAGGTGGCCTCACACGGCCTCAGGCGCCGCTTGCGGTGCCTGACACCAGGCCGCGCGGGCTCTGCCCGTGCGGCCGTCTGAATGATGGATCGACGCTTCGAACAAATGACGAATCCGCTCTTTACAGCCCTTCGTTACGCTTCCGCTCCGTGAAGGTGCTCGCGGCGATCGCTGCATTCCCCGCCGCGGCCGCGGCCATCTGGCTGCTGCTTCGCACCCCACTCGCGACCCGGCTCTCGGCCGCCCCGCGCGAGGACCGCTGGCACGAACGGACGACGCCGATGTTCGGCGGGATCGGGATCGTCGCCGGCCTCTTTACCGGAGTCGGGGTCGCCGTCGCGGTCGGCGCGGCACCTGCGAGCCGGGAGCTCCTCGCGATCATGGGCGGGTGCGCGATCCTCTTCGTCGCCGGGCTGCTGGACGACCTTTTCTCGCTCGGGCCGATCCCAAAGCTCGCCGCCCAATTTGCGGCGGCCGCGCTGGTGATCTTCAACGGGCTGACAATCTCCGGACTGATCTCGAACGACGTCCTGGCCGGAGTCGTCGCGCTCATCTGGCTCGTCGGGATGACGAACGCCTTCAACCTGCTCGACAATATGGACGGGCTCGCGGCGACGCTGGCCGGGATCGCGGCAGCGTTCTTCGCCGTCGACGCCGTCACGGTGCACAAGAGCCACGCGGTTTTGGCGCTCTCGCTCGCGCTCGCGTTGGCATGCGCCGGCTTTCTCCCCTTCAACCTGCGCCGCGGCAAGGCGGCGGCCGTTTTCATGGGCGACTCGGGCAGCCAGCCGCTGGGCTTCGCTCTGGGCGCGCTCGGCCTGACCGCCAGTTGGAAGGTGGCCGGCACGACGGTCGCGACCCTGCTGTTGCCGATCCTCGTGCTCGCGGTCCCGATTCTCGACACGACGCTGGTCACGATCGGGCGCCTGCTCGACGGCCGACCCGTCTACCAGGGCGGACGCGATCACACTTCACACCGGCTCGTCTATCACGGGCTCTCGGAGAAGCGCGCGGTCGTCCTGCTCGCCGTGATCTCCGCCGCGCTCGGAACGACCAGCCTCTTCTACGCGGTGCTCGACAACGCCTGGGTGACGCTGATCGGAGTGCTCCTCACGTTTGCGCTGCTCGTCCAATTTGCGAGCGTGCTCTCCGATGTGGAACGGACGTCTGGTCTCGCAGCTGATCGCGGTTGGCTGCGCACCTTCGTCGCGAATCCGCGCCGGCTCGTCGAGTCGCTCGTCGACTTTGCGCTCATCACCGCCTCTTTCACGGTCGCGTACTACATCCGGCTGCAAGGCGGCGGCAGCCCGTACGAGCGGCACATCTTCCTCGTCTCCCTCGCCGTCGTTCTGTCCGTCCGCTACCTGGCCTTCATCCCGTTCGGCCTCTACCGGGGCGTCTGGAGATACGCCGGCGCCCGCGACGCGGCCAGCATCGTCGCGGCGGTCGTGGTCTCGGAGGTGTTGGCGTATCTGATTCTCGACGCCACTCAGACCTGGGGCCCGTTCCCGCGCAGCATCTTCATCATCGATGCGCTCGTGTGCACTCTGCTGATCGGCGCCTCGCGTTTCTGGGAGCGTGCGTTCGTACGCGGAGTCTCCGCGCTCACCGGCCGCGGCGACCGACACCGCACACTCATCGTCGGTGCCGGCCGCGGCGGACGCAGCTTGCTTCGCGAGCTACGGGAGACGGCGGGGGAACAGGTGGTCGGGTTCGTGGACGACGATCCGCAATTGTCGCGGCGACGGCTGCAAGGCGTCCCCGTGCTCGGCGGAACCGGAGAGATCGAGGGTGTCCTCGCGCGTGCGAGGCCGGACACCGTCCTCGTCACGATTCCCGACGCCCCGCGCGAACGCCTCGGCCTGGTCATCGACGCCTGCGCGTTGGCGCAGGTGCCGTGCCGCTTCGTCCGTCGCGAGAGCGACCTCGATCCTCACGCCGTCCTCGGCGCGACCGCCGACTGAGCCCAGGATGGCCGTTGTGACCGCGCGGACGACGCCGGCTGAACAGACGCTGGCCGACCGCCTCCTGGCCGCCGTGCCGCTGCTCAGCATCTTTCTTTGGTTGGCGATCGTCTACGTGATCCAGGCCTGGGCGCACAAGACGCCGTGGCTCTTCGGCGACGAGCTCGAGCTCACACAACTCTCGCGCGCGATCGCGGACAGCGGCCATGCGGCGCGGCGCGGCGAGCCCTATTCCTTCACGACACTCTGGACCTACGTGCTCGCACCGGCGTGGCTGATCGACAATCTCCATGCCGCGTACGCAACCGTGAAGTACCTCACCGTGATCGTGATGACGGCGACAGTCTTTCCTGCCTACGGGATCGCGCGACTGTTCGTCGGCCGTCGGCCGGCGCTCTTCGTCGCGGCAGCGTCTGCCGCGATTCCCGCCGTCGCGTACTCGTCGATGATCGTCGAGGAGCCGTTCGCGTACTTCTGGTCGACACTCGCCCTTTTCCTGATTCTCCGCGCGCTGATCACACCATCCCGCTGGTGGGTCGGCGGTGCGGTGGCGGCGTCTCTGATCGCGCCGCTGGTGCGTGGCGAGCTCGCCATGCTCCCGGCGATCTTCGTGCTCGCAGGAATTTTCCTGCTCTGGCGGTCCGAGTACGCCTCTCGGTGGCGCAGAGCTTGGTCCGGTTGGGACTGGGTGGGTTTCGCAACCCTCGTCGTCGGCGCGGTCGTGATCGTCAGCGCGGTGCTCGGCCACCGGTCGCTCGAGTGGAACTATGCGACCCGCCTCTACAAAGGTCGAATGCTCGATCTCGGTCTGAACGCCGCCGGCGCGTTGACGATCGGCCTTGGGGTGCTGCCCGTAGTCGCGGGACTGACGGTCCTCTGGCGAGCACCCGGCGAACCCGTGTCGTATGCGCTCCGCGTCTTTCGCAGCGTTCTACTCGCCGCCATCATCAGCTTCGGCGTGTACACCGCGGTGAAGGCCACGTACGTTTCGATCAGCTTCGGCACCTACACGTACGAGCGCAATCTCATCTACCTCGCACCGCTTCTTTTCACGGGCACTGCGCTTTGGCTCGAGCGTCGCCGCCTGCACCCGATCGCGCTCGCAGCCTCGTCGGCTTTCGTTCTCGTCCTCATCCTGACCACGCCGTACGACATGGGTCAGGATCTCTCCTACAACGCACCCGGGCTCGCAATCCTGCAACAGGCGAATCGGTACCTCCAGATCGATCCGACGGGCGCGAAGATCGGACTGGTCGCCTTGCTCGGCTTCTCCGTCGTACTCCTGCTCGCGCCGCGTTTTGTCGGCCGCGGTGCGAAGTGGCTCGTGGTCGCGGTTGCAGCGGCTGTCGTCGCGTGGAATCTCACTGCGGAGATCTCGTTCGCGTCGGCGTCGAACCGCGCTTCAGACCGTTTCGAGGAAAACATCCGTACGCCGTTCACCTGGGTCGACGACGCCACGGGCGGAGCGCCAACGCTCTACATCGGCCAGCAGATGAGCGACCAGAACGGTGAGTGGCTGCTCGAGTTCTGGAACCGGTCGATCAAGGCGGTCTGGAGCCTCGACGGAACCGCGCAGGGACCCGGCCCGTTCCTGACGCCGGATCAAGGGGCGTCGGACGGCGCTCTCTCACACGACCCGGGCTACTCCTACGTCGTCGAGGAGGAGGGAATCGAGATCGTCGGCAAGACGGTCGCCACGCATCTCCATCGCGCCGGGGGCGGACTCGAGAAGTGGCGGCTGGTCAAGGTCGCCCCCCCGTTGCGCCTCCGCGGCTCGGTCGTCGGCGTGTTCTCCGACGGCTGGACGGCCGCGTTCAGCGCTTACACGCGCTATTCGACCCAGGGCAATCGCGCAGGACGGATTCGAGTCATCGTCTCCCGCGCCGCCTGGGGCGGGCCGAACAAGACGGGGCACGTCACCGTTGCGATCGGGCCAATGGTCGTCGGCGACGACAAGCAGCCGCATCTGGGCAAGCCGACCGACGTGAAGCGGTTCGACATCCACAGCAAGGAAGAGATCCCCGTCGTGCTGAACGCACCGGGGCCACGCTTCCGCGTCGAGGTGACCATCACTCCGACCTTCGTTCCCATCGAACTGGCGCCCGATCAGTCGGACCGGCGCCAGCTGGGCGCGAAGGTGAGCTATACGTTCTTGCCGCCGCGGAAAGCCGCGCACAAGTAGCTGAAGCGCATGGTGAGCAGAAGTCGTGCGACTGGGCCGCTCCGCTCGAGCGCATAGAGCGCACTGGCCACCGATCGCGGTAACGAGACGTGCTGCGGCGAGAAGAACGGACGCAGCTCTAGTCGATCGAACCCTGCCGCGCGCAAGTCGGCGCAGACCTCCTCGACGCGGTACTGGCGCGGATTCAGGTCGAAGACGAACTTCCGCTCGGTGTACCCGGCGACGCGGCGGAAGAAGGCGGCGCGGTCGTCCGCGTAGTAGATCGCGCGGAAGCACGTGGTGGCGGCGACAGGCTCGGGCGGCTCGTAGTCGTTGAGGTCGCCGAGAACGACGTCTCGGCCGCGACCTTTGCCGGCCTTGACCATTTCCGCGCTTGAATCCACGCCCGAGTAGCGAGCTCCAGGGAGATGATCGGCGAGCCCGCCGTCGCCACAGGCGAGATCCAGCAACGTGTCGCCATGCTCGAGTGGTGGGCCGAGGCTCAGAACGAGTTCTCCCCGGTGAGCGAGATAGGTCGCGGCATCCGCATATGCGACCTCGGACCAGCGCTCGGCTCGTCTGTCGTACTTTTCTCCCGTCACCGAAGCGCGAAGAGCCGTTCGGGGTGTTTGCGCAGGAAGCGAAGCATCGCGTGCAGGTGCCAGAGGTTCCGGCGCGTGAAGAAGTGCTTGTCGATCACGGCCTGATACTCGTGGTGGACGACGGCACTTGGTACCCACCAGCGCTCCCAGCCGGATTTCATCGCGCGGTAGCTGAGGTCGATGTCTTCGACATAGAGCTTGTAACCCGCGTCCCAGCCGCCGATCTCGTCGAGCATCGTGCGACGCATGAGCAAGAACGCGCCCAGCATCGTGTCGACCTGCATCGGCTCGTCTTCCGGAGCGTCCAGGAGGTAGTGCCGCCGCTGCCAGCGCAACGGCGGGAAGAGGGACCGCAGCGGCGTGCGCCGCACGATGGTTCCGCCGACGGTCGGGAAGCTGCGCCGCGAGGCCTGCAGAGTGCCATCCGGATTGATCATCCTCGGCCCTGCGATGCCGCAGCGCGGATGTGCATCGGCGAAGGCAACGAGCTCGCGCACGCAGTCCGGCTCCGGGACGGCGTCCGGGTTCGAGATCACGACGTACTCGCCAGTTGTCGCGGCGATCCCCTTGTTGACGTTCCCAGAGAAGCCGAGCGCATGATCGTTCTCCAATACGTGCGCGTCGCCGGAAAAGTTCCCCGGCCGGCTCCCGGGACCGTTTGCGATGACGACAAGCTCGTCGACTTGAGGCCGCAGCGCAGGGAGCGAGGTGCGCAGCAGCTCGGCCTCGCCGGGCCCCGTGGCTACGAACACGCCGGAGACCTTCACGCCGTGAGCACACTTCGATAGACGTCGGCGGTGATGCGTGCGGTTTCGCGCCACGAGAATGTCTTGGCCCGTTCGAGCCCGGCCGCGGAGAATCTCGCCCGGTCTGCGAGCGCCCGGCGCAGTCCCTCCGCGAGGTCCTCCGTGAAGATCGCAGCGTCTCCGGCGACCTCCTGCATCGCCCTTTCGGGCGCCGCAACAACCGGCGTCCCGCAGGCCATCGCCTCGACGACCGGCAGCCCGAAGCCTTCGTAGCGCGACGGGAAGACCAGGCACGCCGCCTGTTGGTACAGCCGCACCAGCTCCTCCTTCGGGACGTACCCGCGTACGTCCGCCCCGCGGCGCCTGAGCTCGGCCGCAAGCTCTTCGTCTTTCGGGGGCCCGACCACGACGAGCTTGCGGCCGACCGCATTCGCGGCATCGATCGCGGCCAGGGGCTGCTTTCGCGGCTCGATCGCGCTGACGAAGAGGAGGAAGGAATCGTGCTCGCCGGCGGGCACGAAGGCCGGATCGGGGGCGAGCGGCGTGACGACGATCTTCTCCGGAGCCGTCCCGTACAGCTCGATCAGATCGCGTTTCGTGCGCTCGGAGATCGCAAGGACACGTTCGGCCTTTCGCACGGCGCGGCGAACGAAGACCTTGAAGGTCACAAGATCCCAGAAGCCGAAGACGCTCGGATCTCTCTCCCAGGAGAGGTCCTGCACGGTGACGACGGCAGGACAGGGACAACGAAGCGGCAGCGCGTGGATGAAGTGCGCAACATCGGGCCGAAGCCGCCGCAGCAGGCGCGGCAGCGCGACTGCCATGCGCAGCTCCTGCGACCACGCCGGCAGCCGCACAGGCTCGATCCCGTCAGGAACGAGGTCCGGGTCGCGCGTCACGGCCACGATGCGAAGGTCTTCGGCGACGGCAGGGAGCTCCCGCAGCAGCTGGGTGACATACGTCTCGTCGCCTGTGCGGCGGCGCCCGAGCACATCTGCGTCGACGAGCACGAGGGGTCGGTCGTTCACTTTGCAGCCTCCCGGTACACCTCGACCGTCGCCGCCGCCACGGCATCCCAACGGAACGCACGTGCACGCTCGAGGCCGCGCGCGATGAGCGTGTCGCGCTCCGTTGTAGCTCGTTCGATGCCGGCCGCAATCTCCGCGGGATCGCGCGCGTCGACGAGGACAGCCGCGCCGTCCGCGACCTCCTCCATCGCCGTGCCGCGCGTTGTGACCACGGGCGCGCCGCACGCCATCGCCTCCAGGATGGGAATCCCAAAACCCTCGTAGAGCGACGGGTACGCGACACACGCCGCACCGCGGTAGAGACGCGCGAGCTCTGCGTCGTCGACCTCGCCGAGCCAACGGACGCCGTTCCCGCGGATATCGACCCCGCCCCAGCCGCGGGCGCCGACAACCCGCAGCTCCCACTCGGTGCGACGGACTGCTTCTACGAGGCGCTCGAGATTCTTGCGGGGTTCGAGTGTCCCGACGGCGAGGACGTATTCCCCAATCTCGGCCGGGCCTTCACGCGTGAACTCGTCGCCGACTGCGTTGGGCACGACACGAATCTTCTCGTCAGGCACTCCGAGCAACTCGACGAGCTCGCGTCGCGTGAACTGGGACACTGCGATCACGCGTCGCGCTGCACGCAGGACGCCCGGCACGACGCGCGGGCTGTACGTCCGCGTCCAGCGGTTGAACGCCTCCGGGTGCCGTAGGACAGCAAGGTCGTGCACGGTGACGACGAGCGGCACTCGCGAGCGCAGGGGCCCGCGGTACGTCGGACAGTGAAGGACGTCCGCCGCGTTTTCGCGTCCAAGCAGGAACGGGTACCAGACTCCGTCGCGCGCGAGAGTCGACACACGGCTCTTGCCTCCGAACGAACGGGTCGAGATCGCTACGTCGTCGCGCCGTTGGAGCTCACGCATCAATCCCTTCAGATAACGCGCTGTCCCTGCACGGGTCTGAGCGAGCGGGGAGACGTCGATCGCGACGCGCATCACAGCGCGTCAGCGTAGCTCCGTAGGTGAATGCGGCCCGTTTCGAGCCAGCTGAAGCGGCGTGCATGGGACAGGCCGCGTGCGACGAGCTCCTCGCGCTCGGCCAGTGCCCGGGTGATCCCCTCGGCGAACGCTTCCGGGCTCTCCGGATCGGCGCGAACCGCTGCATCCCCACAGGCCTCGTCCAGCGAAGGGTGGGAAGAGACGACGCACGGGACGCCGCAGGCCATCGCCTCGATTACCGGTATCCCGAAGCCCTCGAAACGGGACGGGTAGGCGAAGACTGCCGCCCCACGGTAGAGCGCCGGCAGCTCGTCGTCGGCGACGTACCCGCGACCGCCCTGGCCGAGCGATAGCAGCGCGAGTTCGTTGCCGAACAGCCTCAAGGCGGCCTCCACGACGCCGCGGTTCTTGCGCCAGTCCTCGGTCGCAGTCGTGAACACGTAGGGACGCCCGATTTCGTGCCGCCCCCCGTCGGGCCGGTAGCGAGCGTCGACGCCGGGATACGCGACGCGGATGCGCTCACGCGGGATCCCGAGCTGCTCGACGACGTCGTTCGCGGTGTACTCCGCGTTGGTGAAGACCACGTCGCAGCCGGCCGCCGCACGAGCAGTTGCCGAATGCATGCGCACCGTCCGTGGATGCAGTCGTTCGGGATATTGCAGCGGACCGAGATCGTGGATCATCGTGGCGCGAACGCGCGGCCGTCCCGGTGGAACCATCCAGTCCGTGAAATGCAGCACGTCCACGTGGCCGAGGAAGCGCTCCGCGGGCGGGCGTCCCAGCCGGCTCCAGGCTGTCCGTACCGCGTGGCCGAACGGCACCGTCGCGATGCG
>JBBRZA010000097.1:0-11744 GCA_038237145.1 Gaiellales bacterium
AAGATGTGGATGCGCGAGCGGCGTGCGTCTCGAAGCGCCTCGGAGCCCGTATCGAGATCCTCACGCCGAGTGCGGCAGAGCGTGGCGACCGTCGCGTGGCGGGCGACATCCGCGACCGCGCGGACCCCTTCGAAGTCGCCGGGAGAGGCGGCTGCGAAGCCGGCTTCGATCACGTCGACGCCGAGCCGCTCGAGCTGCTCTGCGACCGCTGCTTTCTGTTCCGGCCGCAGGGCGATGCCCGGCGATTGCTCGCCGTCTCTAAGTGTCGTGTCGAAGATTTGGATCCTGCGCGAACTCACTACAACCTCCTGTCAAGGGCACGCTGAGGGCGTACCAGTGGCGTCAACGGTGGGTGTATGCGCCTTGCGGCGCGTGGTTCGCATTCCCCCCTAGAGGGGGAGAATCGAGAGGATGAGCACGATTGACCGGGACCGAATGGTCCGGGTCGGCAGAGTGCGGGAAGTCGTGGTCATCCTCATCGTTGTCGGCAGTGTCGCGGAAGAGCTTTAGCCTGTCAACCCGCTTTAGGCGGTCAAGACTCTCTGCAGCGAAGAGAGCTTTAGGTCGATCCGTCCGACGCCCCTCTCTATGCTGTCGTCATGGCTCGCGCGAACGTCCGCCGGATTTCATTCTTTAGCGGCAACGCGCGCAAGCGCGTTCGCTAGCCGGCGGCTTCGCCTTCCCGCCTTCGCCGGCTAGCTCAGTTCCAACAGGCGGGGCTTACTTCTCTAGACCGAAAAGGTGTGCAGGTGGCGCGTTTGTCCACGTTTGATCTTTCGGTCGGCGAGCGCGATGCGTGCGGCATCGGTTTCGTCGCCCGGCTCTCCGGTGGCCCCTCAAGGGCCGTGCTCGACTCCCTCCTCGAGGCCCTGAGTCGTGTCCGCCACCGGGGAGCCGTGGCGGCGGATCACCGCACGGGCGATGGCGCCGGCGTGCTCCTGCCTCTACCCACGGCCCTCTTGCCCGAGCCCGGTCTCGGTCTCGCAATGGTCTTCCTCCGAGGCCCGGATGGACGGCCCGCGGTCGAGGAAGCCTGCCGGGCGGAGGGCATCGGCGTGCGCGGCTGGCGAACGGTGCCGGTCGACCTCGAGGCACTTGGCCCGGTGGCCCAGGCTTCCGCGCCGACAATCGTGCAGGCGCTGATTGAACCGTCGGCCGGAGATGCCGAGGACATCGAGGCGGCTGCTTTCCGCGCCCGCAAGCGCCTCGACGGCCGGGAAGATCTCTACGTCGCGTCGCTCTCGTTTCGCACGGTCGTCTACAAGGCGCTTTGCGCGGCCGACCAACTCGCTCCGTTCTACGCCGACCTGCGCGACCCGGCCGTCGAGATTCGGTTCGGCATCTTCCACCAGCGCTTCTCGACGAACACCGAGCCTTCGTGGGAGCGGACGCAGCCGTTCCGACTCCTGTGCCACAACGGGGAGATCAACGCGATCCGCGGCAACGTCAACTGGATGCGCGCCCGTGCCCTGACGTTGGGCGTGGACGGGCCCGTCCTCGAGGAGGAGAGCTCCGACTCGGGCATGCTCGACAACGCGCTCGAGCTGCTGGTGCGCGGCGGCCGCGATCCGGTCCATGCGCTCACGATGTTGATTCCGCCCGCCTGGCAAGGAGATCCCGAGCTCGACCCAGAAGTGCGCGATTTCCATCGCTTCCACGCCGGGCTGGTCGAGCCCTGGGACGGCCCAGCGGGGGTCGTCTTCACGGACGGCCGCGTCGTCGGTGCCGCTCTCGACCGCAACGGCCTGCGCCCTCTTCGCTACGTCGTTGCCGGCGACCTCGTCTGCTGCGCCTCCGAGGCGGGCGTCTTCGACGTGCCGGCCGGGACGCGCGCTCGTCGGGGACGGCTCGGGCCGGGGGAGATGCTCTCCGTCGATCCCGAGCGCGGCCTCGAGGATGACCGCGCGATCAAGCTGCGACTGGCGAGCGCTCGGCCGTACGGGCGCTGGCTCGAAGAGTGGCGGCGCGAAGCGTCCATCGGTGAACCGGCACCGCCCCCGGAGGAGGACCTTGCGGCCCGACACGTCCTCTTTGGGTACACGCGCGAAGAGCTGACGGTGATCGTGCGCCCGTCCGCCGCACATGGACACGAACCGACTTCCTCGATGGGTGACGACACCGCCCTACCGCCCCTCGCAGGGCGTGCACGGCCGCTCTTCAGCTATTTCCGCCAGCGGTTCGCGCAGGTCACGAATCCGGCGATCGACCACATCCGCGAGCGGTTCGTGATGTCGCTCTCCACGTTGCTCGGCGCCCGCGGGCCGCTGCTCGTGGAGTCGCCCGAGGAGGCGGCGGGAATCGAGCTCGAGAGCTTCTTCCTCTACCCATCCGCCCTCGACGAGCTCGCCGTCGTCCGGATCGACGCGAGCTTCGACCCTGCGGAGGGACTCGAGAATGCGTGCGCAAGGCTCGCGAAAGCCGCGGAGACCGCCGTGCGTGAAGGGCACGGGATGCTGCTGGTCACCGATACGGACGCGTCGCCCGAGCGGCCGCCGGTGCCGAGCCTGCTCGCGACCTCGGTCGTGCACCACCATCTCGTCAAGGCGGGCATGCGCACGCTCGCAACGCTGCTCGTCGAGAGTGATGAGCCGCGGGAGGTGCACCACGTCGCGTGCCTGATCGGCTTCGGAGCCGAGGCCGTGTGCCCGCGCCTCGCACTGCAGACGATTGCGGCGCTGGCCGAGGGCGACCGAATCGGCGGCGACCGGCCGTCGCCTGCCGAGGCACAGGCCCGCTTCAAGCAGTCGATCGAGGACGGCGTGCTCAAGGTGATGTCGAAGCTCGGGGTCTCCGACATCGCCAGCTACTGCGGCGCGCAGACCTTCGAGGCGCTCGGCCTCGACGGTGATCTTGTCGAGGCCTCATTTCCGGGCACGCCATGGTCGATCGGCGGGATCGGCCTCGCCGAGTTGGAAGAGGAGACCGTTGCGCGTGCCGGTGTCGCCGCGGGGACGCGTCCCCGCCTCGAGAACCCCGGCTACTTCAAGTTCCGCAAGGGCGGCGAGCCGCACGAGACCACCCCCGACGTGCTCGAGGCGCTGCAGGCCGCCGCACGCAGCGACGACATGGAAGCCGCCCACGCGCTTCGAAGCGCTGTGCGGACGAACGGGTGGGAGCGTTATTCCGACTTCGCGGAGCTCGTCAACGGCCGCGAGCCGATGGAGGTGCGCGACCTGCTCGAGCTTCGTACTAACGCGCAACCGGTCCCGCTCGAGGAGGTCGAGCCGGCCGAGTCGATCGTGCAGCGCTTCTCTTCCGGCGGCATGTCGCACGGGTCGCTCTCGGCCGAGGCGCACGAGACGATCGCGCGCGCCTTCAACAATCTCGGGGCCCGTTCGAACTGCGGCGAGGGCGGAGAGGACCCGGCGCGGTTCCGGACCGACCGGAACTCACGCATCAAGCAGATCGCCTCGGGGCGCTTCGGCGTCACGGCGGAGTACGCGGCCTTCGCCTCCGAGCTCCAGATCAAAATCGCTCAGGGCTCGAAGCCCGGCGAGGGCGGCCAGTTGCCCGGTCACAAGGTGACGGCCGAGATCGCGCGGCTGCGCCACACACAGCTGGGCGTCGCGCTCATTTCCCCGCCGCCGCACCACGACATCTATTCGATCGAGGACCTTGCGCAGCTGATCTTCGATCTCAAGCAGGTCAATCCCGAGGCCGACGTGTCGGTCAAGCTCGTCGCGGAGGCCGGGGTCGGGCTCGTTGCGGCAGGCGTCGTCAAGGCGCTCGCGGACGTCGTCCACATCGCCGGAGCCGACGGCGGCACCGGCGCTAGCCCTCTCTCCTCGATCAAGAACGCAGGCATCCCGTGGGAGCTCGGCCTCGTGGACACGCAGCGCACGCTCGTCGCAAGCGGCCTGCGCGGACGCGTGCGCTTACGCGTGGACGGCGGGATCAAAACCGGCCGCGACGTCGTTGTCGCCGCGCTGCTCGGTGCTGACGAGGTCAGCTTCGGCACAGCTTTGCTACTCGCCGAGGGCTGCCTGATGGTCCGCACGTGTCACGTCGACAGCTGCCCAGTCGGGATCGCGACTCAGCGTCCGGAGCTGCGCGCGAAGTTCGCTGCGA
This sequence comes from Gaiellales bacterium, assembly GCA_038237145.1. Classification (GTDB taxonomy): domain Bacteria; phylum Actinomycetota; class Thermoleophilia; order Gaiellales; family Gaiellaceae; genus 3-1-20CM-4-69-9. Next base: position 4,069 of record JBBRZA010000097.1, read on the forward strand.
CGCCGGAGATGGTCGAGAACTACCTCTTGCTCGTCTGCGAGGAGGTGCGCCGTCACCTCGCGGCGGTTGGACTGCGGAGCTTCGACGAGGCGGTCGGGCGCGCTGATCTTCTGCAGCGGCGTCACGCCGACGGACGTGCCGGCTCGCTGAAGCTGGACGGCCTGCTCGAGCCCTTGCACGGTGAAGCGCTCCGTTACGTCGGCGCCGAGAAGCCGGTCGCCGCGGGCGGCGAGCTTGGGGAACGGATTGCCGCCGAGCGGTCGGCCCCGGCCCCGCGCTACGTCATCCGCAACGACGACCGCGCTGTCGGCGCGCGGCTCGGCGGCGCGCTCGCGAAGGTCGGAACCGAGGAGTCGTTCCACTATCACTTCGAAGGAACCGCAGGACAGAGCTTCGGCGCTTTCCTGTCGGCGGGCATCGAGTTCGTCCTCGACGGCGAGGCGAACGATTACGTCGGGAAAAGCCTGAGCGGTGGCCGCATCGTGATCAGGCCTCCGGCCGACGACACCGGCGATCCGTGCCTCGCCGGCAACACGGTTCTCTACGGGGCGACCGGCGGCGAGCTCTTCCTCGCAGGCTCGGCGGGCGAGCGCTTCGCCGTCCGCAACTCGGGTGCGACCGCGGTCGTCGAAGGTGTCGGCAGCAACGCGTGCGAGTACATGACGAACGGCACGGTCGTCATCCTTGGTTTGTTCGGACGGAACGTCGGCGCGGGCATGACCGGCGGCGAGGCGTTCGTCTACGACCCGGCGCGGGTGCTCGACGTCCGGCTCAACGGGCAGCTGGTCGTCGCCGAGGAGCTCGACGCCGTTGCCGCCGAGCGCCTGCGCATCCTGGTCGAGCGCCATCACGGGCACACGGGCTCGCCCCGGGCCGCCAGGCTGCTGGCCGAGTGGCCTGCCGCAGTTGGTGAGTTCCGGCTCGTTCGCCCGAAGGAGGAGGTCGGCCGAATCGAGGCCGAAGCCGAGGGCACGGAGCAGGCGGATGCAGAAGGCCGCGATCGCCAGGACACGGGCGTCACGATCCCCTAGTGACTCGTCATCCTGTATTTCGCAGGGCGGCTGCGATGCCCGCGATCGAGCGCATCAGCGGCAGCCTTGCGTCGTCGTCGCCGTCGCGGAATCGGCGCAGTAGCTCGACCTGGATCGCGTTCATCGGATCGACGTACGGATTGCGCAGCTGGATCGATCGTCGTAGCACCGGTTGACGCTCGAGCAGAGCGCGCGACTGCAGCGTCTGAAGCACAGCGTCGACGGTCCGTTCGTGTTCGGAGGCGATCTCGGCGTATAGACGCTCAGGCTCGAGCTCCGCCGGGACGAGCTCGATGTACTGCGACGCGATCTCGAGGCTCGACTTCGCCAGGGTCATCTCGAGTGCGTCCACGAGTGACCGAAAGAACGGCAGGCGCGCGTAAAGCTGGCGAAGTGCGTCGACCTCCCCGGTCTCGACGAGGCTGCCGAGCGCCGCGCCGCTTCCGAACCAGGCAGGCAGGATCGTCCGGTTCTGCGTCCACGCGAAGACCCACGGAATCGCGCGAAGGGAGCCGAGGAAGTCTGCGCTCTCGGGCCGACGCGTGGGGCGGGACCCGATCTCCAATAATGCGAGCTCGTCGACAGGGGTGAAGGCGCGGAAGAAGTCGACGAACAGCGGCTCCTCGTACACGAAGGAGCGGTAGCGCCCTCCCGCCAGCCCTGCGAGGTTGTCCAACGCCGCACGGTCTTCCTGCGTCGGTGCGTGAGCCGATATTTCCGGAAACGCCGCGAGGAGTGTCCCGGCGAGCGCCGCTTCGAGGTTGCGGTGCGCGAGCCCGGGGAGGCCGTACTTGAACGAGATCGTCTCGCCCTGCTCGGTCAGCTTCAGCCGGCCGGGCGGGTGGCCGGCAGGCTGCGCGAGGATCGCCGCGTGGGTCGGCCCGCCACCGCGGCCCGGGCTGCCGCCGCGCCCGTGGAAGATCGTCAACTCGACCTCGGCCTCCCGCGCGACCTCGACGAGCCGTTCCTGCGCGCGGTAGATCGCCCACTGAGCTGCGAGGAAGCCGCCGTCCTTGCCGGAGTCGGAGTAGCCGACCATTACCTCGACGCAGCGATCGCGTTCCTCCACCCGTTGCGCGAAGCGCGGATCGGTGAGGAGTTCGCGGAGAACTTGGGGCGCCCGGTCGAGGTCCGAGATCGTCTCGAACAAGGGAACGATCGAGAGGGACTCGTCGCTGAGATCGAAGACGCTGAGGACATCGGTGGCGGAAGTCGTCCCGGAGACGATCACCGTGTCGAGCGCGGCCGGCCCGTGACGTCTCCTGACGTCGGCGGCGGCTGCCAAAGCGCCGCGCGCCCGCACGCCAGGCTCCCGCAGCTCGCTGGCATGTAGCCGCACGTCGAGCTTGGCCAGATGGAAGCCGAAGATTTCGACCTGCCGTCGTAGCGCTGCAAGGCGACCGGTCGCGATGCGCGTGCCCTTGTTGGCCGCGAGGCTGCGCGCGAGCAGGTCGAGGTCCGCGAGGAGTTCGGCGGGGCGATCGTACCCGTCGTTTCCGAGCCGCCACCACATGAACGAGAGCTTGCGTCGATACGGCTCGAGCTCGCTGCGCCGTCCGATTGTCCCCGCGTAGTCGGGCAATTCGAGTTCGTCGCGCGCGATCGACTCGTTCAGCTCGGGTGACACCTCCACGAGCGAGCGGTGCATCGCGAGTGCGACCGCAAGCTCGCGCACCTCGCTGCGATAGCGCCCTAGCGCAAGCTCACGCGCGCGGTCGAGCGCTTCGCGAATCGTTTCCTCGCCCGCTGCCGGATTGCCGTCCATGTCGCCGCCGATCCAGGTTCCGAACGAGAGTGGTGACGGGGCGTCCGGCAGGTGCGCTCGATACTCCGCGAGCAAGCGCTCGGCTGCGTCAGGCAGGTTGTCTTCGAAGAACCAGAGCCCATGCCGGATCTCGTCCGTGAGTCGCGGCCGCCCGTGACGAACCTCGTCGGTTTGCCAGAGGATCGTGATCTGCTCGCCAAGCTCGCTCTCGATGCGCTCTTTCTCCTGCGCGGAGGCGGCGGCATCAAGTGCCGCGAGCAGCGCGGCCACACGCACGTGCGCGAGGAGGTATGTCCGCCTCGTTGCCTCGGTCGGGTGCGCGGTCAGGACGAGCTCGAGCGAAAGTCGCGACACGCGCGCGCGGAGCTCGACTGCCTCTACGTCGCGAAGCTTTTCGAATGCATCGGCGAGGGACTCGCGTGGCGCCTGCTGATCCTCCGCGGCGTACTGCCGGCGGCGGCGCAGGCGGTGATGCTGTTCGGCGATGTTGACCAGCTGGAAGTAGAGACCGAACGCTCGCAGAACGTTGGCCTGATCGACGGGCGACAGCATCCGCACGGTGTCGCGGACGGCGTCGACGTCGCCGGTTTCGCGCGCATCGCGCGAGCGCAGCCGGATCCGCTCCTCTGCTTCGAGCAGCTCGTCGCCTTCTTGCTCGACGAGGACCTTGCCCAAGACGCCACCGAGCAGGCGAACGTCGCGGCGGAGTGGGGCGTCGGCCTCCGCACGTGCGTCCGAGCTCACGACGTTGAGCTCAGCGCTGGGTCGGGTAACGACGCATGAGCTCGGCGACGCGGAACGCGAGATCGAGTGACTGGCGTGCGTTCAGCCTTGGGTCGCAGAGCGTCATGTAGCGCAGGTTCAGGTCCTCTTCCAGCACCTCTTCGGAGCCTCCGAGACATTCGGTCACGTCCTCGCCTGTGAATTCGAGATGAACTCCGCCCGGCCAGGTCCCCTCTTGCCGATGCGCCGCGAAAAAACCTTCGATCTCTCCCATCACCGAGTTGAGGTGGCGTGTCTTGAGCCCCGAGTCCGTCGTGAAGACGTTCGCGTGCATCGGATCGCAAACCCACGCCACCGGATGCCCGGACTCGCGCACGGCTCGCAGAAGTGGCGGCAGCAGCTCGACGACACGATCGGCGCCCATTCGGGAGATGAGCGTGAGTCGCCCCGGAATCCGATCCGGATTCAGCCGCTCACAGAGAAGCAGCACGTCTTCGGGCGAGGAGGTCGGTCCGATCTTGCAGCCGATCGGGTTGTTCACCCCGGAGAAGAACTCCGCGTGCGCTCCGTCCGGTTGCCGGGTGCGCTCACCGATCCAGAGCATGTGCGCCGAGCAGTCGTACCACTCGCCGGTGAGTGAGTCGCGTCGCGTCAGACCCTCCTCGTAATCCAGCACCAACCCTTCGTGGCTCGTCCAGTAGTCGATCTGGTGGAGCTGGGGTGCGGACGTCAGGTCGATCCCGCAGGCAGCCATGAAGCGGAGAGCTCGCTCGATCTCGGAGGCAATTGTCTCGTAGCGTTGCCCCTCGGGTGACTTCGCGACGAACTCCTGGTTCCAGGCGTGCACCTGCTGCAGGTCGGCGAAACCGCCCTTCGTGAAGGCACGCAACAGGTTGAGCGTGGCCGCCGACTGGTGGTAGACCTGTTGCATCCGGTCGGGATCGGGGACGCGCGCCTCGGGCGTCGGCGCTTCATCGTGAACCATGTGTCCGCGAAACGACGTGAGCTCCACTCCGCCCGCGTTCTCCGTAGGCGAGGAGCGTGCCTTGGCGAATTGACCGGCGATGCGGCCGACCTTGACGACCGGGAGCATCCCGCCGTAGGTCAGCACCGCCGCCATCTGCAGCAGGATCTTGAGCTTGTCGCGGATGAGCGGCGCCGAAAACTCGTGGAAGGACTCCGCACAATCCCCGGCCTGGAGGACGAACGCGCGGCCCGCGGCGACCTGCGCGAGCGAATCGCGGAGCTGCCTGGCCTCGCCGGCGAAGACGAGCGGCGGGAGGCCCGCGAGGCGGGAGCGGGCGGCTTCCGCTCTCTTGGGGTCCGGCCACTCTGGCTGATGCAGTGCCGGGTACGCGCGCCAAGACGAGAGCGACCATGCCTCCGGCTTGCGCGACGTCGTCGTACTCTCGTGCGTAACCTCGTTCATCGCTGAAGTCTAGAGACGAGAACGGGGCCTGAAACGCCAAGTCCTGCGAACCCGAGGGCCCACAGGACTTGACGACACAACTCTTTCATGTCCGGCGGCGCATTGCAAGCCCGAGTCTGCGACATGCACTGGTGCCCCCTTTCGGGGGGTGTTGCCCACATCGTTCTGTAGGTGCACGGTGCTCAAGGGCTGACCTGAACCATCTGCGTCGCGGCCGATGAGTTTTCGCCTCTGCGATCGTCTAACAGGAGAGATGGCCGCCAACAGAGAGGACAAGCCGATGAACGAGATCACTCCATGCCTGTGGTTCGACACCGAAGGGGAAGAGGCGGCGAAGCTGTACACGTCCGTGTTCGGAAACTCGAAGATCCTTGACGTCTCCCGCTACGGCGAAGCCGGCCCCCGTCCCGCAGGAACGGTGATGACCGTGAGCTTCGAACTCGACGGGCAGAAGTTCCTGGCCTTGAACGGCGGGCCCGAATTTACGTTCAGCGAGGCAATCTCGTTCCAGGTGAGCTGCAAGACGCAGGACGAGGTGGACGCGTTTTGGCACAAGCTCTCCGAAGGTGGGGAGGAGGGCCCTTGCGGCTGGCTGAAGGACCGCTTCGGCCTGTCGTGGCAGATCGTTCCGACTGCCCTGCCCGAGTTGCTAACCGATCCGGACCGGGAGAAGGCGCAGCGCGTCATGGCAGCGATGCTGAAGATGAAGAAGATCGACATCGCAGAGCTCGAGCGAGCCGCGGCGCAGACGTAGCTCCCGCACATGCGGCCGGTCGCGGAGGCCGGCCTCGACGTTGTCCGGCGCCGTACCCTGATCCTCGATGGGCATGTTCTTTCACTCTGCTGACGCGCCTGCGGAGCGCCCTGCCGACCCGGACGTGCGCCGTGCGAACTTGAACCGCATCGGTCGGCTCTTCGCGGCTTACAGGTTGCGGCTCGGCGGAGTCCTGTTGCTGATCGTCCTCTCGGCCGGGGTCGGCGTCGTTCCGGCCTTCCTGCTCAAAAACGTGCTGGAGGCGATCGGGCGGAATGACACGAGGTCGCTCTCGTTCAACGCGGGCGGGATCATCGCGATCGCGATCGCGACGGGCGTGCTCGGCGTGATCCAGACGCTCCTCTCCAACCAGATCGGCCAGCGCGTGATGCACGATCTGCGCGCCGCGGTCTTCCGCCACCTGCAGCGCTTGTCGCTTGCGTTCTTCACCCGCACGCGCACGGGCGAGGTGCAGTCCAGGATCTCGAACGACATCGGTGGCGTGCAGAACGTCGTCACGAACACGGCAACGTCGATCGCATCGAATGTGACGACCGTCGCCGCGACCATGGTGGGCATGCTGGTGCTCAACTGGAAGTTGGCTCTGTTCGCCTTTGCGTTGATCCCGCTGTTCGTGCTGCTCACGCGTCGCGTCGGCAACGAGCGGCGCCGGATTGCGAAGACGACGCAGGAGACACTCGCGGACATCTCGAGCCTCGTGCAGGAGTCGCTCTCGGTCTCGGGGATCCTGCTCGGGAAGACGATGGGCCGGGGGGACGAGCTCGCCGACCGCTTCGAAGCCGACTCGCTGCGGCTCGCCGACCTCGAAGTGCGCCAGCGGATGGCAGGGCGCTGGGTGATGGCATCGATCCAGACGAGCTTCGCGATCATGCCCGCTGCGGTCTACTGGTTCGGTGGGCTCGCGCTCGCCGGCGGATCGGCTTCGATCTCGATCCCGATGCTCGTCGCCTTCACGACGTTGCAGACGCGGCTTTTCTTTCCGGTCGGGTCCCTGCTCGGTGTCGGCCTCGACGTGCAGACCTCACTGGCGTTGTTCGACCGCATCTTCGAATATCTCGACCAGCCGATCGACATCGACGAGAAGCCTGACGCGCTCGCTGTCGGGCGGGCCGGGGACGTCGTGTTCGATCGGGTCTGGTTTCGCTACGACGAGGACTGGACTCTTCAAGACGTCTCATTCACGGTGACTGCCGGCACGACGACCGCGCTGGTCGGCGAGACCGGCTCGGGGAAGACCACGCTCGCCTACCTCGCAGCCCGCCTGTACGACGTCAGCCGCGGGCGCATCACGATCGCCGGCGTCGACATCCGCGACCTGAGCTTCCAGGCGCTGTCCGACCTTGTCGGGGTCGTCTCGCAGGAGACGTATCTCTTCCACGAGTCTGTGCGCGAGAACCTGCGCTTTGCCAAGCCGGACGCGACCGACGAGGAGATCGAGAAGGCCGCCGAGGCTGCACGGATCCACCACGTGATCGCCGCGCTGCCCGAGGGGTACGACACGGTCGTGGGCGAGCGTGGCTATCGGTTCTCCGGCGGCGAGAAGCAGCGGATCGCGATCGCGCGCACGATCCTGCGCAATCCGCCGATCCTCGTGCTCGACGAGGCGACGAGCTCACTCGACACCGAGACCGAACGGCTGGTTCAGGAGGCTCTCGACCGGCTTTCCGAGGGGCGGACGACGATTGCGATCGCGCACCGGCTCTCGACGGTACGCGACGCCGATCAGATCATCGTGCTCGACAACGGACGCGTCGTCGAGTCGGGCACGCACGAGGACCTGATCCTTGCCGGTGGCCGCTACACGGCGCTCGCCACTCGCGACGCCGACCTGGGGGCCGCGACGCCCGCTCTTCGGTAGCAGTCTCACCGACTTATGATCGGCCACCGTGGCGCGCCTCCCTTGGCGGGCAGCATCGACGTGGCGGCCGGTACGTCTAGTCGCGGAGAGCGTTC
>JBBRZA010000098.1:0-11441 GCA_038237145.1 Gaiellales bacterium
CTCGGTCGCCTCGTCGCCGAAGAAGTAGTCGGTGACGGCGAGCGTTCGCCCCGACTCGAGCGGAACGAAGGCGAAGACCGCGATGTTTGGCGGCCCTGGTGTGACGTTGAGCGTGAACGTGGGCCAGACGTAGTGGAAATGGGCTGCGTCAGAGCCTCCGCGCGGCCGGTAGGGAGGATCGCCCTTCCCGTCGAGCACGTTCGCCCGCACCGAGCTGACCTGGCTCGAGAACCATTCGTCGGAGGTGAGCTGATACGCGTCTGGATCCACGTCGATCAGCTTCGAGAACCCAGGGTGCGCGGTCGGGCAGTGGTAGCACTCGAGATAGTTCTCCACGACGCATTTCCAGTTCGCGGCCATCTCCCATTCGCTCCTCTCCCGGTAATGCAGCCCGTCGAAGGTGACGCCGGCGTCAGCAAGGACGCTCGGGAGGCGTCCCAGCAGCTCGGCCAGAGGCATCGGATCCGGATCCCGGTTCACGAAAACCAGAGGACCCCACGTGTCGACCGAAACGGGAAGCAGCCCATATTCCGACCCGTCGAAGCCCGGCTCGCGCTCGGAGCGCGGTGCGTTCCGAAGGCTGCCGTCCAGGTCGTACGTCCACGCGTGGTACGGGCACTGAAGGGTCTCGCGCTTCCCTCGCCCGCTCGCCACCTCAGTGGCGCGGTGGCGGCAGATGTTCACGAAGGCGCGAATCTGGTCGTCGTGCCCGCGGACGACGACCACGGGCACGAGCCCGGCGTGGCAAGTGAAGTACTGGCCAGGCTCTGCGACCCAATCGGCGATCCCGGCGTACTGCCAGGTACTCGCGAAGATGCGCTCCTGCTCCTCCTGGAAGACGACCGGATCCGCAAACCACGAGAAGGGGAGCGTGATCCCCTGGTCGAGCTTCGAGCCAAGTTCGGTTGCCATCGCGGCGCTGAGCATACGAGAAGGCAGCGCTCATATGAAAGCCCCCGCCGGAGCGGGGGCTTTGGTAGCAGGCCTGTAAGCCGGAGTGTCGTCAGGCGATCCCCAGCGGGAGCCTGAGGGCTGCCAAAAGGAGGATCGATGAAGGAAGAACTGGCCGATTTCCTGCGCTTTTGCTCCGCCGAGCGCCGCCTGGCCCCGCTGACCTGCGCCGCTTACGAGCGCGACGTTTCGGCTTGCCTGGGTTATCTCGAGTCGTGCGGGCTCGACGATCTCGCCGAGGTGCGGCCGACGCACCTGCGCGCCTTCCTCGCGGAGGACGCGAAGCGCCGGCCGGCCCCGTCGAGTCAGGCACGGGCGACGGCGGCGCTGAAGTCGTTCTTCCGCTTCCTCGTCGACGACGAGCGGCTCGAGCGCGATCCGGCGCGGCCGCTGCGGACGCCGAAGAAGCGGGAGGCGCTGCCGGACGTGCTAACGATGGCCGAGCTCGAGCGGCTGCTCGCCGCGCCGGGCCGCGGAGATCTGTGGGAGCGGCACTTTCGCGGCAAGGCCGAGCGCGACCGGCTGCTGCTCGCGCTCTTCGCGTATGCGGGGTTGCGGCGGAGCGAACTGCTCGGGCTCGCCTGGGACGACGTCGACCTCGCGCGCCGGCTCCTCTACGTGCGGAAGGCGAAGGGCGGCCGCCAGCGGGTCGTCCCGATCCACCCTGCGCTCGCACCGCTCTTCGCCGCCTATTACGCGACGCGCGTGCCGTTGACCGAGCAGGCGCTCTTCGTCGGCGTTCAGGGGAAGCCGCTCAACTACACGCAGCTCGGCCAGGTCTTCCGCCACTACGTCGCCTCGTCGGGCGTCGGTGAGCGCAAGCGCGTGACGCCGCACACGCTCCGCCACGTCTTCGCCTCCGAGCTCCTCCGCGCCGGGGCGAACCTGCGCCAGGTGCAGGAGCTGCTCGGGCACAAGCACCTCGACTCGACGCAGCGCTACACCCGCGTGACCGCACACGAGCTGCGCGGCGCGATCAAGCGCCTGCGGTGGGTCGGTTGATGGTGACATCGAACGTCACCGACATACGAGGTCACCGACATCCGTGTCAGTTGACCTCAGGCGCCCGCGCAGCTCGGGGCGCGCACGTCGGCGGCGCTCGAGGCGTGACGCCGCCAAGGGGTCACGCTGGATCGGCTGCTGATTTCTCCGCTCCGTGCGGCCTTCCGGCTGGAGTCGTCCGGGCGGGCTTGTAAGAGTGCAGCCGTGGCGAAGAGGAAGCCCAAGGCGCGCGTTCCTGCGACGAAGTCCGCGCCGGACATCCCTCTGCCCGACCCACGCTCGATGGAGAGCGCCCTCGCTGCGATCGGGAGGGGAGCCGCGCACTACGCCTCCGACGAGGCGCTGTTCCGGGCGCAGGACTTGATGTACGAAGCCTTCGAAGCGCAGGGCGCCCGCCGCGTGGCGCTTGCACGTGAGGCGCTTGCGATCTCGCCGGATTGCGCCGACGCGTATCTGCTCCTCGGGGAGGAGACGGCGTCGAGCCTCCAGGAGGCGCGCGAGCTGCTCGAGCAGGGCGTCGCCGCCGGCGAGCAGGCCCTCGGCCCAGAACCCTTCGAGGAGGACGTCGGCCACTTCTGGGGCATCCTCGAAACGCGCCCCTACATGCGCGCCCGCGCGGCGCTCGCGGAGACGCTGTGGGCGCTCGACCGGCGAGAGGAAGCGGTCCGGCACCAGCGCGAGCTCCTGCGGCTCAACCCGAACGACAACCAGGGCCTCCGGTACCGCCAAGCCGAGTGGCTGCTCTGGCTCGAGTGCTACGACGAGCTCGACGAGCTCTTCGCCGCCTACGAGGACGATGCCGCGGCCGCCTTCGCCTACACGAAGGCGCTGGCTGCCTTCCGCGGAGAAGGCGATTCGACGGAAGCGAGGCGGCTGCTCGAGGAAGCGCGGGAGCTGAACCCCCACGTCCCTGCCTACCTCTCGGGCCGCAAGCGACTGCCAAAGCGGCTGCCGGACTACGTCGGCTTCGGCGACGACAGCGAAGCCGTCGACTACGCCGCGGCCGCGGCCGCGTTGTGGGCGAGCGTCCCCGGCGCGCTCACCTGGCTCGAGTCCTGACCATGAGGGACGCGCAGCGCAGCACAACCAAGGACTGCGATCGGTCACAGTTGTTGTCATCGACTCCCGTTTTCTCGCCGGTGGACGAGAAAACGCGCATCGATCGCAACCCACCGCGGCCCAGCTTGATAAGCACTGTGCTCAAATGAAAAGAGTTCTTCTCAAATGAGTGCTACGCTTATCACCAACCATGGACCTTTCCAAGCCCTGGGCGCTGATCCGTTCGGCAATCGATATGGAGGTCTTGCTTGTGCTCCGCGGGACTACACGTCCGCTGACGGGACGTGAGGTCGCCCGCCTCGTACGAGCCGGGTCGCAGCCGACCGTCAACGCGTCCCTCCGGCGTCTGACTGAAGAAGGTCTCGTGCACGCGGAGGAGGCAGGGAACGCCTTCCTGTACACGTTCAACCGCGAGCACGTCGGGGCTCCAGCCGTCGAGCTGCTCGCCGACGTCCGCTCCGAGCTCGAGCGACGGCTGCGTGCGGAGATTGCCGACTGGGGGATCGCTCCCACACACGTCTCGATCTTCGGCTCAGCCGCCCGCGGCGACGGCGACACTCGCAGCGACATCGACATCTTCGTCGTGCGGCCGGCCGATGTCCCCGAGGACAACCCCGGCTGGCGGGAGCAGTTGGAACGGCTTTCCCATTACGTCCACGACTGGACCGGCAACCGCGCTGCGCTCTCCGAGGTCTCAGCGGCCGACGTTCGCCGGCTCCGTCGCGAGCGCCCGCCGGTCATCGAGGATCTGCGCCGAGATGCGATCACGCTCGCCGGACCGGCGCCCACGGAGCTCGTTGGCGCGATGAAGTGACGAAACGCGGCGGTCGGAACGAAGGCCGAACCGCTATCGAGCCGCGACTGGCTCGGCGACACGCGAGGGCTCGACCGCGACGAGCGGCAGGCTCACCTGGAGGTCGGCCCCGATCGCAGCGGCAACCCGCGTCAGCTGTCCGAGCGTCAGATTGAGGCGACCGGCTTCGACATTCGTGACATAGGTCGGCGACGTGTCTAGCCGCGCCGCGACCTCAGCCTGTGTGAAGCCGGCTGCCTTCCGTGCGCGCCGGACCTCCTGTCCGACGATGCGAGCGGTGATGTCGGAGGCCACGGTGCGAGGCATCAGCGGAAGACGGGCTCCCTGACGTTCGCCGGCTCGATCTCGACGTCCGGGAGCGGATCTGTGTCCTCGACGACATGGGCGGACAGGTACGGCGTCCGGAACGACACCGCGAGCCCACGCACCCACTCCTCTGGGTTGTCCGCGCACGTGATCGTCGTCCCGTCCCGCAGATTCAGGGCAGGCTGGCTCCGGTCGACCAGCTCCGGTTCGGGACCATCGATCGAGACCTCGTCGCGGTTCGCGCGGACGCGCGCAGCGAGTTCGGCCTCGCATGGCTGGCCATCTCGGATGACGCGGAGCAGCTCGAGGATGATCACGGCGAACCTCCTGAGTAGGTCCCGGTGTTATCGGCAATCTACCTTATCTCTTGAGTAAGGTCAAGATTCCTCGGATCAGGGTTCTCGAACCATCTCTGCCGATTCCCGCATCCGGCGCGCACGGGCCTCCAGCGCATCCGCCCGCTCTGGATCGAGGAACCGGCGCAGAGTCAGGAGGTCACCGGATTCAAGCAGCGGTCCGACCGCGTCCACCTCGGCGGCCGTCAAACGGCGCGACCCGTGGTTCCAGCGCCACTGTACGAAGTCGGAGGCGCCGTGATTCGCACCGGCACGAGCGAAGCTGAATGAATGGTCGATCAGGTAGATGACTTGGCGCTCCTCGTACCAGAGCACGTTGCCCTTGTTCCGATCTTGCTGACCGATCAGCGCGTCGAAGAATGCAGCGGCGGAAGCCTGATCCGGCACGGCGCCGTAGAAGCCCTGCTTGCCGACGTCGCCCCCACGGAAGACACTCGCAGCCCCGACCATGCGGGCATGCGTCTCTGGGTGTTCCGGGAACTTCATCACAGTCGGGGCGACGAGCTCGCTCCAGGGTGCGCCGAGCTGCTTCGCGAGTTGCCACGCCGCGCACTCCGAGATCGACGTGGACACCGGCGTGTGGTCGTACCGCACAAGCGCCTGCTTGCCGTGATAGAGCCCGTCCGCGGCCGCGTCGAGCAGACCGTCTGCCGGCTTGAAGATGCAGAGATGGCCGCTGTCGAGGACGAGCTCGTACGTCGTCGACACGTGCACCCGCTCGGCATCAAAGGGCCGCACGCTCAGCACTCGCGCCCCGTGGAGCTGTGCCTCGAGCTCGTGGTCGAAGCCCTGCACCGCGTAGAGCGCATCCACCTGCTCTTGTTCCGTCACCTCGCCGATCCTACGAGCCTGGCCCGACGCCCCTTAATGCTCTTCCCTCGGAAGAGCCAGCTCCTCCAGCCGGCCCGCTGCGGCAAAGAGCTCCTCGCGGGCGACGTGCGCATACCGGCTGACTGTCGAGAGGTCGGCGTGGCCGAGGTACTCGGCGACGAGGCGGGCGTCGCCGAGCTCCTGGCGGAGCCACGTAGCCGCGGTGTGGCGGAGCGTGTGCGCGGTGACGTGTTTCTCGAGGCCGGCGCGCGCCGAGGCCCGGTGGATGATCGCTGCGAGCGTCGTCTGCTGGAGGCGTCTCCCGGCGAGACCGCAGAAGACCGGCGCGTCGGGGCTCGGATCCCGTTCGCGTCGAAGGGTGCGAAGCTCGCCTGCCAGTCCGACGGGGAGCGGTTGTCTGCGAGGCTTGCCGCCCTTGCCTCGGCGGACGAGCAGCGACGGCCCCGCGGCGTCGAGATCGAGGTCGCGCCAGTCGATCCCACAGAGCTCGGAGCGGCGTAGCCCGGTCGTGACGAGCGTGATCAGGGCGAGCTGGTCGCGCTCGGCGAGGCCTGCGAGGTTGCGCTCCGGATGTCCGGCGGCGTCGAGTAGCCGCCTGAACTCGTCTTGCTCGAGCCAGTCGCGCTCTTGTCGGGGCTTCGGCGGTGGCTCGAGGTCGAGGAAGGGATCGGGGACGCCGTCTCGCCGGCTGACCCAGCGCAGGAAGCGCCGAAGCAGCACGAAGCGACGGTAGTAGGTCGCGGGTGCGGGTTGGGCGCGCTCCTGGTAGGCGGCCAGGTAGTCGACGATCGTTCCTTCCTCGAAGAGGTCGCGGCCGTGCGGCTCGGACCATGTGAGCAGATCGTCGATCGCGTTGCGGTAGGCGCGGTGCGCGCTTTCGCTGCGACAGGCGCTCGTGAGTCGGCGCAGCCAGTCGTCGCGCGCCTGGCGGAGTGAGGCGGCGCTCGGCGCCGGCCGAGCCGTCGGCGCGCCGAGCGACGCGAGGCAGGCGGAGAGGACGAGGAGCGGCGGCCGGTCGTCTGCGGACGCGCGCGCCTCGGTCAGGGCGGTCTCGAGTGCTGCGAGTGCGGCTCGGTCTGTTGGCGCCGAGGATGGAACGCGCATCCGCACTGGTTCCGGCCTTGCGACAGGCGCTACCAGGGCTGTCGGCCCTGCTTCCAGGTCGGCGAAGGAGAGCTGACCGTTCGGCGCCATTTCCGCGCAGTGTAGCAGAACTGGGTCACAACTTTGAATCGAGGCATCGAGCCTATACTCGCCGGCATGTGGAGCGCGATCCTGATCCGAGAGGCTCGGCTCCGGGCAGGGCTCTCTCAGCAGGAGCTCGCCGCCCGCAGCGGCCGCGAGCGCTCCGTGATCGCGCGCTGGGAGCAGGGGGCCGTCGCTCCGAGCCTCGAGGCGCTACTCAAGATCATCCAGGCGTGCGGCTTCGACCTCCCGCTCGAGCTCGTTGCGCGCGACGACTCGACCGACGAGCAGCTGCGCAAGAACGCGCGACTCTCGCCCGAACGTCGGGTGCAACGGCTATTGCAGGCGCGCGGCAAGAGCGGCTGATGGCTGACCGTCCGCCGTTCGACCCGTACGCGATCCTGACTGCCCTCGAGCGCCGGCGCGTGAGCTACGTCGTGATCGGCGCCTTCGCGCGCGTCGTCCAGGGCGCCGAGGAGATCACGCACGGCATCGACATCGTTCCCTCGATCCGCGGTGAGAACCTCCGCCGCCTCGAGCTCGCGCTCGAAGACCTTGACGCTGTCCGCGTCGACGCGGAGCCGGTTGTCCTCGACGAAGCAACGATCCGTGACGAGTCTTGGCTCGAGCTGCGCAGCCCGGCGGGCGAGCTGAAGGTCGTGCCCGAGCCGGCGGGCACACGCGCTGGTTACGACGACCTTCGCCGCGCGGCGACGCGAGAACCGATCGGCAAGGGCCTCCGGCCCTCGGTCGCGTCGACCGCCGACCTAGCGCGGATGCTCGCCGCCCTCGGCCGCGAAGCCGACCTACCGAAGCTGATCGCCCTCCGCCGTCTCCAGGGACTCGAGCGAGCCCTCGGCCCCGAGCTCGGCCGCTGACCCGGACGAGCGGCGGCGGTCAGGCCACGTCGCGGTCTCGCTACTGACCGGGATAGCACGCGACACACAGATGCATCCTGATGCGGAAGGCCATCAGAGCATGACGAGTCGCGAGCAACTCGTCAGGGTCGCGAGGGACGAAAGCGGACAGCATCGGAGGATGCATCTGCGTCTCGCTGCTACCGGGGTTAGTAGGTAGAGCGGACAGCGTGGGCCATGGCGGTCACTCAGTCTCGTCGAAGTCGTCTTCGGGCTCGTGGGCGCTTCCCCACTGCCGCTCGCAGTCTCCGGCGTGGACGAGCGTCCGGTCCTTCTCGGCGGCTGTCTCCGGCGGCTCGATCAGGTCGAGGCAGCAGTCGCAGCGGATCCGCTCGCCTGCCGCGAGCCTCGCGCGCTGCTCCTGCAGCCGCGCCGCATGCTCCGCACCACGCACAACCACCGGCGCCAGCGCGACCGAGCTGCCGGTCGGCTCCGGCGTACGCTTCGAGGGGTTGCCGCACTCCTCGCAACGCACGAGCCAAGAGTACCGTCGACCCCGTCGCAGAGCTTGTAGCGACGGAAGCACAGGAGTACTAGAGTCGATAACCCCCTCAAGTTCTGCCACCAGCGCTGGGCCCCCGGAATTGCTACGAAATCTTCACCACCCCGGTCCCCATGACACCGGGTTCGGTCCTACGGTTCGCAGGGAGCCTCGCGGCCCAGTTTTCTGCTTGATCTGGAGCATGAGGAAGGGATCGGAGTGGGAATGGTCGATGAGACGCAGGGAGACGCTTTCATCGATCTCACGCCCAGCGTGTCGACCGGCCTCTTCGTAACGGTTGCCATCTTGACCCCTTTCGGAGTGCTTGCCTGGGCGGCGATCGGGTTCGGCATCTACCGGCTCGTGGCCTGACGTTTCGGCCGCCGGCCGCCCAGTACCCGCCGGCGAACAACCGGGCCGCACCCGACGCCCTGCGGCGCTGAGGATTTCGGCGCTCCCGTGGGTACAGGGCTTCACGCCCCGCAGCTCCGCCGACTGCGGCGAATCGCTGCGGCGGGCTCCCCGTTTGTCACGCTGAGGAAAGCTGTCGAACAAAGTCGAGAGTGTCTTTCCAGGCGCGAGGGTCGATATGCCTTCGTTCACAATCTTGAGGTCGCTTACCGGTGGTGAGGTCTTATCGAGTGTCGAGGCGAGTGGTTGATCGAAGTGAAGGCGCACGTTTCGGGCAAGCGCCGCTCCATAGTTCCTCACTTCTAGAAAAACGAGCGATCCGCGACCTATTGAGAAATCCACGACAACGAACGGCCGTGCCTGAGCTTAACGGCTAGCGCGAGCCAGGATTGTCATCCTTCTCGTAGCAGCCGCCTTTGCGAAGCGGCAGGTTGACGAGGCTAAGCGCTTGCCCTCCGGCGACGATCCACTCGGCCGTTGAGGACAGCAAGACCGTTGGGACCAGAGGCTAGCGTAACCGGCTCCCGCAGCCTCGGTACGCATCGGCTGCGCCGGCTCCTGACGGCCCACGTGTCCGACGCGGACTACTTCTCCGGCGAGGCCGCCGGTATTTCTTGTCCTGAACTGTCGAGCGGGATGATCGTCTCGGCGTTGCCCGGCAAGTCGGCCAGTTCGTAGACGTTGTCTTGAACGTCCACCTTAAGGAGCATGCGTCCGTCGGCGGCCATCACACCGACCGCGGCGACGCCGTCGGCAGCAAATCCGCTCGCGAATGCAAGCCGGTCTACCGGCTTATCGCCGCTGCTTACTGTGGTCACAAAGGCTGACTCGTTCATGAGCGGAACCTCCGCCGAGGGAAACGACGAGGTCTCACCTTTGTTGGGGCAGGCGATGGAGCCGAAATAGCCGATCTTCCCCGCGTCGCCCGTCGCGTAGCAGGCTCCGCCGCTCACCCGATCGATCACGTAGTAGGCGAGATATTTTCGGCCCGCGATCAATCGAATCGTGGCCGGAAGCGAGACGCCCGCAGAGTCGAGGAGCGCTGGCTTGTTCGCCGCGAGTGCTTCGTCATTGACCACGCGGCCATACGTAGAGATCGTTGAGTACGGCTCTGGAACCGAGCGACCTTCTCCCGCGAATACGAAGACCCACAGGAGCGTGGCCGCAAGCGCGACCAGGCCGACCGAAAGCATGACGAGGCGATTGACGCTGATCATCTGTTGACTGAAAGCAGTCCTCAAAATACGAGGCCTCGACATTGCACGTAGGAGGCGTAACTAGACCCTGTCTTCCACAAACACGCCACACGATTGTAGTGCGTAGGAGTGGCTCCTTGGCCGTACCAAGCCGCATTATTCCAGCTGTGCGTATACGTATTGAAACCTGGGCCGTTTTCGATGGCAAAAATAGTGGAACTATTATTGGAAAAGATAAAGCCGACCCCGAACGTTCCTTCGATCTTTGAACCCCCGAGCTTCTGGACCTGAGTGTAGTCATAGTATCTAAAGCCGGAGCATGCCACCCCGTATACCCCGACCCATGGCGGAGAGCCGCATTCGTCACCGGTAGGACGGAACTCCCAAAGGTAGTTGATCGGGGTGGAAGCGGCAAAGCGGCGATCCCTCGACCGCTGCCGCAGCCAGCAGACTCGGCAGCCGTCCGCGTAGCGCGGAAGCTGGCTGATCGGGTCGTGCGTCTCGACTCCACAACCGCTGCATCGCGGCTCGCGCCGCCAATCGATCGAAGCTCGACAGGCGGCATCTAGCGCCGCCTTCACTGCTGCTCTTTGCTCTCGACCCATCGGGCCTCCCTTCCTCGGGGGCGGGGCCTGATTCGCGGCCCTGCCCGAAGTGGGAGCGGTTTGAGCGCTCGCCCGGAAGAGACGCGCTCGAGCCGCGCGATCGCGTCCTCTGCGCTCTCGCGCTCTACGCCGGTCTGCGCGGGGCGAGCTCATGGGCCTCCGGTGGTCTGACATCGATCTCGCTGCCGGGATCATCCGCGTAGAAAGATCATGGGTTGTGGGCGCGCGCATGTTGGTCGAGCCAAAAAGCAGGGCCGGCCGGCGCAAGGTTCCGGTTGCTGCCGCTCTGCGCGACATTCTCCTCGAGCACAAGATGACCGCGGCTGGCGAACTCGTCGTCGGACGCGGCGACGGTCAGCGCCCCTTCAACGACACCAGCGTCGCGCAGCGAGCGCTCAAGGCGTGGCGGCGGGCGAGCCTCGAACCGATCACGCTTCACGAGGCGCGACATACGTTCGCAAGCCTGATGATCGCGGCTGGCTTGAACGCCCGTGCGCTTACCGCCTATATGGGCCACGCCTCCGTGACGATCACGAACGACCGTTATGGGCATCTGATGCCCGGCACAAGGATGAGGCGGCAGCCCTCCTCGACGCTTACCTCGGGCGCGCGAACACGCGCGCCCGGCCACCCTTAATCAATAGGCGCCGGGCAGGCCACGCCCCTCGGCAGCTTCGCCTTGCGGACCGGAGTTCGCCTCCTGCTGTGCGCCAGTTACGCGGCGCACGGGGTCTTGCTCGAGCGCATCCTGAGCGACAACGGCCCCTGCTTCAGACGCAGCGGGGGGGAGGCGTGCGCACGGCGTGGCATCCGCGCGAAGAAGACCCGTCCGTACCAGCCGCAAAGGCAACGGCTAGGTCTGTGTCTCAAGAGCATCTCTGCCGTCCGGTTCGGGCGAGGCTGCCTGCGCCCGCCGAGCGCGTGTTGCGCGTACCGTGCGCGTACGAGCTTGCCTCCAGCGTGCGTACTTTGTAGTGACTCGCTGCAAGCTGAGAACGGCCTCTTTGCAGGCACTTTCCGCCAGACGCGATCCGGCGCAGCTTGCCGCCACGGACTTGAAGTCCGCGTGCATCAGCTTCTCGTGCTAGCGTCCGCCTCGCGGAGCGCTCGTTGCCGGCACAGCGGAAGCGCCACGCCGGGCGACCGCGCCGAGCGGTTCCATGGAGACCGCCGTCGGGCCCGCCACAGGGCCAGCCTGACGAGTCGCCGGCGAATCGGCAGGCATAGAAAAAGCCCCGTTTCCAGGGCTTTTTCCGTAGCAGGCCTGTAAGCCGGATTCTGTCGAGGGTGACCATCCATCTAGGGCACCGGTTCCCCGGTACCTCGA
>JBBRZA010000099.1:0-11421 GCA_038237145.1 Gaiellales bacterium
AGGAATGGTTGGCGAACGCGGCCGGCGCCGAGACGGCGGCGATCGCTGCGATCGCCGCGGCGACGAGCAGAATCCGACTCTTCATTTGACCCCTCCAGAGTGATGGTGAACTGCGGCAGCCGCATTCTGAGGGGGCGCGGCGGGAAGGTCAAGAAACCCGAGGAGGCCCTGAACCAGTACTCAGCACTTGCAACGAAGGGGCCTTCGTCGGACAATCGCCCGCGAAAAGACGCTTTGTGTCCTCCTTGCCGTCGGGAGGAGCGTAGAACGCGACGGGAGGAGGACGTCTTGCGGCTATCGGTGCCTGGCAAGAGGTGGATCGTTTTCGCGATCCTCGTGATTGCGGCGGCGGTCGGGGTCGGAGTGGCGGTCGCGACCGTAACGTCGAGCAACCTGGTCGACACGAACTCGGTTCGGCTCCGCAGCGACCGCAGCCATTTCGTGCCTTCAGCGGACCAGCCCCGGTTTAGCTCGGGCTGGCATACGCATCCGGGGCCGGTGATCATCCAGGTGCAGGAGGGCTTCCTGAAGATCACTCAGGGGACATGCCATCCCAACGTCGTGGGACCCGGCGAGACCTATGTCGAAACTCTGGAGCTTCCGGTGAACGCGACGGCGAACCAAGAGGTCAGCTGGACGGCGACGTTGATCGTTCCAGTCGGCGCGCCACTCAGAACTAACACGACCGACCCCTGTTAGAGAAGGTGCAGAGCCTCGCCTCGCGGCGGGGCTCTCTCCCTTTCTTCAGCGGTAACTGCTGCTCGGAGCGGGCGATCATGGGCTCAAGTTAACGCGGTGTCGCTCACGCCTCGCGCTTGCCGAACGCGTCCAACAGCAAATGGACATGACCTACGGGCTCGAAGCCCAGGCGCTCGAGGATCGGACGCGACATCGAGCCGCCCTGCGTGATCAGCGCCGGTGTGCCGCGGGCCACGGCTTCGTCCCACCGTGCGCGCAGGAGCGCACGGTACGCGCCGCGGCCGCGGGCCTGCGAGACGGTCGCGCCCCCGTAGAGCAGGAGGCCGTGCGGCGTCGGCGCGCAGGTCCCCGCCGAGACGATTTCACGGTCGAGCCATGCCGCATGCATGATGGTCGGCGCCTCGCGCCACCTCTGCGGCAGCAGCGCCCGCCCCTCGGCAATCTCGTCCGCGGGCGTCTCGAACGCCTGCCACTGCACTTCATTCGCGGCCGTGTATTCCTCGTAGCTCTCCACCCGGCGCGCGACGATTCCCGGCGCCGGGGGCGGCGGCGTCTCCGTCAGGACGAGTGCAACGGCGTACGGATCCTTGTCGCGAACGAGCCCGCGCGCGAGCAGCAGATCGACGAGGTCCGGGGGCTCCGCCGCGCTGCCCACCTCCCATTGCGTCCTGCCGCGCCCACGCGCGCGAAGCAACGATCGCACCTCCTCGAGGACGTCCTCGACCTCCTCCCCGGGGAAGCGTTGCCGCTGGACGGTGTTCCACGTCTTGCCGGGCCCCATGCAGAGCGTGTAGCGATCGGTCTCGATCCGCTCGTCCTTCGGCCCGAGCGGTCCGAAGGAGTTCGGGTATTCCGCGATCTCGCGCAGCACAGGGTGGAAGTTACTCTGTCTCCTACGGGCCTCCACGAGATCCGGCGGCACGCCAGTAGGCAACCGCGGCCACGCTCGTGGAGGCGACGACATCGCCGTCTGCGTCGCGGGCGATCAGCATCTGCGGGTGCATGAAGTCGTCGGTCCGCTCGATCGGAAGGACATAGGTGTAGTCGCCGTTCGGCTGGATCGGGATCGAGACACCCGCGCCATCGTCGTATTCGAGCTCGAGCGAGGTTGCTCCCACGGCGCCGACGTGGCCCTCGAGTCCGAAGACCTTCGTGAAGTCGGACGCGTCGGAGCGAGTGCTGACGTAGATCGGGGCGTTCTCGTCGGGAACCGCGGGATCATCCCAGTCGGCCGGCAACGAGGCACGGGCGATGACCGAGCCGTCTTCGCTCCGGGCAACCAGCTCGAGCCCGGACGCGTGAACGGTTGCAAGATGCAGCGCCGGAACCTCGAAGACGAAGTAGCGGTCCTCGCCAAGCGAAATAGAATTGCTCGATCCGTCCACGTAGACGGCCTCCAGGTTCAGGTTCGTCCCGTTCGAGGCGTTGATCCTCCCGCCAAGAGCAATCGGCGTGTCGGGCGTCGGGCCTGCGTCCGAGGGAACCGTCAGATCGATCGGTCGGTGGGTCAGCTCTGCGCCAGTCGTGCAGCGAGCCCCGCGCCCGCGGTCGCCCGCGGTCACGAGCTCGCTGCAGCTCCCGCCGCCGCGCAGGTCGGCCGCATAGAGCGTCGTCGTCCCGATCGAAGCGACAGCGCGTGCGTGCGCGACGTCCGGGTTCAGGCGGAGATCGGCAGGCATGCCGGTATCGACCGCCGCGATCTCCTGCTGAACATGAGCCGGCGCCGGCCATCCGAGCAGTACCGAGGCGCCCAAGGCGGCGCCCGCAAGCAGCAGCCCGGCTGCCCCGCCAAGAGAACCAAGCCGTGCCAGGCGACGTCGTCGCTGGCGCCTGACCAGCAGCCTGCGATAGGCGGATTCGAGATCGTGTTTCAGCAGTGTCGTAACAGTCATCAGTTGCTCCCTTCTGTCTGGATATCCGCCCTGACCGCCTAGGTGTTTCGCCTGTTCGTGGGAAACATCTGCAGGCGGTCGGTGTATCTGCGTATGAATGGGTGCAACCGATGCGCAGCTGATCATCCGTGCCCGCGAGGATCCCGAGGCGCTCGCGGAGCTCTACCTGCGCTACCGAGAGAGGCTCTACCGCTGGTTTCGGCTGCGGCTTCCAGAGGCTGCCGCCTCCGAGCTGACCGCCGAGTTGTTCGCGCAGGTGGCGCTCGGCCTCCGGCGCTTCCGCGATGAGGCCAACGGCTCTGCCGCACCCTGGCTCTACGGGATCGCGAAGAACTTGCTGCGGCGCTACTACGAGCGCGGCCGAATCGAGGAGACCGGACGACGCCGGCTCGGGCTGCCGATCCGCTCGTACGAGCAGGACTTCGAGGCGATCGAGGAGCGAATCCGGGCGAGCGAGCTCCAAGGCGACCTCGAATCGGCGCTCGACTCACTTCCCCAGACGCAACGAGAAGCGCTCAGGCTGAGGATCGTCGCCGAGCTTCCGTACCAGGAGGTCGCCGCGACGCTCGGCTGCTCGGAGACTGCGGCGCGAATACGCGTCATGCGCGCGCTGGGCAGGCTCGGCCGACTCCTCGGAGCTGCGCGGGCCCGTCCCGCAGACTGACGTGGTAGCCCCGATCGCGCCGACGTAACGCTTCAATCTCCCAGTCTGGGAGAACGTCCCGGCCTACTCGCTTACAAAGGAGCCCATACGCGCCAGCGAGTAGAAGGCCAGGTAGCTGAGCAGAAGGAACGACGTGAACAGGATTGTGAGCGCGACAGGCCGCGGATGGCTGAGCGGATGGAGCACGCCATTCGCGATCGCGCTCGAAAGGGGCCCCGGCCGCGCGAAGACGTCCCACGAGTTCCAGCGAAGGACGCGGCCAAGATAGATTCCAAAGGAGCTCAATCCGAGCACACCCACGACGAGCGCCCAGGCATTCACGGCGCCGACCACCCGCCGCGCAACTGCGTGCATCAGGAACAGCGAAGTCAGGCCCAGCAGGAGTCCGGTCCACGCGGCGGCGGACAGGAGCAAGACGTCGTAGAGAACCGGGACGCCGCCCCCGCGGCCGACGTGCTTCAGATCGGTGACGATGTACGGAGCGTTCGGAAAAAACAACAGCCAAAGCACCGCGACGCCGGCCAACGCCGGGGTCAAGAATCCGGACCTTGCCCGCTCGTAGACGATGAGCGCTAGCGCGAACGGGATCCACGCGAGGGCCAGGTTCCACGCGATCGCAATGTGCTCGGAGGTGCCCGTGTACAAGATCCGAAAGACGATCATCGTGACGACGAACAGAGAGAGAACCGCCAGCGACGCGATCACGGCCACCCGGCGGTCACTGAACGAGCGCGGAAGATGTGCAAACACCCTACGAGCTTAGCCGCGCAGGCCTGGCAGGGCCCTAGGCTGAGCCTTGGTCATCGCATTCGGCGGCTACTAGCCTGGCCACGTAGCCATGCGAGGTAGCTCCGAAGACTCATCTCCGCGACCGTGACTTCTAGCGCACTTTATGAACCGATGCTCGCCCGCTCCGCTCGCCGCCGGCAGGCGCAGGCTCGCCCGTGGGGGTGACGGGGCTCGCTACGGTCGACCCCTTCACACCGAGCACGGTTGCCTACCGCGGTCGTCTCGATCTCCGCCCGCGACGCAAATGAGTCCCGTACTCCCCAGAACGAGGAGGTTCCAGTGAACGTCACCATCATCGGCGCCGGCAACATGGGCCGCGGCATCGCCACCCGTGCGATCGCCGGCGGCAACCAGGTCGAGATCGTCGACCGCGATCCGGCCGAGGCCCGCAAACTCGCCGAGGAGCTCGGCGGCTCCGCGCCCGCGCTCGAACCGGACGCCCCCTTCGGCGGCGAGGTCGTCGTCTTTGCCGTCTACTACCCCGGCATCAAGGACGCGGTGCAGCAGTACGGCGACCGACTCGCCGACAAGGTCGTCGTCGACATCACCAACCCCGTCGATACGCAGACCTGGGATCGCCTGGCCACCGAGCCCGGCAGCTCGTCCGCGGAGGAGGTCGCGCAGCTCGTCCCGCAGGGAGCCCAGGTCGTGAAAGCGTTCAACACCACCTTCGCCGGCACGCTTGTCGAGGGCGAGGTCGACGGCCAGCGGCTCGACGTGTTGATCGCCGGCGACGACGAGGATGCAAAGCAGAAGGTTGCGCAGCTCGCTTCGGACGGCGGCCTGCGACCGCTCGACGTCGGACCGCTCGCTCGCGCACAGCAGCTCGAACAGCTCGGGTTCCTCCACATTTCCCTCCAGGAACCGCATCAGTTGAACTTCGGCAGCACGATCAAGCTGCACCCGTGAGTGCCGGCTGCACGTGAACAGGATCGAAGATTATGCGCTTCTCGGCGACCTGCAGACGGCGGCGCTCATCGACCGCGGCGGCTCGGTCGACTGGTGCTGCTTCCCCCGCTTCGACTCCGGTGCCTGCTTCGCAGCGCTCCTCGGCAATCCCGAGAACGGGCGCTGGTCGATCGCGCCGGCGAGCCAGATCAGGCGGCAGGAGCGCCGCTATCGGCACGACACGCTGATCCTCGAGTCGGTATTCGAGACGGCCGAGGGCCGGATCCGCGCGATCGACTTCATGCCCCCGCGCGGCGTCGCCCCCGACATCGTCCGGATCGTGGAAGGGCTCGACGGGACCGTGCCGATGCGCTCAGAGCTCGTGATCCGCTTCGACTACGGCCGGATCGTCCCCTGGGTACGCCGCGTTGACGGGGCGCGGCTGGCCGTGGCCGGGCCGGACGCGCTCTGCTTCCGCACGCCGGTCGAGGTGCGCGGCGAGGACATGTCGACGGTGTCGGAGTTCACGCTCGAGCCGGGGCAGCGGGTGCCCTTCGTGCTCACATGGTTCCCCTCGCACGAGCAGCCACCGGACGCGATCGATGCGGAGGAGGCACTCGCCGGCACCGAGGCGTTCTGGCTTGGCTGGGCCAACGCGTGTGCGCACCACGGCGACTACCACGAGGAGATCCACCAGTCGCTGCTCGTCCTCAAGGCGCTCACGTACGCCCCGACGGGCGGCACCGTGGCCGCTCCGACAACGTCGCTGCCGGAATCAATCGGCGGTGTGCGCAACTGGGACTACCGCTTCTGCTGGCTTCGGGACGCCAGCCTGGCACTGGTCGCGATGCTGAACGCCGGCTACCGCGACGAGGCACAGGCCTGGCGAGAGTGGCTCCTGCGAGCGGTGGCGGGCGATCCCGCCGATGTGCAGATCATGTACGGAATCGCCGGCGAGCGACGCCTCGACGAGCGCGAACTCGGGTGGCTGCCCGGCTTTGGCGGCTCGCGGCCCGTGCGCGTCGGCAACGCGGCCTCGACGCAACTGCAGCTCGACGTCTACGGTGAGCTGCTCGACGCCGCGTACCAGACCATCAGACACGGCATCGAGCCATCGGAGTTCGGCTGGGCGCTGCTCAGGAAGCTGCTGGCCTGGCTCGAGGACGGCTGGCGCGAGAGGGATTCCGGGATCTGGGAGGTCCGCGGCCCCGCCCGCCACTTCACCCACTCGAAGGTGATGTCCTGGGTCGCCTTCGACCGCGCCGTCCGGCTGCACGATGAGCTCGGACACGAAGGCCCGGTGGAGCGCTGGAGGGTGCTGCGGGACGAGATCCACGCCCAAGTACTGGCGAACGCTTGGAGCGAGCGCAAGCAGGCCTTCGCACAGTCCTACGGCGCGGACGAACTCGACGCGGCCGTCCTGCTGATGCCGCTCGTCGGCTTCCTGCCCGCCACCGACCCGCGCGTCGTCTCAACGGTTGAGGCGATCCGCCGCGAGTTGACGGTGGATGGGCTCGTGCTTCGCTATCGCCCCGAGGAGAGCGGAGTCGACGGCCTCCCGGCCGGTGAGGGCGTCTTTCTCGCCTGCACGTTCTGGCTGGTCACAGTGCTCGAGCTGCAAGACCGCCACGACGAGGCGCGCGAGCTGTTCGAACGGTTGCTCGACCTTCGCAACGACGTCGGTCTACTGGCCGAAGAGTACGACCCGATCGCCGGGCGGCAGCTCGGCAACTTCCCGCAGGCCTTTACCCACCTTGCGCTCGTATCGGCGGCGCTTGCGCTAGGCAAGGGCCGATCGTTGCGCGACCCGGCGGAGAACCGATAACGGGCCTCGCCGGCCCTCCTCGATACCGGCGCCGAACAATGCCTAGAACGCTCTGGGCGGTTTTTGCGCGTTTTTTGCGCCGCGCGCTTCGGGAGTGTCCGCTGCTCAAACCTCCGAAAACCCCTGCTCAGCCGCTCAGCGATGGTTGACGACGTGCCGCTATCGGAGTAGCGTCCCCTGACTGGCGCCGAGGTGGCGTCCGGTGTCTAAGGGGAGGTACACAGTGAGCAAGACGCGAATGCTCGCCGTCGCGGCCTGCACGGCCGCGGTTGTGGGCGTAGGTGCTGGTTCCGCGTTCGCCGGTGAGATAACCGGGAACGGCAAGTGGATCGCCGGTTCGGATGCCGCGCCGTTGAATGGGAAGTCGGACTGCGCCTACTCGGGGCAGAACGATAACTTCGTGCTCGGAAATCACGTTCCCGACGCAGACGGGTTCACCCGGACGCAGTCCTGGGGACAGGTCGGCAAGGAAGGTAGGGCGTTTCTCACCTCAATTGGTCTGAATCCTGGAATCGCCTGCAACCCTAGTAAGGCTCGATAGTTGAAGTCGTGGTTGGCCCCGGCGCTGGCTGTCGGGGCCAACCTTCTGCATCCGTCCCCAGACCCCTGTCCTCGCATGAGGTTGCAGGAGCGGTGGGCGGCTCTTGCGTTCTCTCTCGTCGTCGGTCCCCGGTGGGCTCGTGGCACGAGGTGGTTCGAGGGGTGAGCTCATCACCGGGTCGTTGAACCTGCGACCTCCGGGTTATGAGCGGTTGTTGCTAGGTCAGGCAACGACGGATTCGGCATTGTTGCGTCAGCTCAGGTCACCCCAGGTCGGCTCCGATTAGATGAGCGGGCAAAAGTATGGGCAAAGATTCTCGTCTGGTGAGAGAACGCTCGCGCAGCCGAGTCCGCAGCACCCTGAAGAGTTGAACGTCATGCAGTCGAGTGCCGCGTTCCAAAACGGAGCAGGCCGGCGCAGGAGTTTCGGAGGCCTCTCCCTGGAGGTTGTTTCATGAGATACTTGCTCCGTGAGGGGGCGTCGGACTTTGCTGATCGTGGTTGGCGCGCTCGCGTTGGCCGCCCCATCCTGGGCCGGTGAACACGCGACGCCCGCACTCATCGGCCGGCTGCACGTCGACGCGACGCCTGTCGCTGAGAAAGCAGTCGGGTTCAAGCTTTACACCGACGGCTACGTGCGAGAGGGCTTTCTCGGCGCTGTCAGACTGCGCAACCGGATTCTGATCGCGAGGACGTATAGGCAGGCCTTGCGGTGGGACAAGTGGATCTACCACCCGCACACGACTGCGCCGCAAGCCAGTGACTTCAGTCGGCACGCGCTTATTGGCGTTTTCCTTCTCGATCGTGCCGCCGCGAACGGCGTCATCGTCTCAAGTGCGAGCGTGAGCAACGGCACCCTCCTCCTGACGATCCACAGAAGCGGGCTCCCGCCCGCGAGCGAATGCGGTCCAGGGGTCGATGCTCCCATCGAGTGCACCACGTGGGGGCCACCAACCCCTCTCCGGCTGTTTCATCCATTCACGCTCGTTACCGTGGCGAAAGCGGCCATGGCCGATGTGCGGCGCATCGTCGTGACACACGAAGTAGAAGATCCGCCAGGCTGTGGCGTCCCCCTGTGGTGTGAGCCCAACCCGTAGTCATTGCGGCGGACTTGGTTTGACAGGACGGCGGGTCGCCGCCGACTCCCGGTCTGCGCAGTCCGGCAGTAGAACCCGATCTCTGGCTCGTCCTCAGTTACCCACGCCGCCCAACGGTCTTTGCCAGCCGGCAGCCACAAGTGTTAAGTCGTAAGGCCAGAACGCCTGGGGACATTCCCGGACTCTGGCCCAGGGGAGAGCGGTAACGTTCGAAGGTGTCAGCAGCGCCAACATGCTGCCATCGTTCATGTTGCGCGAGTTTCCGGGTTTGATGCTCCATGCGGTCAAAGCGCGCTTTGCCGCTCGCTGAGCGATGAGTTCCGTCGCGCCAGTCGGTCTGGGCTGATGAGAGCCAGTTTTGGCTCACGTCTAGAGATGTCTACAGGAGGAGCACGAAATGAGTGAGTCACTCAACAGCGTCGGTGCGATCACGATGTTCGTCGCCAATCACGGGCGCGCCAAGTCGTTCTACGAGAAAACCTTCGACGCTGAGGCCGTGTACGAGGACGACGACTCGATCGCGTTCAAGTTCGAGAGCATGATCGTCAACCTGCTGCTGGCCAAAGAGGCGCATGGGCTGATCGGCCCCGCGGTTGTCGCAGAGCAGGACGCCGGATCGCGATTCCAGCTCACGATCGGTGTCGACGACACTGACGCGGCCTGCGACGAGCTCGCCCGCCGCGGAGTCGAGCTGCTGAACGGCCCGATCGACCGACCCTGGGGGATGCGCACAGCGGCATTCGCCGACCCCGACGGTCACATTTGGGAGATCGCGGCCAAGATCGCGTCCTGATTCGGGCCGCCCGTTCGAGCACACCGTTTTACCGTCCATCTACGTGCGATGGCCGATCCGATCGAGCGCCTGCTGGAGGTCAGCGGCCGGCGCTCTGCGCAAAGTCCCAAAGTGGGCTCGAAGGTCAACGTTGCCACGGCCGTCGAGTTGAGACGCGCTGTGCTGACGTTGGTGCCGGTAGAGCCCCCAGCCTCAGGCGTCATTCCGGAACACTGGCCCAGCCGACTGCTAGAGCTGGAGCTAGCTCTGTCCCTCGCGCCGGAACGCTCGGACTCCCCACACGGAACCGATCTGGAGCGACAGCCCATCGGGGTGATGCGCGATCTCGGGCGATCTTTGCGATGTGCGATATAACGGCCGCGTGGCGCTTCAACGGATGGACAACGTCGGCATCGTGGTGGAGTCGCTTGATGCCGCTATCTCTTTTTTCGAGCATGTCCCGTAGCTCGTAGAACTTGACGGCGGTCTCCGGCCTCGTCCGCCCCGCTGGGGAGCGTGCGAGGCGATCCCCGAGATCAAAGGAGGAGCCGCCGTGAAGAAGACAACCGCACCGGCCGTGCCAGTCCCGACGAGCCGGGAGGTGCTCCCGGCTCGGGTACAGGAGGCGCTTGGCGAACTGGTCAACGCCGCGAGGGAGGGACTGCTGGCCCTGTCAGTGGGCGTCGGGCTCGGCGTCCTGGCCGAGCTGATGGAGGAAGAAGTCGTCGAGGTCGTGGGCGCGAAGGGCAAGCACGACCCGGAGCGAGTCGCCGTGCGCCACGGCCACGAGGCCGGCGAGGTGACGCTCGGCGGTCGCCGGGTCGCGGTCGAGCACCCGCGAGTCAGGTCGGCCGACGGCAGCAGCGAGCAGCCGCTTGCGACCTACCGGCACTTCGCCGACCGCGATCTGCTCTCGCGGCTGGTGTTGGAGCGGATGCTCGCTGGCGTCTCGACGCGCCGCTACCGGCGCGTGCAGGAGCCGGTCGGGAGCAAGGTCGAGCGGGCCGCTCGCTCAACCTCGAAGTCGGCCGTCTCACGGGCGTTCGTCGAACGCACGCGTAAGGCGCTCGGCGAGCTGATGGCTCGTCGCCTCGACGACGTGAGGTTGGCGGTGCTGATGCTCGACGGGATCGAGTTCAAGGGCCGGACGAACATCGTCTGCCTCGGGATCACGACCGAGGGCGTGAAGCTCCCGCTCGGGCTATGGGAGGGCTCGAGCGAGAACGCGACGGTCGCGACCGCCCTGCTCTCCGACCTGGTGGAGCGCGGCCTCGACCCCGAGCAGGGGATCCTGTTTGTGATCGACGGCTCGAAAGCACTCCGTAAGGCGATCCGGGACGTGTTCGGCGAGGCACCCGTCCAGCGCTGCGTCCGGCATAAGGAGCGGAATGTGCTCGAACATCTGCCCGAGCGCGACCGGCCTGCGGTCAAGCGGCGGCTGCGGGAGGCGTGGGCGCTTGAAGACCACGACCGGG
Organism: Gaiellales bacterium; assembly: GCA_038237145.1. Taxonomy (GTDB): domain Bacteria; phylum Actinomycetota; class Thermoleophilia; order Gaiellales; family Gaiellaceae; genus 3-1-20CM-4-69-9. The sequence goes on from JBBRZA010000099.1 coordinate 10,642, forward strand.
CGCTCGACCGGCTGCAGGCTCTCGGCGTCGAGCTTGAGCGCACTCACCCCGGCGCGGCAGCCTCGCTGCGCGAGGGGATCGAGGAGACGCTCACGCTCACCCGCCTCGGGATCACAGAGGCACGTTGAAGCGCACGCTCGCCTCGACAAACCCGTGCGAGTCGATGATCGAATGCGTCCGCCGCACGAGCCGCAACGTCAAGCACTGGCGCTCGGGCGAGATGGCACTCCGATGGACAGCCGCCGGCATGCTCGAAGCCGAGCGGCAGTTCCGCCGCATCATCGGCTACCGCGACCTCGCCAAGCTCGCTCTCGCCGCCGAGCGCGAGCTCCACCGTCACCCGATCCAGGAGGTCGCCGTCGCGCTCGCGTGAGAGAAAAGTGGTCTCCGGTTGGCTGCCCCTTCTTGACCGGCACAGACGCCCAGGCGGGGGCGAATTCTGAACCGCGGGTGTGTCGCAGCGTGAGTTCGCCGCCGCGCTGATTCATGATGAATGCTATGCGGGGCGACATCCCCTCCGGCACGGTCACCTTCCTCTTCACCGACATCGAGGGCTCGACGAAGCTGCTGCACGAGCTCGGGCCGGCTGGGTATGCGGATGCGCTCGCCGAGCACCGCCGAGTGCTGCGCGAGGCGTTTGCGGCACATGCGGGAGTCGAGGTGGACACCCAGGGCGATGCGTTCTTCGTCGCCTTCTCGAGCGCTCCGGACGCGGCGGCGGCGGCGCGGGACGCGCAGGAAAAGCTCGCCGCCGGCGCGGTCAAGGTGCGGATGGGCTTG
>JBBRZA010000100.1:0-11282 GCA_038237145.1 Gaiellales bacterium
ACCGCTCACGCGGCTCCCTCGCCGACAGCTCCACCATTGCAGCATCCATCCGTCTCCTCCGATCGAACGATGACCGCCAACGCGGACACCATTCGCCGCTCCAGCAGCGGACCCTTCAATGAACCAACAAAGTCCTACTAATGACCTCCAGGGCAGCGCACACGCCAGGCACGCGTCCTAGAATCCGCTGCGTGAGCGCCGAGCAGGTCGCCCTCTCATCCCGCAGTGCGCCGAGTGCGGCGAAGTCTGGTTGCCGGCAGAACACCAACTGGTCCTCTGTGTCGAGGTAAGTCTTCCAGCGTTCCTCCGTTCTAGCTGCCCGGAAGTGCGCCGAGCGTGAGTTCGAGGCGTCCTAGCTGCTAGCGATCGGATTGCTGCGGCTTAGTTCGTCGCCTCAGCGCCAGGCCGGTTGTCATCAGCAGTAGCGAAATCAGTGCGGTCGCTCCGAGGGACAGGCCGGTGCTTGCGAGTGCGTCTCCTGTAGTAATGCTGGCGGGCAGTGCCCCCGCATCGCGCTTGCGTGCAGGAGGCACGCCCGCAATTCCCGAACATGGTCCACTCGTATCACCGTTGCGGAGGTGCGCGGACAACGCCGTTCTGTTAATCACGATCGTGTGGCCGTTGTGACAGATCATCGCCTTGGCGGGCGCGTACTGATGGGCTGCGGGGGGGTGTCAAGGTCGTACTCAGGCCTTGAGCGCGTCAGAGCAGTCTTGACGGCAACGAGCGAGTGCTTCGTGCTCGTGGCGGCGTCGCCGAGTCCGCCGAACGACGCGAGCGATCCAGCCATGAACCCGGTCAGAGCTCCGGCAAAAAAGAGTCTGGAGACGTCCATATCGATCCGACAGTAAAGCCCAAGCCGGAAGGACCTGGATGTCCGAATTGGCAACGTCTGACAACATCTGCTTTGCCCGCGATCCCGATCAATGATTGAGAACGCCCGTGACGTGCGGGACACCTACGCCACCAACTTTCCCCCGCGTCCCCCAGGGCTTGCGCCCGGTTAGATGGCCCTGGACGCCAAGCAGGTTGCCCGGATTCCGAAGTCCGCCGAGTGGCTGCGAGGTCTGGCTGCGGTGGATGAGCAGGCTAATTCTGTCCAGCCGGTCACGCGAGTTTGGTGCGGGAGGCGGTGGGGAGTGAAGAGGTCATGAGGGGTCTTCTGCGGCTTGTCTTTTTCGTGTGCTGTTTCTTGCTGTTCTTTCCGGCGGCTGCGGTTCAGGCGGCGCCGCGGTTAACCGTGCCCGGGCCGATCACCGCGGAGGCGCAGGATGCGTCGGGTGCAGATGTGACGTACACCGCCACGGCGACGAATCCGGCTGGTAAACCCGTGACTGTCTCGTGTGCGCCACCGGGCGCGATGGCAACCGGGACCTTGACTGCAACGGTCCATTTCCCGTTGGGTGTCGCGACCGTCACCTGCAGCGTGATCGATGAAACCGGGACGGTTGAGGCGACTGCGTCGTTTACCGTGACCGTGCGCGATACGACGCCGCCGGTGATCGCGGGGACGCCAGCGGTTCAGGTGGACGCGGCCGGTGGCGGGGGGGCCGTCGTCACCTATGTGCAACCGACCGCTGTTGACTTGGTGGACGGGCCGGTGCCGGTCAGCTGCTCGCCTGCGTCCGGGTCGCTGTTTCCTGTCGGGTCGACGACCGTCTCCTGCACTGCGTCCGATAGTCGCGGAAACACGGCAACCGCAACGTTCGCGGTTAACGTCATCGCCCCCACTCCTGCTCCCACGCCGCCTCCGACCCCACCTCCGACCCCGCCTGCGCCACCGCCTCCGGCTCCTGGAAGCCCCCTACCCGACACGGTGCCGCCGGATGAGGTCGGCAAGGTCCAGGTCGAAAGCATCAATCGGGCAATTCGACTGTCCTGGGCACTGCCGAGCGATCCTGACTTCGACCACGTCGAGGTTCAACGTTCCAGCAGCAGTGATGCGACGCTGATCACGGTCTATAGCGGCTCAGCTTCGAGCTTCACCGATCGCGGCGTGCGTCCGGGAACTTCCTATCGCTACGTGATTGTCACCGTCGATCACGTCGGCAATCGGTCAGCCGGGATCGCTGTTGCCGCGACCGCGAAGCTTCTGATGCTGCTCTCGCCGCGCGATGGAGCGACCCTGAAGAGCCCACCACGCCTCGTCTGGCGGTCCTTCCCAGCCGCGACCTACTACAACCTGCAACTGTTCCGCGGTTCACAGAAGATCTTAAGCGCCTGGCCGATCCGGACGCAGCTACGCCTCAAGAAGACATGGATCTTCGGCGGAAAGCGCTACACACTCGCCCGCGGAACGTATCGCTGGTACCTTTGGCCCGGACTCGGACCGCGAAGTGCGACCGATTACGGACCGCTGCTCGGAGATAGCAGCTTCACCGTCAAAAAATAGAAACGCCGCTGCAAGTTTCCGCCACTTTTCTCGCGCCGAAATCTCGACGATGAACTTGTCGCCCCGGGTCCCATCCGCCTCCAGTCGTCCACCTCACCATCGCGTCAACCCGCCGCCCCCTCGATCGAACCTTCTCGCGCCGCCTCTTTGCTCTAGCGGAGGAAAGCGGGCTTGCGCCGTTCTCTCCGGAAAAGAGTCATGGGGAGCCGGAGCGTCGAGGGTCTCGGAATAGCCCCCGTCAAGTACTACGAAGCGCCGTGCGATTTAGCCGTTTGTCCAGTGGTGGCGTGTGATTGCTCGGCGCATCGTGCGTCTGCCGCCGGGGGCGTTGCGGCGCTGCCGGCGGCCGAGAGGTTCGAGGCAACACTCCCACTTCGTTTGGGCACTAATTGGGCACTGGAACGGCCCGATTGGCTATGCGGATGAGAGGACTTGAACGTCCACGGGGTTCCGAGGCAAGTGGCGTTGTGTGGCGAAACGTGGCGTATCCAGGGATTCGGTGGCTCGTCGTGACACCGGTTCTCCCGCATCGCGCTGGGTTTACGGACTGAGAACGGACTAAAGGCTCGCCGCTGTTGTCTGCTCAGGCGAACTCGCGCAGCCAGACTGGTGTGCTGAAAACCTGCCATGTGGGTTCAATCGAAAGAACGCCTGTGCTTTCGCTCACGCTCTCACCGGCGTCAGTGGAGAGCATCCTGACCAGCTCGGCGAGCGACCATGCGTGTCCTGAGCCACGCACGGTCGACTACACGATCGTCGGGCGGCCGGCGAGTTGGAACGCCACGTGCAACGGCGGGGCGAGCTTCAACGACTTCTACGGCCACGGCCTCGTGAATGCGCTGGCGGCCGTCGGCGGCTAGCGCCTGACCTACGTAACCAGGGCAACGGGCGGCGCTTCGGCGCCGCCCGTTGCCAACGCCCCGCCCATCGATCTGCCCGCGCTGGTCGGCGAGTTTCACGAGGACGCGCAGCAGCTGGTCACGAAAGTCGTCGACGAGGTCGTCGGTAACTCCGTGAGCATGGACGTCGCGCCGATTGCCGTCGAAGACGCGCCTGCCAAAGCGCTGCTCGACGCCGCCCGCGACGCGAACCTGCTTGTGGTCGGCTCCACGGCCACGGGCTGAGCGGATTGTTTCTGGGCTCGGTCAGTCTCGAGTGCGCGCAGCACGCCGCCTGCCCGGTCGTCATCTTCCGCAGCTCAGCTCAGGACGAGCGTCCGACGGCGAGCAAGGACTGACCGAACGGGGGCGCCTTGACCGCCTCCACTCGTCGAGCCACCGGCACCACGACGTTGTCCCAGACCTGCAGCAGGACGCCCTCGCTCGGCGCGCGCCGGAGCCATTTCATCGCCACGATCCAGCCGAGCAGGCCAGGCGCGTTCACATACGCCAGTCGTTCCACCTCGATCCCGGCGTTGCGATAAGCGGCCTCGACCGTTTTCTTCGTGTAGCGGCGGTGGTGCCCGATGTCGTGATCGAACCGGCTCGTCGCGAACTCGAACGCCGGCACGAGTATCACGATGGCGCCGCCGGAACGGACAAGGTTCCGCGCCGAGCGGAGCGCGCCCGCGTCGTCCTCGATGTGCTCGAGAACGTTGAAGGCGACGACGGCGGAGTGCTCCGCTTCCGGTGACGTCATGACGTCGAGCCCCCGCACCGCCACGCAGTTATCACGCTCGAACCGGGAGCGAAGCTCGCCGAGCAGATGTGGATCGGCCTCGGTGAGCGTGATCCGCCCGACGCCGTCGGCCAGCCAGGCCGCCGCATAGTCTCCCGCCCCGGCGCCGATCTCGATCGGGTCGTCCCCGAGGTACGGGCGGGCCAGCGACGCCAGCCAAGCGATGTAGTTCTGCGCTGAGCCGAGCGACTCCAGCACGCGATGCTGGTACGCGGGCTCGCCGATGCCGGCCACGGGCCGGACATTACCCGGCATTACTGGCAGGGCGACTAGGCTGCGCCGTCGTTGGCGTCCATGATCACGCTTCTGTTCGGGCTCGTGCTGCTCGGCCTCACGGCCGCGCGCATCATGGCGAGGCTCGGGATCGGTTCACCAACGGCCTTTCTCGTCGGAGCGTTCGTCGTCGCGCATGCCGAGCTGCTTCTCGTGGCGCTGGGGCTCTCGCTCGTCCGCGGCTTCACTGCGGCGGCGGTGCTGGGCACCCTCGGCGGGCTCTGCGTGCTGACAGTTTTTTTCACCCGCGGCTTCCGTAGCGGGATCGACTGGCGGGTCGCCCTTCGTCCGCTGGGGCGCGATCCACTGCTCATCGCCCTGGCTGTCGTCGTGGGACTCGGCTTCGCCTACACCGCGGCAATGGGTATCTGGGTGCCGCAGGTGGAGGACGACGTCCTCACGTTCCACCTCGTCCGTGCACCGCTCTGGTGGCAGCACGGCGGGATTGCATATCTCGGCGGGATCTTCGATCTCCGCAACAACGCGTACCCACTCGGCGGCGAGCTCGGTCCTCTGGCGACGATGACGCTTGCGGGCAACGACTACTTCGTCGCCCTCGACCAGCTCCTGTCGGCGCTCGCCCTTGCAATTGGCGTCGTCGGAATCTCTCGACGGATCGGCTTCGGCCGCCGCGAGGCCATGTTTGGCGGTCTGCTCGTGCTGACACTCCCGGTGATCGCGCTCCAGGCAGGCACCGCTATGAGCGATCTCGTTGTCGCCGCCTTCCTCCTCGCCGCAACGCTGTTTCTGATCGACGGCAGTCGCGTGTCGCCCTGGCTCGCCGGCGTCGCGATTGCGCTAGCAGTCGACGTCAAGCTCACCACGCCGATCGCGTTGCCGTTTCTCCTCGGCCTCGCGTGGTTCGCGCGACCGGTCTCGCTTAGGAACTCGAGACTTGTCGCGGTCGTCGTCGGCACGGCGATCGGAGCATTCTGGTACGTCGTCAACTTTGCCGAAACCGGTCTCTGGGACAACCACATAGCGTCGGAGTACAGCGTCGACCGAGGGCTCGCTCCCGTAGCTGCACGCATCATGCGGATCGGGATCGAGTTCGTCGATCTCTCCGGCGCAACCGGCCGCGACCGCTGGCTGTATGGGGTCGCGGCGCTGGTCGTACTCGTCGTCGCGGTTGTCGTCTCCCTGCGTGCCCGCACGCGCCGGACGCTCGTTGCCGGCGGTATCGCAGCGGTTGTCGCGGCCGTCCCGCTGTTATTACTGCCGTTCGAGCACCGGCTCATCCGCGTGTACTTCAAGTTCTGGGACGCACTCGGCCGGCGGGACCTCGGCAACCTCGACAGCGGTCGCGACCTGACGAGGTCCGCGTCGAACTTCTCCTGGTATGGTCCGCTCGGATCCGTCCTGCTCGTCGCCGCGGCGGTACTCGTGATCCGCGAAGTGCGACGCAGGCGGCTCGACCGCATGGCGCTCGCATCGGTGATCGCGCCCGCGTACTGGCTCGTCGCGTTCGCCGCGCTGCTTTTCTACCAGGACTGGATCGGCCGTTTCTTCGCCTTTCCGATCGCACTCGCGGCGGCGACCTGGGGAATCGTCTTCCGCTGGCGACCCGTCGCCTGGGGCTTTGTCGCGATCGCAGGCACGACGCTCTTCCTTTCGCTTGCGAACGATGCGAAGCGGCCGTCGGGATTGCAGCTGCTCGAGGGCGGCAAGCCGCGCAGCATCTGGAACACGCCCCGCTGGACCGGTGTCGCCTTGCGCGACGACTACGACGCGCCGGTCCGCTTCCTGGATCAGCGGATTCCGGACTCAGCCGACGTGGGCCTGGCGATCACGCCGAGCGAACCGGTGTACCCGTTCTTCGGGCGCGGGCTCGACCGTCACGTGCGCTTCGTCTACGAGCAGGATCGCGACGCGCCGGAGGGCGTGAACTGGGTGTTCGTCCGGCCGGACCACCCGAGCTCTCTCTGCGCCGAGGCGTGGAGCATTGCGCTTCGGACCAAGGACGGCTGGCGCATCATGCGTCGCAACGGTGCGAGAACATGCCCGGCGTGAGACCAATGGCGGGAAAGATCCTGTCCTACGACGCGCCGTCGACGGAGGAGATTGCGCAACGGGTGGGCTTGCCCGTCGACGAGATCATTCGCTTCGACGGCAACACGTCACCCCACCTGTTGCCCTCGACCCGTGCCGAGGCGCTTGCGGAAGAGCTCGTGCGCATCCACACCTATCCGCACGGGGGCTATCCGCGGCTCGAGGAAGCGATCGCGCGCTACGCCGGCGTCTCGCCGGAGAACATCGTGCTCGGTGCGGGTGCAGACGACCTGATCCTGCTCGTTGCGCGCGCGTTCGCCGGCCCTGGTGATCGCGTTGCGATCGCGAACGATCCCACCTACCCGATGTTCCAGATCGCCGTGTGGGTTTCGGGCGCGGAGATCGGCGACAGGGACCCGGTGCTGACGATCTGCTGCCGTCCCAACAACCCGACCGGCCAATTCGGCGAGCTGCCAAGCGCGCGGCCGCTCGTCGTCGACGAGGCGTACTTCGAGTACGCGGGCGAGACCGCGGCAGGGCTGATCGACGACGGTGTGATCGTGCTCCGGACGTTCTCGAAGGTCTTCGGCCTCGCCGGTGCGCGGGTGGGTTACGCGCTCGCAAGCCGCGATGTCGCCGCCGAGTTGAATCAGCGTCAGCATCCGGCCCCGCTCTCGACCCTGTCTTCGGCACTGGCAATTGCGGCGCTGCAGTCGCCGCCGGAGGTGCGGCCGATCCTCGAGGAGCGCGAGCGCTTCGCCGAGCGGCTGCGCGGTCTCGGCTACGAGCCATTGCCCTCGCACGCGAACTTCCTCTACGTACCTGTCGGCGAGCCGCAGGGGCTCGCCGACCAACTGCTGAAACACGGGCTCGCGGTGCGGCCCGTGCGCGGCGGCATTCGCATCACGATCCGCAACGAGCAGGACGACGAGCGGTTGATCGCCGTCCTCGGCGACTGACCCGCCCTACACTTCCGGAGTGCGCGATCGAATGCTCCCGATGAGCAGTCCCAGCCCCGCCCGGCGTCTTCCCGGCCCCGCACGTCGCTACTACTTCGCGCTCCGGCACCGCGATCCGCGCACGCTGACGAGCAGCGGGCTGCTGGTGCTCCTCGTGGCTGCGCTCGCCGCCTTCGGGCATCTCGTGGAGGACTACCTGACCGGAGATCCGATCGTCAGGTGGGACGTCGAGTTCGCCCGCTGGCTTCACGAGCACTCGTCCGGTTGGCTCGTGGAGCTCTTCAAGATCGTCACGCTCGCGGGGAACGCAGCAGTCCTTGGTGCAATCGTGGTTGCCGTCGGTTTCGTTCTCGTCCGGCGCGGGCGCGCAAACGAGGCGGCCCTTCTTTTTCTGTCCTTCGGCGGCGCGAGTGTTGTGAATTCACTGCTCAAGCTCATCTTTCACAGGCCACGGCCGGAGCTCGCGTTCGTTCATCTGGACACGTATTCCTTTCCCAGCGGCCATACCGCGACCTCTTCGGCGACGTTCACGGTGATGGCCTATCTCCTCGCGCGCAGGCGCCACTCGACCAAGGCTCGGATCTGGATCGGTCTCGGTGCGGCGGCAGCGATTGCCCTCGTCGGGTTCTCCCGCCTCTACCTCGGCGCGCACTACCTCTCCGACGTGCTCGCCGGGATCAGCTTCGGGGTGGCATGGGCCGCCGCCTCGCTGCTCGCCTACACGCTCTGGGGTGAGCGCGAGCTGACCGCGCTCCTTCCCCGATCACTGCGCCGGCGCCTTCAGTCGTAGATCCCGTCGCCGCTGTCCGGATCGAAGAAGTGGAGCCGGCTGGTGTCGACGACGAGCTCTACCTTGCCGCCCTCCTGCACGCCAGTGTCCCGGTCGACCCGCGCGACCCAGACGTTGCCCTTGACCTCCGCCACCTCGGCCGCATCTTCGCCGACGGCCGCCCTGACGTCCGCGCCGCGCACCGCCTTCCCGGCGACACCGAAGTGGATGAACACCTCCGAGCCCATGTCCTCCCGGATATCGACCGTCGCCGACAGGCGGCGCCCGGGCGGCGCTGCGCTCGCGAACGCCGCGTCCTCGAGGTCCTCGGGGCGGATTCCGAGGATGAGTCGCTTGCCCTCGAAGTTCATCAGCCCAGGGCGTCTGGCAAGCACCTGCTCGTCCACCTCGAACGTGTCGTCACCGAACTTCGCGACGACTCCGCCGTTGGAGCGGGCGAGGTCAATGCCGACGAGGTTCATCGCAGGTGAGCCGATGAACTCGGCGACGAAGAGGTTGCGCGGCCGGTCGTAGAGCTCCTGCGGCTTCGCCACCTGCTGCAGCAACCCGTCACGCATGATCGCGACCCGGTCGCCGAGCGTCATAGCCTCGACCTGGTCGTGCGTCACGTAGACCGTCGTCACGTTGAGCTCGCGCTGCAACCGGGCGATCTCGGCACGCATCTCGACCCGCAGCTTCGCGTCGAGGTTGGAGAGCGGCTCGTCCATGAGGAAGGCCCGCGGCTCGCGCACGATCGCACGCCCCATCGCCACCCGTTGACGTTGGCCGCCCGAGAGCGTCCGTGGCTTCTTCGGGAGCACCTCGGCGAGGCCGAGCGTCTTAGCGGCGCCGTTGACCCGCTCGCCACGTCGGTCCTTCTTCATGCCGCGGAGCTTGAGCCCGAAAGCCATGTTGTCGAACGCGCTCATGTGCGGATAAAGCGCGTAGTTCTGGAAGATCATCGCGATGTCGCGGTCCTTCGGCGGCAGGTTGTTCACGACCTCGCCGCCGATGACGACGCGCCCGTCGGTAATCGGCTCGAGCCCGGCGATCATCCGCAGTGCGCTCGTTTTCCCGCAGCCGCTCGGGCCGACAAGGACGACGAACTCCCCGTCGGCGATTTCGAGGTCCAGCTCCGAGACCGCCCGGGTCCCGTCGCCGTAGACCTTCGTCAGCTTGTCCAGGGTGATCTCGGCCATGCGCGGATCGACTCGAACTCTATTAGGATCGGCAAGGGGTGGAGGCACTCGCTGCTGCACGGCCTCGGGGCAGGCGCTTCGCGAACGTTCTGGAGCGTCCGGGCGTCCTTGCGTCCGTTCTCATCTCGCCGGCGGTCCTCTTCATTCTCGCGCTGGTCGGCGGGCCTCTCGCGCTCGCGGTCTATCTCAGCTTCACGAACGCCATCGGCGGCTCGCTGCACGGCAAGTGGATCGGCCTCGGCAACTTCCGGCACGAGTGGACCAACCCGGCTTTCCAGGACGCCGTGTGGCACACGTTCCTGTTCACCGTCATCTCGCAGGCCGTCGTTCTCATCGTGGCCGGCTTGCTTGCACATGCACTCCTGAAGCCGTTCCGCGGCAAATGGTTCCTCCGCTTCTTGATCCTCCTCCCCTGGGCGGCCCCACTACCGCTGAGCCTCATGGGCTGGACGTGGATCTTCGACACGACCTACTCGATCATCAACTGGACGCTGCAGCATCTCCACCTGGCGAGCACGGTGGATCCGCCGCAGTGGCTCGCGCAGCCGAACCTGGCGATGGGCTCCGTGATCACCGTTCACGCGTGGCGGATCATCCCGTTCGCGACAGTCATCTTCCTGGCCGGCCTCGCATCGATTCCGCAGGAGGTCGACGACGCGGCGGCGATCGACGGCGCGACGGGCTTGCGCAAGTTCTGGTCGGTCTCCCTGCCGTTGCAGCTCCCGATTGCCACCGTCGCGCTGCTGTTCGGGATCGTCTTCACCGCGACGGACATGGCCGTCGTCTACATCCTCACCAACGGAGGCCCGCCGCCGTCCAACTCGACGGAGATGGTCACGACCTGGGCGTACAAGACCGGGATCGAGACCGGTTCGCTCGGCGCCGGAGCGGCGATCTCTCTGTTCCTCTTACCCGTCCTGGCCGTCGTGGCGATCGGCATGCTGATCTTCGCGCGCCGCACGGAGGTGACGTAGACGGTGGATGCCGTGCTCAAGGGATTTCGCGAGAAGGGCTTGTCGTACCTGATCGTCGGGCCGTTCGCGATCGTCCTCGCCTTCCCGTTCTACGTAATGGTGATCACGGCGTTCAAGCAGCAGCGCGACTTCTACGATCTCAGCCATACGCCGTACTGGTTCCACAAGGGCCCGACGCTCGACAACGCCCGTTTTCTCTTCAACGAGACGCAGTACACGCAGTGGCTGCGGAACACCGCCATCATCGGCATCGCCGTCGTGCTGATCACGCTCGTGCTCGCAGTCCCGGCCGGGTACGCGCTGGCGCGGCTGTCGGGGAAGTTCGGCCAAAGCGTCGGCGTCGGCATCTTCTTGACGTACCTCGTGCCGCCTACGCTGCTGTTCCTGCCGTTGTTCTCGGTGATCACGCAGCTCGACAACCAGACCAGCAACCTCCTACATTTTCACCTGCGTGGCTCGATCTGGTCGCTCGTCCTGGTGTATCCGTCGTTCACCGTGCCCTTTGCGACGTGGCTTTTGATGGGGTTCTTCAAGACCATCCCACGGGAGCTCGAGGACGCTGCGCTGATCGACGGCGCTTCACGACTCGGGACGCTGGTCCGCATTGTTTTTCCGATCTCGGTTCCGGGCATTCTGACCGTGGTGATCTTCTCGTTCTCGCTTGTCGTGAACGAGTTCGTGTACGCGTTCACGTTCATCTCCAGCTCGACGAGCAGGACGTTGTCCACCGGCGTTTACACCGACCTGATCCGCGGCGACTTGCCGCAATGGGGAGCGATCATGGTCGCCTCGCTCATACCGAGCATTCCGCTCGCGCTCCTCTACAACACGTTCCTCGACCGCTTCATCGCAGGCTTCACCGGGGGAGCCTTCCGGTAGGCGAAGGAAAGGAGGGTCAATGGCAAGCTCAGACGATCCGAGTCGACGCGAAGGGAGGTATGACCGTCGCGAACTGATCCGCCGTGCCGGCGCTGCGGGCATCACGATCGGCGTGGCGGGCTCGGGCTTCGGGCAGGCGTTCTACGGGCCGCTGCGCTTCAAGGGCCGCTG
>JBBRZA010000101.1:0-10755 GCA_038237145.1 Gaiellales bacterium
CCCTTCGCTTTGGTGTCCCATGGAAGACTGCTCTCCGCCGCGGAACTCATCGCTGCACGTGACGGGTCACAGCTTTACTTCTCACAGTCCGTCGGCTAAGAAGACCCGATGGCACCGCGAACCTTGTTCGACCGCATCTGGACCAGACACGTCGTCGTAGAGCCCGCCGACGAGCCGGCGCTGCTCTACGTCGACCTGCACCTGATCCACGAAGTGACCTCGCCTCAGGCATTCGAGGGTCTGCGCCTGGCCGGGCGCCGGGTCCGTCGGCCCGATCTCTCCGTCGCGACGATGGACCACAACGTCCCGACCGAGGAAGGCCCCGTCACCGATCCGCTCGCGCGCCGCCAGCTCGATGCGCTCCGGCAGAACTGCCAGGAGTTCGGCGTGCCGCTCTACGCGACCGGGAGCGGGCGCGAGGGGATCGTCCACGTGATCGGCCCCGAGCTCGGAATCACACAACCGGGAATGACGATCGTCTGCGGTGACAGCCACACCTCGACGCACGGCGCCTTCGGCGCACTCGCGTTCGGCATCGGCACGTCCGAGGTGGAGCACGTGCTCGCGACGCAGACGCTCCCGCAGCGAAAGCCGAAGACGATGCGCGTCACCTTCGACGGCGAGCTGCCGGCAGGCGTCGCTGCCAAGGACATGATCCTGGCCGCGATCGGTCAGGCGGGCATCTCGGGCGGCGTCGGCTACGTCGTCGAGTACGACGGCCCGGCAATCCGGGGCCTCTCGATGGAGAGCCGCATGACGGTCTGCAACATGTCGATCGAGTGGGGCGCCCGCGCCGGGATGATCGCGCCCGACGACACCACATTCACTTACATGGAGGGGCGTCCCGGCGCGCCCGCCCCCGGCCCGGACTGGGAGCGCGCACTCGACCACTGGCGCTCGCTTGCCACCGACCAGGAAGCAGCGTTCGAGATCGAGCTCTCCGTCGACGTCTCCAAGCTCGCCCCGCAGGTGACCTGGGGAACGAATCCGGAGATGGTCGTCCCGGTGCACGGCGAGGTGCCGGACCCGGCGGACTACGACGATCCTGCTGAACGCGGTGCAGTCGAGCGGGCTCTCACGTACATGGGTCTCGCGCCGGGCACCAAGATCGAGGACATCACCATCGACCGCGTCTTCATCGGGTCCTGCACCAACGCGCGGATCGAGGACATGCGCACCGCCGCTGCAGTGGTGTCCGGCAAACACGTCCATCCGTCCGTCCGCGCGCTCGTCGTCCCCGGCTCGGCGGGCGTCAAGCAGCAGGCGGAGGACGAAGGCCTCGACAAGATCTTCACCGCCGCCGGCTTCGAATGGCGCCGCGCCGGCTGTTCGATGTGCCTCGGCATGAACCCGGACATCCTTCAGCCCGGCGAGCGCTGCGCCTCGACCTCGAACCGCAACTTCGAGGGCCGTCAAGGTCGCGGCGGCCGGACACACCTCGTCAGCCCTGCGCTCGCCGCCGCCGCCGCTCTTGCTGGACACTTCGTCGACCCGCAGGCCGTCGGCGAAGCAGCGTGAAGCCGTTCCGCCGTGTCACCGCTCGAGCGGCCGTGCTCGACCGGGCCGACGTCGACACCGACCAGATCATTCCGAAGCAGTTCCTGAAGCGCATCGAGCGAACCGGCTACGGCGCGTTTCTCTTCTTCGACTGGATGAAGCAGCCGGACTTCGAGCTGCGCCGGCCCGAGTACGCGGACGCCGGGATCCTGCTCACGGGCCGGAACTTCGGCTCCGGCTCCTCACGCGAGCACGCCGCCTGGGCGCTGCAGGACTACGGCTTCGAGGTCGTGATCGCGCCGTCGTTCGGCGACATCTTCCACACGAACTGTCTGAAGATCGGGCTCGTCCCGATCGTGCTGCCGGCTGAAGCTGTCGAGACGCTCGTGCACGCCGTTTCGGTTGGCGAATCGCTGACGGTCGACCTCGAGACACAGCAGGTGACCGGCCCTGGGAATCTCGTCGTTCCGTTCGAGTTCGAGCCTTTTGCCCGCGAGTCGCTGCTGCAAGGGCTCGACGACATTGCGCTGACGCTGAAGCGCGAGGAGAAGATCACGGAGTACGAGCACTCGCACTCCCCGCTCGTCGATACGACGGCTCTCCCCGTCTAGAGGCCGGCGGGGTAAGACCCCAACACGCGTAGCTCCCGCACGCGCGATCGAACCTCTGCGAACGCGCCGCGGGTCGTCGGCTCGAGTGGGTGCCCGGCGAGTACTGCGTCGAAGCGGTACTTCCACGGCGACTGCGGGATGGGTCGAGACACGAGTTGCACCAGGTCGAGCCCGTGGCGTGCGAACGGCTCGATTGCACCGTGGAGTGCGCCGGACCGGTGGTCGGTGACGAACGAGAAAGCCGTCCTCCACTCGGCGCGCTCATGGTCGATGCGCGTGTGCGTGGCGACCGAGACGAAACGGGTGAACGCTTCGGGATGGTCTCCCACGTCATGCTCGATCACCTGCAGGCCGTAGATCGCGGCGGCGCGCTCGCTGGCGATTGCCGCTTCTCCCGGCGTATCCGACTCCGCGACCTGCGCGGCGGCATCGGCAGTCGTGGAGGCCGCGATCGCGCGGACCCCGTTCAACCGCCCCAGGAGCTTGCGACACTGCTCGAGCGCGACTGGGTGGGAGCGGATGACGCGGATCTCGCTCTCCGCGAGCGGTGCACGGGCGACCAGATGGTGGCGGATCGGAATGGACGTCTCGGCGACGATCGAGAGCTGCGCGTCGTAGAGGAGGTCGTGCGTCTCGGTCACAGGCCCTACCAGTGAGTTCTCGATCGGCAACACTCCGTAGGCAACGCTGCCCGAGACTGCAGCGTGCACGACATCCGAGAAAGTCTCGAGCGAGACGAGCTCCCTGTCTCCGGGAAAGAGACGCTCGGCAGCGGCTGCGCTGTGCGCAGCGGCACCGCCGGGATACGCGACCCTGATCACTGAAAGCCCATGCTCAGGACCGTCTCGGTGAACTCCGCCGTCGTTGCTGTTCCTCCGCCGTCACGCGTCGGTGTCGTACTGAGGGCTGCGTCGACGGCCCGCTCGAGCTGGTCTGCCAGCTCGTGCTCTCCTGCGGCGTGCCGCAACAGCAGCGCGACCGAGCGCAGCGCGCCCGTCGGATTCGCGATGCCCTGGCCTGCGATGTCGGGCGCCGAGCCGTGGACGGGCTCGAAGATGCCAGGCGGTCGCTCGCCGAGACTGGCCGACGCTGCGACGCCGAGACCTCCGCAGCTCCCTGCCGCAACGTCCGAGAGGATGTCGCCGAACGTGTTCTCGGTCAGGATCACGTCGAACTGCGCGGGATCGAGCACGAGCTGCATGCCCGCGTTGTCGACGAGCATGTGCTCGAGCCGCACGTCGGGGTATTCGCCCGCCAGGCCGGAGACGACCTCGCGCCAGAGTCGCGACGTCTCGAGCACGTTCGCCTTGTCGACCGAGGTCACGAACGAACGCCGAGTGCGCGCCAGCTCGAACGCGCGCCGCGCGATCCGTTCGATCTCCGCCGGCGAGTACTCGCACGTGTCGAACGCGGAACCGTCCGGGCGCCGGCCGCTTGCTCCGAAGTAGAGCCCGCCTACGAGCTCGCGGACGATCAGCAGGTCGATGCCGTCGCTTTTGGCTGGGCGAAGGTTCGCGTAGACGTCGAGCTCGCCGCGAAGACGGATGAGGCCCTGCTCGGGCCGCACGGGCGCGCCGTCGAACTCGGGGAGGCCGGCTGCGCCGAGCAGGACGGCGTCCGCGGCTCGGCAGGCCGCCAGCGTCTCGGCTGGCAGCGGGTCGCCGTGCTCGTGGATGGCGTGGCCGCCGAAGGGATGCTTCTCGACCGCGACGTCGATCGGCAGCGCGTCGAGGATACGGACGGCCGCGGCGCAGACCTCAGGGCCGATGCCGTCGCCGGGAAGGGAGGCGACCTTGAGCATCTACTTGCCGCGGGCGAGCTCGCGTTTGGTGAGGTCGAGCACCGCCGTCAACAGCTCGCGTAGTCCCTCGTCGCTGAGCCGACCGTTGTTCGCGTCGCGCAGGTGTTCGAGCAACCACGCCTCGCGCTCGGGATCGACGAACGCCACGCCGAGCTCTGCCTTGCGCACCTTGATCTGTTGGACGAGGTCGAGCCGCTTGTTGACGAGGTCGAGCAGCGCACGGTCGTTGACCGCGAGGAGCCCGCGAAGATCGTCCAGCGCTGCGTCGCCGGCCCCTGAGGTTGTCGTCTCTGCCGCCATGATCTTTGTGAGGTTAGACGGGTAGCGGGTCAGGCGAAAGCGGGCGCGTGATCGCGCCGTCCGAGGCAGACGAGACGAGTGCCGCGTACTTCGCGAGCACGCCGGACGTGTAGCGCGGCGGCGGCGGCGTCCAGCGCTCGAGCCTCCGCTCGAGCTCGCCGTCGGGGAGCTCCACGCGCAGCTCACGCGCGTCGACGTCGATCACGACTTCGTCTCCCTCCTCGAGCGCCGCCAACCCTCCCCCTCGCGCTGCTTCCGGGGAGACGTGGCCGACCATGAGCCCGTGCGTTGCGCCGGAGAACCGGCCATCGGTCACGAGCGCGACGGCGTCGCCGAGCCCCTCACCCACGAGCGCGGCCGTGACGTGGAGCATCTCTCGCATCCCAGGGCCGCCTGCAGGGCCCTCGTACCGGATGACGACGACGTCACCGGCAACGATCGCGTTCGCGGCGACCGCGGCGAAGCAGTCCTCCTCCGAGTCGAACACCCGCGCCGGACCGCGATGCAGACGGCGCTCGTGGCCCACGAGCTTCACGATCGCGCCTTCGCTCGCAAGATTGCCCCGCAGCACGGCGAGCCCGCCGGTCTCCTTCAGCGGCCGGTCGATAGGCACGACGACTTCCTGCCCCGGAGTCTCCTGCGCGGCTGCGGCGATCTCTGCGAGGGTGCGGCCGTCGACGTTCACCGCCGACCCGTCGGCGAGGCCGGCCCCGACGAGCTCCCGCGCGACGAGACCGACGCCGCCGGCGCGATGCAGGTCGGTTGCGACGAAGCGTCCACCCGGCTTGAGATCGGCGACGACGGGCGTGCGCGTCGCGATCTCGTCGAAGTCGTCGAGCTCGAGCGGCAGGCCGAGCTCGCGCGCGATCGCGAGCAGGTGGAGGACGGCGTTCGTCGAGCCGCCGGTCGCGGCGACCGCGGCGATCGCATTCTCGATCGACGCGCGCGTAAGGATCATGGAAGGACGTACGTCGCCACGCACGAGATCGAGCGCCAGCTTGCCGCACTGTTCCGCAGCTTCGGCCTTCGCAGGGTCGAGCGCGGGGATCCCGTTCAACCCAGCAGGGCTGATGCCCAGGAACTCGAGCGCGAGCGACATCGTGTTGGCCGTGAACTGTCCGCCGCACGCGCCGGCGCCCGGACACGCAACGCCCTCGAGCTCGTGCACGTCCTCCGCGCTCATCGTGCCAGCGGCATGAGCCCCCACCGCTTCGAACACGTCCTGGATCGTCACGTCGCGACCGCGGAACCGGCCCGGCGCGATCGAGCCGTTGTAGAGCACGAGCCCCGGCAGGTCGAGACGCGCGAGGGCCATCACCGCCGAAGGGATCGTCTTGTCGCAGCCGACGAGACAGACGAGTCCGTCGAAGAGGTGGCCGAGCGCGACGAGCTCGATCGAGTCCGCGATCACCTCGCGCGAGACGAGCGAGGCGCGCATCCCTTCGCTGCCCATCGAGACGCCGTCCGATACCGCGATCGTGTTGAACTCGATCGGCGTGCCGCCTACCGCGCGAATGCCACGCTTGACATCCACAGCGAGCTTGCGCTGGTTGAGATTGCACGGCATCGTCTCGATCCATGACGTCGCAACGCCGACGAGCGGGCGTGCAAGGTCATCATCGTCGAAGCCTGTTCCCTTCAGCATCGCGCGCGCGGCGGCGCGGTCGACACCGTCGGTGAGCGCCGCGCTGTGGCGCTTCGCCGGGTCTGAAGGACGGTCGTAAGGGTTGCTCATAGCTGGCCCGCTCCTGTCGGTGAGATCGAGAGGTGGAGGACGTCGGTAGCTGGGAAACGCTCGGTCAGTTCTTCTGCACATGCGGTCGCGCTTTCGGGCCGGGCCCACACGATCACGGTCGGGCCCGAGCCGGAGAGCGTTGCTCCGAGTGCGCCACCCGGCAGTTGGTCGCGAACGGCGGCCAAAGCGGGCGCATACTCTGCGCGATAAGGCTCGTGCAGGCGATCGTCGGCCGCCGCAGCGAAGAGTTCCTGCGATCCCGACGCGACCGCTGCACCGAGGAGTGCCGCACGCGCGACGCTGAAGGCAGCATCGCTGTGCGGGATCGTGTCAGGCAGTGCCTCGCGCGCCGCGGGTGTCTCGACGGTCACGTCGCGCGGGACGATCGCGATCGGCACTCCGGGTGCATCGTCTGCGATCCGCACAACGTGACCTTCCCAGGTCAGGCAGACCCCGCCCGTCAGAGCCGCGGCGAGATTGTCCGGATGGCCCTCGAGGTCGAGCCCGAGTGCGAGCAGCTCTTCGGAATCTGTGGTGCGACCCGCTACGGCCGCGCCGGCCACCAGGCCGAGCGCAATTGTCGACGCGCTGGACCCGAGACCGCGGGCGCGCGGAATGCGTTCCGTGAACGTGAAGCTGAAGCCGTCCGGCGAAGCTAGTCGCGCGAAGGCCTGGACGGCTAGATGGTCGGGCTCGGTTTCGCCGCCTCCTTCGACGAGCTCGAGCTCGTTCCAGAGATCGAGCGCAGCGCCGGCGCAGTCGAAACCCGCTCCGAGGTTCGCCGTGGTGGCCGGAGCACGCACATGGATCAAGAGCTCGCCTCAGGCAGGCGGTCGAGCGCTTCCGGATCCTTGAGCCCGTGGCCGGTGAGCACCAGCACCACGCGCGTGCCACCGTCAAAGCTCGTGAGATCGATCCCTGCCAGCGCCGCCGCGGATGCAGGCTCGCAGAAAACGCCTTCCTCCCGCGCGAGCGATCTCCAGGCGACGGCAATCTCGTCGTCGGTGACAGCAACGATTGTGCTGCCGGTGCGTGCCAGGGCTTCGTCCACCTCGGCGCGGTGGACGGGAGTCGGAATGCGGATCGCAGAGGCACCTGTCGCCGCGCGGTCGGCCGCTTCGACGGGAACGAGCTCGAGCGTCGGATACCCGGCCTCCAGGAAGCCCTTCGCGTACGCCACCGTGTTGCCGCCGCCGCCGTAGGGCAGGGCGAGCACGTCGGGCGGCCCGCCGAGCTGTTCGATGATCTCGAAAGCTGCGGTCTTCTGTCCTTCGATCCGATTCGGGTTCGTCGAGTTGACCACGACCGCACCCTCGCGCTCGGCGATCTCGTCCGCCGCGGCGAAGGCGTCGTCGAACGTGCCTTCCACCTCGACGAGACGCGCACCGGTTGCGCGCACCTGGGCGAGCTTCGATCTCGCAGGACCGCCTGCCGCGTGCACGATGATCGCCTCGATTCCCGCCCGTGCTGCATACGCTGCCGCAGAGGCTGCGGTGTTCCCCGTCGATGCGCAGACGATCGCGCGCGCGCCGGCCTCGACTGCCTTCGCGACGGCGATGGCCATCCCACGGTCCTTGAATGAACCGGTCGGGTTGGCTCCCTCAAACTTCAGCCAGACCTCCAGGCCGGGCGCGGCCGAGAGCCGCTCCGCACGCAGCAGCGGCGTCGATCCTTCGCCGAGCGTCACGATCGGAGTCGACGGCGACACAGGGAGCGCGTCGCGGTAGCGCTCGAGCAGCGCGGGTCTCAGCTCAAAAGCCTCGTTCGGTGATCACTCGGAACGCCTCGGGTTGAGAGCGTACCTCGGTCAGTCTCGCCGCCGAATCGAGGGCGGCCTCGACGTGGCCTGCTGGGGCCTTGTGCGTCACGAGGTCGAGTGCGGCGCTGCCGTTGACGAGGTGCTGCTGAACTGCGCGATCGACACGTTCTCCTCCGCGAAGCAGTCCGCGACGTGCGCCAGCACGCCGGGACGGTCGGCGACCTCGAGGTGGACGTAGAAGGCCGAGGGCAGATCTCCCGGCGGCAACTTGTCGAGCGAACGCCAGCAGGCGTCGTTCTGCAGGAAGCCGGTACCGGTGGTCCCGAGCACGCTGACCATGTCGGCGACGACCGCAGAGGCAGTCTCGATCCCGCCGGCACCCGGCCCCTCGAGCGTGATCTCGCGGATCGCATCGCCCTGGAGCATCACGGCGTTGAACGCGCCGACGACAGCGGCGAGCGGATGGTGGCCGTCGACAAATGCCGGGCCCACGCGTACATCGACTGCTTCGTCGACGAGCGTCGCCGAGCCGACGAGACGGACGACGGTATCCAGCTCGCGCGCAGCCGCCACGTGATGAGGCTTGATCCCTTCGATCCCTTCGCAAGCGACGTCCGCAAGCTCGACGCGCGAGCCGAACGCGACCGTCGCGAGCACCGCCATCTTCGCAGCAGCGTCGGCACCGGAGACGTCGTCCGTTGGTTCGGCTTCCGCGTATCCCAATTGCTGGGCCTCCGCGAGCGCCTCCTCGTACTCTGCGCCGTCCTCCATCCTGGTGAGGATGAAGTTCGTCGTCCCGTTGACGATCCCGAGCACACGGTGAACATTCGTGGCGACGAGCGACTCACGCAAAACCTTGATCACCGGGATGGCTGCGCAAACAGACGCCTCGAAGCGGAGCTGCACGGCGCCCTCCGACGCAGCGGCGAAGAGATCGGCGCTTCGCCGTGCCAGCAGTTGCTTATTCGCGGAGACGACCGGCTTGCCCGCGCGGAGGAGGTCGAGGATGTAGCCGCCGGTCGGCTCGACGCCGCCCATCACCTCGGCGACGAGCGCGATCGAGTCGTCCTCCAGGACGGACTGGAAGTCGGCTGTGAGGACTCCGGCGCCGACTGGGTAGTCACGCTCCTTGTCCGTGTCACGGACAAGCGCGCGCGTGACCCGCAGCCGGTGGCCGGTGGCCCGCTCGATCTCGTCGGCGCTCTCTATCAGGAGCCGGTTGACGGCTGCGCCGACCGTGCCGTAACCGAGTAGCGCGACGGGGACGTCAACCGACGCCATGCACGTCCGCGCCGAGCAGGCCTTCCTTGCCCGCGAGCGCGCGCAACTCCGATCCGACCTGCTCGAGCTGTCCGCCTGCGTTCTTCCGGCGCAGTTCCTCGAACTGAGGTCGCCCCGCTTCGTCGTCGGCAAAGAGCTCGTGCGCGAACGCGCCGCTTCGGATCTCGTCGAGCAGAGTGCGCATCGTCTCCTTGACCCGTTCGTCGACGACCCGGGGGCCGCGCGTCAGGTCGCCGTACTCGGCGACGTCGGAGATGGAATAGCGCATGTACTCGAAGCCGCCTTCGTAGATCAGGTCGACGATCAGCTTCAGTTCGTTCAAGCATTCGTAATAGGCGATCTCGGGCTGGTAGCCCGCCTCGACGAGAGTCTCGAAGCCGGCCTTGATCAGCGACGTGACGCCGCCGCACAGCACAGCTTGCTCGCCGAAGAGGTCGCTTTCGGTCTCCTCGGCGAACGTCGTCTCGAGGAGACCCACGCGCCCGCACCCGATTGCGGTGCCGTATGCGAGCGCAAGCTCGAGCGCCTGGCCGCTCGCGTCCTGATGGACGGCGACGAGCCCGGGTGTTCCGGCGCCCGATTCGTAGAGCTCACGGACGCGGTGTCCGGGAGCCTTCGGCGCGACCATCACGACGTCGTGGCCGGCGGCCGGGACGATCCGGCCGAAGTGAACATTGAGGCCGTGGGCGAACAGCAGCGCGGCATCCGGGGCGAGGTTCGCCTCGATCTCCGCCTCGTAGACGCCCTTCTGCACGTGGTCGGGCACGAGGATCGCGACGACCTGGGCTCCCTTCGTCGCGTCGCTCACCGTGCTCACGCTCAGCCCGGCTTCCTCGGCGGTGTCACCTGAGGGGCTCCCGGCGCGCAGGCCGACTTCGACCTCGATGCCGGAGTCACGCAGGTTGAGGGCGTGTGCGTGACCCTGGCTGCCGTAGCCGATCACGGCGACCTTGCCGATTAGCAGGTCGACGTTTCCCTCGCGGTGGATGGTTGCCAACGGAAACTCCCTTCGTGTCAGCGCACCACGAGCTGGCGGCGCCTGATGGTGGACTTGGAGGATGCGCGACTGAGGCCGACGCGTCCAGTGCGTACGAGCTCCTTGACGCCGTGCGGCCGGAGAAGCTCCTCGAACGAGTCGATCTCCTCGGGCGCGCCCGCGAGCTCGAAGACGATCGAGTCTGGGCCCAGGTCGGCGACGCGGGCCTGAAAGACCTCGCCGAGCGCCATCAGCTCCGTTCGTCGCGCGGGTGGGGCGGTGACCTTGATCAGGGCGAGCTCCCGCTCGATCGAGTCGCCCGGCGTGAGTTCCGTGATCCGGAGCACGTTGACGAGCTTGTGCATCTGCTTCTCGATCTGGGAGAGGGAGGTGTCGTCGCAGTCGACCCGGAGCGTGACCCGCGAGATCTCCGACCGCTCGGTCGTCCCGACGGCCAGGCTCTCGATGTTGAAGCCGCGGCGCGCGAACATGTTCGAGATCCGAGCGAGCACGCCCGGCTTGTTCTCGACGAGGACGGCCAGGGTGTGCTTCATGTCGACACCGACTCCCGCTCGCCCGGGTACTCGACGAGGTCGAGCGCCGCGGCGCCGGCGGGAATGATCGGGAAGCAGTGCTCGTGCGCATCGACGCGGCAGTCGACGACGGCCGTGCGACCGCACGCGATCGCCTCGGCGAGCGTCTCCTCGAGATCTTCCTCCTGGTCGACGACGAAGCCGCGGCCGCCGTAGGCCTCCGCGAGCGCGGCGTAGTCCGGCAGGTGCTGCGTGAGCTCGA
>JBBRZA010000102.1:0-10658 GCA_038237145.1 Gaiellales bacterium
CCTGCCGCCTCCAGAAGCGCTCGCTCTTCGCCTACCTCACCGACGTCCTCACCGCCAACATCCGAGGCGACCCCATCCCCGCACTCACCTAACCGCGGCGCGGCACCTGAACGCTTACCAATAAGTCTTCATTTGCAGGTATGTCGATGGTTTGAGATCGAATGACGGGGCCTCACGGCATCGCCCGGAAGTGCCCGCGCATGGACGCCCGTGACACCGCTTCGCTTCGCGTGACCTCAGCAGGTTGCGCAGCAGCCTTCGCCGCGCCAGCTCTCCCGTCCCTCCTTGACGGCGACGGCCGCGATCAAGAGCGCGGCGGTTGGATCGAGCCACCAGAAACCGAAAAGCGTATTTCCCAGCAGGCCGACGAGGACGGCGCCGGCGAGGTAAGCGCAGAGCAGGTTCTGCATGCCTTCGCCTCGCGTTGCGACCGAGCCGAGCTTGTCGGCGAGGCGGCGCTTGGCGATTCCGAGGAACGGCATTCCAATCAGGCTCGAGGCGGTCAGGCCGACGCCGAGCCAACTCGTCGAAGGGTGCTCGCCGGTCACGAGCTTGTGGATGGCCTCGACTCCAACGTAGGGCGCGAGGAGGAAGAACTGGACGGCGACGAGCTTCTGGGCGCGCTCTTCGGCCGCGTGCGAGAGCAGCCGCCAGCCTGTGAAGCGCCAGACGATGATGATGCTGGCGAAGCCCTCGATGGCCGAGTCGATGCCGAAGCCGATCAGGGCGATTGAGCCGGCGAGGATGCCGGCGGTGATGGCGATCGCGCCCTCGGCCCCCATCCAGGCAAGCGAGAGCCAGGAGAGCATGCGCGCCCGGCGCGCTGCCCGCAGCCACTCAGCGCTGCGCGCCGGCGCCGCGAATCGCGCCTGCGGTTGGACGACAGTGAGGTCGCGCGTGCTCATCGCACGAGCGCGTCCTCAGCGAGGACGGCCTCGACCAGGGCTGCGCCCTCGTCCGTCAGCGCGTACATGACCATCTTCCCGTCTCGGCGCGAGCGCACGAGCCCGGCCGCCCGGAGCGCGCGTAGGTGATGGGAGACGAGATTTTGGGAGCGCTCGGCGATCCAGGCGAGATCGCACACGCACAACTCCTCGCCCCCGCCCAGGGCCGCTGCGAGCATGAGCCGTGTCGGGTCGGCGAGCGCGCGGGCGCGGTCGGCGGCGCGCTCGGACCGCTCGACCGTGAGACGGTTCTTGCGCAGCCGCTCGGCGACCTCGAGGTCGAGACAGAGGAGGTCGCACTGATCCTGCGCCACGATGTCATCCTAACGTACGTTGAGATGTTGAGCCGAACTGGAGCCCATTGTGGGCGGGCGGGCTATCCTGGTTTCGCATGAGCCTGCAGGTGCTTCGCGGACGGATGCCGCTCGTGGCCTTCATCCTCTTGGCGATCCTCTGCCTGGCGCTGTTTGGATTCGCCTGCGCCTGCCTCAGCGACCACCCGATGCAGGCGCTCGAGCGCGCGCTCGGCGCCATTCCGGCGCTGCCCGCGCTCGTCGAGGTCTGGTCGCTCCTGGCCTTGCTCGCGGCCGCCTCGGGCGCGCTTTTCGCGGCGACGCCGGTGGCGCGCGCCCGCGCCCCCTCGCCGGCCTCGCTGCAGCGCTTCCTCCTGTGACGGTTGCCTGACGCTGGCGTACGCCAGCCGACGGCCCGTACGAACGAAGGAGGATGGAGTCCGTGGCAAAGACGAAGATGAAGACGCGCCGACAGGCAGCCCAGCCGAGGTCTGTGCAGGCGCCCAAGAAACGCACGGAGCAGCGGCGAGTCTCCGCCTGGACGTACGCGCTGGCCGCGGCGGCGGCGATCGCCGTAACCGCCGCCGGCGTGTTCCTGCTTGGCAAGGACAGGGCGCAGAGCGGCGGCGACGGCCCGGCGGCCTCGACGGGCTTGCCGAGCACGCCGGATTATCACTCGCTCCTCGTCGCTCCCACTGACGCAGGCCACATCCTGCTCGGCACGCACGCCGGGCTGTACGAGTCGCGCGACGGCGGCCGCCATTGGAAGAAGGCAGCGCTGGCGGGCCAGGACGCGATGAACCTCGCCCGCGGCGACGGGCGGATCGTTTGGACGGCGGGCCACAATGTGTTCGCCAGGAGCACCGACGGCGGCGAGTCATGGACCGACGTTCGCCCGGAGGGCCTGCCGAGCCTCGACATCCACGGCTTCGCCGTCGACCCGAAGAAATCGGAGCGCCTCTATGCCGCAGTCGCCGGGCAGGGTCTCTACCGCTCCGACGACGGCGGGCGGAGCTTCGAGCTCGTCTCGAGCGAGGTCGGCGGCGCCGTCATGGCGCTTGCCGTCACGCCTGAAGGTCGCATTCTCGCCGGCGACATGCAGCAGGGCCTGCTTGCGAGCGAGGACGGCGGCAAGAGCTGGCGCCCCGTCGCGCCAGCGGCGGTGATGGGGCTCGCGATCAACCCGGCCGACGCGAGGACGATCGCCGCCGGCGGCCCCGGCATCCTGCTCTCGACCGACGGTGGCGGCGAGTGGCCCCAGGTTCTCGCTCTCGAGCAGGGCGTGGGCCCGATCGCCTGGTCGCAGAGCGACCCCGATGTCGGCTACGCGGTCGGCTTCGACCGCACGCTCTACCGCACGAGCAACCGCGGACAGAGCTGGCAGCCGGTCGGATAGGAGGCCGGGTCGATGGATCTCCTTCCACTCTTCCTCGTTGTTCTTGTATGCCCGCTCGTCATGGGCGTCGGCATGTGGTTGATGAGGCGCGCCCGGCGCGCCGCGGGGCGCCAGCCGAAGAGCGATGGGGGGTGAGCCGGCTTCCAGGGGCCCGAGGCGGCGCTCGCGCCTTCGGCTTCTCCTGCAGGCGGGCGCGCTCTCACTCGTGGTGTTGCTGCTCACGCTCTTGGTGCTGCGCACGCTGGCCAAGCAAACGGGCCCGCACCTCGTCTCCGAGCTCAAGGCTGGGAACAAGCCGCTCGCCCCGCGCTTCGACCTCCCCGTCCTCTGGCCGCACGCCGAAACCTGGCCCGAGACGCTTCGCGGCACGCTTGCGGACGGGCACGTCACGCTCCACGAGCTACGGGGCTATCCGGTCGTGATCAACTTTTGGGCCTCCTGGTGCGTGCCCTGTAAGGCTGAGGCACCCCGCTTGGTCGCATCGGCAAGGGCGCACGTGCGCAAGGTCGTCTTCCTCGGCGTGGACGTGCAGGACTTCAAGAGCGACGCGCGTCGTTTCCTCGAGCGCTACGAGACGAACTACGTCTCCGTCCGCGACGGCGGCGACTCGACCTACAGCGCGTACGGGCTGACGGGAATTCCGGAGACGTACTACCTTGACCGAACCGGCCGGGTGATCGCTCACTCGATCGGGGAAGTGTCGCCGGAGGAGCTCGAGGCGAATATCGCCGCGGCGGTGCGCGGAT
This sequence comes from Gaiellales bacterium, assembly GCA_038237145.1. GTDB lineage: Bacteria > Actinomycetota > Thermoleophilia > Gaiellales > Gaiellaceae > 3-1-20CM-4-69-9. The sequence goes on from JBBRZA010000102.1 coordinate 3,380, forward strand.
GAGCAAGCGCCTCTCCTACGTGCTCGCCGCAGCGATCCTCTCGGCGGCGCTGGTCGGAGCGGTCCTGGCCGCCCGCGAGATCGCGAGCGAACCGGATTCCGTCTTCCGGCAGGGCGGGGCCGGCCCGTACCGCGGAAGCGAGCCCCCGCCTGGCATCCGCATACCGAGCTTCACCCTCCGAGACGTAGTCCGCGGCCGGGTCGTTCGTACGGGCGATCTCAGCGGCGTCGTGCTCGTCACCTTCCTGGATACCGACTGCAGCGAGCAGTGCCCGATCATCGCCGGGCAGATCGGCCGCGCGCTCGCGCGTTTGGGCAAGGAGGAGCGCGCACAGACGACGGCATTGGCGATCAGCGTCAATCCGCTCATCGACACGCGCGCCAGCGTCGTGCGTTTTCTCCGCGAGCACCGCGTTCTTGGAGAGCTCCAGTATTTGAGCGGCACGGTTCGGGAGCTGAAGCCTGTCTGGAGGGACTTCCAGATCGTCTCGGCCTACGAGACCGGGGACGCCGATACCCACTCGGCCGACGTACGCGTCTTCGACCGAAACGGCGAGTGGGTGGCGACGCTGCACGCCGGCGCCGACCTGACTCCGGCGAATCTGGCTCATGACATCACGACAGCGCTCGAGAGTCGGACGTGACGGGGCTGCCACTCGCAAACGTCGACGTCCTCGCCGAGCTCGGCGACGCGCTCAGCTTCGCCTTCGGCATGTTCTGGGAGATCCTCTGGGCGCTGATCCTCGGTTTCGCGCTTTCCGGCGCGGTGCAGGCAGTCGTCTCGAAGGGCGAGATGCGCCGACTGCTGCCCGACGCTTCGGCGCGATCGCTCTGTCTGGCGACCGGACTGGGGGCGGCGTCCTCGTCCTGCTCGTACGCCGCCGTCGCCCTCGCGCGGTCGCTCTTTCGCAAGGGCGCGAATTTCACGGCTTCGATTGCGTTCGAGTTCGCCTCGACAAACCTCGTGATCGAGCTCGGGATCATCATGGCGCTGCTGCTCGGCTGGCAGTTCACGCTTGGCGAGTTCGTCGGCGGGCCAATGATGATCGTGCTGATGGCGCTGGTCTTCCGCATCTTCCTCAGTCGGCGCCTGGTCGAGGAGGCGCGGGAGCAGGCGGAGCGCGGGGTCGTCGGGAAGATGGAGGGCCATGCCGAGATGGACATGTCGGTGCATGAGAAGGGGTCGCTCTGGCGGCGGCTCACCTCGCCCCGGGGCTACACCGCTACGGCGAACTACTTCGTCATGGATTGGGCGGCGATCTGGATCGACATCGTCGGCGGCCTCCTCATCGCCGGCGCCCTTGCCGCATGGGTGCCGGAATCCTGGTGGCAGTCGCTCTTCCTCGAGAACCACGAGACGCTCGCCAAGTTCTGGGACCCGGTCATCGGCCCCGTCGTCGCGATCCTGAGCTTCGTCTGCTCGATCGGGAACGTGCCGCTGGCCGCCGTCCTCTGGAACGGCGGGATCAGCTTCGGGGGTGTGCTCGCCTTCATCTTTGCCGATCTGATCGTGCTCCCGATCCTCGACATCTACCGCAAGTACTACGGCTGGAAGATGGCCGGCTTCCTCCTGGCCAGCTTCTACGCGACGATGGTCGGGGCGGGCCTGATCGTCGAGTTTCTCTTCGACGGGCTCGGCCTGATCCCGAGCGAGCGGAACGCCAAGGTGATCGAGGCGAGCGTGACGTGGAACTACACGACCGTCCTCAACATCGTCTTCCTCGGCTTGGCGGCGCTCCTGGTCTGGCGCTACTTCCGCCGTGGCGGCGGGCTCGCGATGCTCAAGATGATGGAGAAACCGATGGCGCCCGAACACGCGCACGAACACGGACATGGTTGAGCCAGGCCGTCAGCCGCGCCTCGACTGTCCACAACCGGGTGTTCCACGCGCTCGACGCGTGGTCTCTCTGGTGATCGACCACCTTCTGTGTTGTGCTCGACCGTCGTTGGTAGATCGCTGACGCGGCGCGTCGACCGCTTCGCGCGTCGGCTGACCCGGGCCTAACCGCCCAAGCGCCGTCGCACGGGGCGCGAGACAATCAGCAGGGCCAGGACAGCCGTGGCTGCGCCGAGCAGAAACGGCGCCTGTGGGCTGACCCGCGACCAGAGCAGGCCGGCGACGACACTGGCAACGAGCAAGGCACCCCCGCTTGCGGCGGCGAAGAGCCCGTAGGCCGTGCCGGCTGCGCCCGATGGAACGTAGTCGGCGACCCAGGCCTTGGCGACGCCTTCGGTGGCGGCGATGTAGACGCCGTAGACAGCGAACAGCGGCCAGACCGCCCAGGAGCCGGGGGCGACCGCGAAGCCGAGGTAGACGAGGGCGAACACGGCGAGGCCGGCGGCGAGAACACTCGTTCTGGCGACTCGATCCGAAAGCGCGCCGAGCGGCCAGGACAACGCTGAGTAGACGAGGTTGTAGAGCGCGTAGGCAAGGATCACGAGCTTCGCGCTCAGTCCCAGGTCGTGGGCGCGTAGGATCAGGAAGACGTCGCTCGAGTTCCCGAGTGAGAACAGCGTCCAGACTTCGAGCACGAGCCAGAACGGTCGCGGCAGCCGTCGCAGCTCGTATCTGTCGGGCGCAAGTGCCGCCTCGTCCCGCCGCGGTGCCTCGCGTACGCGGGTGAGAAAGAGCAGGGTCAGGAGTCCGGGCACCACGGCGACCCAGAGGACGCTCCGCAGCGACCATCCACCCGCGAGGAGGGCAACGGCGATCAGCGGGCCGACGACTGCGCCGGCGGTATCCATCGCCCGGTGGTAGCCGAAGCTGGCCCCAATGAGCGCGGAAGGGGTGGAGTCGCGGATCAGCGCGTCTCGGGGGGCGGTCCGGGCCGCCTTGCCGAGGCGGTCGCCGAGGCGGCCGCCGAGCACGTACCCCCAAGCCGGCGCCGCGGCGATGACCGGCCGTGCGAGAGCCGAGAGCGCATAGCCTGTGACGATCCAAGGCCGTCGACGCTCGCCGGCCCGGTCCCAGAGCCAGCCGGCGACGCCACGCAGTCCGACCGCGACTCCTTCGGCGATTCCTTCGATCAGGCCGAGGATCGCCACCGGAGCGCCGAGCGTGATCGTCAGGAACAACGGCAGTACCGGGTAGATCAGCTCGCTCGCGAAGTCGTTGGCGAACGAGACCCAGCCAAGCGCACGGACGTTCTGTGGAAGCGCGCGTCGCGCCCGACCGACCCGCCGCAGTCGTCCCCTCGTCTCTGGAGTTGCCTTCACCCTCACCTTCGCCGCCCTTGACGACGTGCGCGTACCCACTCGAGCAGAGCGCGCGGGAGCGCCGCGACGCCGAAGAAGATCATGAACGCCCAGACGACGATGAGGTCCGGCCAGACGACGAGGCCGGCGAGCCCGATGGCGGCAAGGATCCAGCCGGCGGTCGCGATTGCCCGATGCGCCGGTGTGTCACGCTTCGGCGGCGCCATCTAGACGTACTCCTCTGCCTGCGCTCCGGCGCTGCGGCGATCGAGGCGCTTCTCCGCGTCGGCGTCCGGGAGGAACCAACGCTCGGCAATCGCGGTCGGCACCACGGCCGAGAGGACGACGACGGTGACGAGCAGCGAGAACTGGGTCTCGTCGATGATCCCGGCGTTGAGGCCGTAGAGCGATGAGATCGTCCCGAAGGTGAGGCCGGTGCTCATCAGCAGCGTCGTGAAGGTCGCGTGGCGAGGCGCCGCCCTTTGCGCGAGCGGGAAGATGAAGGCGATCTTCGGCAGCATCTTCGCCGCCAGGAGTGCGGCGAGCAGGCCGAGGTTCGCGAAGACAGCGCCGAGCGAGACGTTGAGGCCGCCCTTGATGAAGAAGAACGGTGTCAGGAACGCGAAGGCGACGACACGCAGCCGCTTCTGCTCTTCGCGGTGCTCCTGGTAGTGGCGGCTCATGACGAGGCCGAGCACGAATGCCGGCAGGACGGCGTGACCGTTTGAGGCGTTGGCGAGCACCATCAGCAAGAGCAGGCAGGCGAAGACGAGCTTGATCTCCGGCTCGATCACGCGGTCGCCGTAGCGCCCGAAGAACCACGACGCGATGCGTGGCAGCGCCAGGATCAGCGCCAGCGAGACGATCAGGAAGACGGGGAACCAGATGTTCGGCTTGATGAAGATCGCCGAGAGCGCGAGCGCCGTGCAGAGGTCGGTCACGAAAGTGGCGCTCATCAACAGCTTGCCGATCCGGACATCCGTGAGGCCACGCTCGACCAGGACGGCGTAGACGACGGCCAGGGAGGTCGTCGAGAGCGCCGTGCCCGCGATCAGGGACGCCTTCAGCGTCCAGTCGAGCAGGAAGAAAGCAACGAGCGACGCGACGACGAAGGGGCCGACGAACGAGGAGACGCCGATCCCGACTGAAGCCTCCAGCCGCCGGCGCATATAGGCGGGGTCGACCTCCATCCCGGCCAGGAACGTGAGCACGATCGAGGCAAAGGTCGCGATGAAATCGAGCCACTCCTGACTGGAGAGATCGAAGACGTTTCCGGCGACGACGCCCAGCGTGAGCTCGAGCAGCGCGACCGTGACACCGAGCTCGACCGAGAGCATGCTCGCGACGAGCACGACTGCGGCAAGAACTGCGGCGAGTTGAACTGGCTCCACCGTGACCTCCACTTCGCGTCGATTTGACGATCAGTAGAGGCCATCAGCCCCGAAAGGCGGTTAAGCGCGAGCCTCATCGCGCAGCGCGGATACGAATTATACCCGGGCGGGTCTCACCGCCCCCGGTAAGTCGGAGCACGAAGTCGAGCCCAGCTGGAGGAGCTTGTCCCGGCCCTCCGGCCCGAAAAAACTTCGTGGCTCGCCGCCTTTAAAGTTCAGCGCCGACCCTGCCGCCGAACAACTCGGACGCTCGCATCGAGCTCGGTGACTACTTGACTGCCTGGCGCACGCGCAATCCGGGCGTGGCGACGCAGATCCTCACGCCCTCCTATACGGCCGGCGTCGGCTTGGTTCAACGACCCGGCGTCGAGCTCAATCTGGTGCTTATGAGGCGGCACAAGACGAGCATGGCGACCGGAGCTTTAACCTCAAGCAGGGCACAGCCCGTTGCCGCAGAGGGGCCGGGCCCTGCGAGATAGCACTATTCCCACTCGAGAAGCGAATAGAACCTCGTGAGCGCTGGCGCACGAGGATTGCGAGCAGCTAAGGTCGAAGGCTGCGGCCGGGGAAGGTTTCCGGGGCCACATCGTGCCCTGCCGCAAGGCGGCGGTGCGGCCCCGGGTTTAAGCGGCCTTGTCTGCCATCGCCTTTCCAATTTGATCCTCCCCCTTTGAAGCACGCTGCTCAGCTACGCCTCTCCGAAGCTTCTGCCCTCCGCATGGAGGCGGGCCTTGTCCTCGGGAGGTACGGGCGTGTGGAAGCGCCCGGGGATGTACCAGCGAAAGGCCCGGCCGAGAGCGTTGCGTTGACAGATGCAGTCAGGCAGGCATCCGCACGATCTTCCGGTCGGATTATGGAGGCGCTGAACGATGCTCATCGTGGAAGTCTCCTAGTTCAGTGAGGAGCCGGCCTCGAGCTCAGCTAATCCAAAAAGCGCGAGCGTTTAGCGCTTGACGATGTTATGAACCTCGAAGATCTCTGGCTCGCCGGAAAACTCGATCCCGATCTCGGTCAGAATGGGCATCAGCCGCTCACCAAACGCCTGGAGCTGCTCCCGAGAGTCCCAGATTTCACTGACGCGCATGTTTCCTTCCGGCCCGAAGCAGACGTGGTAATCGAGTCCGTCCGGAGGAAACCCGCCAGCCTCCTCGAGCCGCCGGAGGCTTTCGTCGTACTTCTCGCTCGTCAAGTTTGTTGGGCTGAAGCGGACAACGAGACTCATGATGCGATCCTCCGTGCTCGGGTGCGGCCGACCTTACCCGGGATTGGCAGTCGAAGCCGGGTAAACGAGCTACTAGGACGCGGCCGGCTGGCAGACTTACTGGTCGGCGATCCGGACCATCGAAGACGGCGAAGAAATCGTGGTCTACTGTCCCGACTGCGCACGGCGAGAGTTCGGCCCGTTTGACGCTGGCCCTGAGACTAGGGGCCGGCTAGCTCGGCCCGGGTGCCCGGGTGCATAACGCGCCAGATCTTTAGGTGCAGCTCGACCTCCCGACGCTCCTGCTCGGCACTCGGAGCGTCGGACCGCCGCACATCGAGGTCGGCGTCGCCCGTGCTCTCAACTGCGAAGCCCGAGCGCTCGAAGTGTGCGCGCAGGTCATCGAGCAAGGTGGGGTCGCCGGTACGTAGTCTCATGCCGCAGGTGTTCCTCGTCCCTCATCGGCAGGCACCCGGCCGGGGGGCGATAGCTCGGTCGGGGCCGTATCAGACGGTCTGAGTCGACGCATCATGCCGCAGGTGTTCCGCTTCCGTCATCGGATAGGCGCTTTCCCAGCGCGATAGCTCGGAGGGGCCGCGCGGGGTCAAGCGCAGTCTTCCGTCGAGCGACGGCGGCCATCGAGGGTTTCCGAGGTGGCGTGATGGCGCCCGCTTTCGCGGCGACCACCGGATGCGGATCGGCGGTTCGGTGGCAGCACGGTGGCCAGGTGAGCTCTGCTCCACGAGAATGATGCCGTGCCGACTGCGCCCCGTCTCCTTGCCTGGTGCCTGGCGCTCGCGGCTCTAGCCATGAGCGCGGGAGGGCTCCTGCTCGACCGGATCGCTTCCGAACAGCACGTTCCGGGTTCCGGCTCCCTGTGGTTGTACCCCTTCTTCATCGTTGCCGTTTCGGCGCCTGCTGCGGTGGGCGCGTTGATCACGGTGCGGCAGGCTCGCAACGTCGGTGCATGAGAAGGGGTCGCTCTGGCGGCGGCTCAGCTCGCCGAAGGGCTTCACCGCTACGGCGAACTACTTCGTCATGGATTGGGCGGCGATCTGGATCGACATCGTCGGCGGCCTCCTGATCGCCGGCGCCCTTCCGCGTGGGTGCCGGAGTCCTGGTGGCGGTCGCTCTTCCTCGAGAACCACGAGACGCTCGCCAAGTTCTGGGGCCCGGTCATCGACCCGGTCGTCGCGGTCCTGAGTTTCGTCTGCTCGATCGGGAACGTGCCGCTGGCCGCCGTCCTCTGGAACGGCGGGATCAGCTTCGGGGGTGTGCTGGCGTTCATCTTCGCCGACTTGATCGTGCTTCCGATCCTCGACATCTACCGCAAGTACTACGGGTGGAAGTGTCCGGCTTTCTCCGGGCCAGCTTCTACGCGACGATGGTCGGGGCGGGCCTGATCGTCGAGTTTCTCTTCGACGGGCTCGGCCTGATCCCGAGCGAGCGGAACGCCAAGGTGATCGAGGCGAGCGTGACGTGGAACTACACGA
>JBBRZA010000103.1:0-10518 GCA_038237145.1 Gaiellales bacterium
GAACGTCACGCATATCGGACTCCGTCACGCAGAGGCCCTCACGGCCGCGTTCGAGGGCGCCGGCTTTGCCGTTGATCGCAGAGAGTGGCGGCCGAGCTTTTTCCGCGGTCTCCGCAGCCTGGAGCGGCTCGCCGGTCCGCGCTTCGAGCTCTTCCGTTACCGGCTGTGCATCCGCGGGCGCGCACCTGCATGAGCACGTCGCTCCGAACCTCGAAAATGATCGCCTCGGGTGCGCCGCGCTCGAGGAAGAGCTCGACGACCTTCCCAGCCTGCTGGGAAAGCAGGTACATGACCGCATATCGGCTCGAATTCGAGGAGCCTGAACGCGACCCACCCCCGCAGCCACGTCTGGGAGCCGACCAGCCAAGAGCCTCTGAGCGGCACCCGACGATGCCGAATGGAGAAAGCCCACGATGCAACCTTCGGGGTCCTGGGATATCTCGACTAACCGAGTTCGCCGGTTCGCTGAGATCCGTCACGGCGGTGTACGCCGCGAGCCCCGCCTCGCCACCCACCTCACCTGTGGGTTCATAACGATTCATCTCCCGCTCGAAGTTACGAGACGGACATGCCTGGAACGTGGAAACCTGACCCCAGTCGCCGATTCCCCGCCGCCGTGCCGGGCTTTGCTCGGCACGGCTCGTTGACGCTGAAGGGACGGAAAGACCCGAACGAAGTCGTCATGCCCGCGAAGCGGGCGGACTTCGTTCGGCTATGGGCGGAACTTGTCAGTGCGCAAACCATGTGGCGTTCCTCGCCCAATCGCTCGCGATCGGTTGACGCTAGCCGCCGCGGCGCACGGTGTAGCCGTCTTGGATCTCGCGAAAAGGGGGAGGGCTGACTGCCCTTCCGCGTAATAGGGGCCACCCCCGCAGCCCGCCGGCCAAGCCCGATCGCGGAGGCGTTGGAAACGAGGCGGAAGTCGCCGCCGGTTACATCTACTCGCGTCGCGTAGGGGATCAGGTAGAGGCTCGCATCGCGCCCGGTGAAGGTGACCGGAGCGGCGTTACGAAGGGTCCCGTCGCGCTCCTCGAGGTGGAGTCGGAGTTTCCGCAGGACGGTCATTCCTGGCAGCATCTCACCCGACTCGAGCGGTGGCGGGCTAGCGTGGCCGCGCGGTGATTCCGAGGATTAACCACTCGCGGTGGCGACGGCGGGAACAGTTCGCGTTCGGTCGGGGGAAGAACGCGAGAGCTCTACGGATCTTCGTTGACGGGGAGACGGTGCCGGACTCGCCGGAGCTCGAAGTGCTGCTGGCGTTTGCGCACCATCCGGAGGTCGAGGTGATCGGTACCGACGACCGTTTCACGCAGCGCCTCCACGTCGGCCCGTACGACTCGCAGCACGGCTTCACGCCGTGGGAGATCGAGCTCGAGGGCGGCAGGACGCTCTCGTCCGGGGTTCCGGGACCGGACATTCAGCGGATCGGGCGCCAGTTCGCCGAGCCGGGACAGGAAGGCCGCGCCGAGGCCGCGACCGTGATGGTGCACGGCGCCGGAGACCACGACGCCGACGGGTTCGCGACAGCCGATCCGCTGCTCCTCGAGAAGCTCCCACGGAACGTCATCGAGGGCGGGAACCCGATGCGGGTAGCCGACGCCGTTGCGCTGCTGGGCCTGTTCCTTCGCGTGCGCGACGACTTCGCGCTCGACCTCGGCGAGGACTACCGCTACTCGTTCGACCGCTCTCTCTTCTACCTGGTGCTCGAGCGCGATCTCACCCCGAGCGGTTGGCGGTGGTTCTCCGCGTGCGTCGCGCACTCGCACCACTCGCACGACGACCGGCTGATTCTGACCGCGCAGTCTGCGATGGAGCGGCTCGAACGCTCACTCCGAGCACGGGACCGACTGCACGAAAAACTGCAACTGCCGGCTACGCGTGACGCGGCGACCGAGGCGATCTTCTACTTCGACGTCGCCCTGTTCATGCTCGGCGGCGCGTTCGACGGTCTCGCACAAGTCGCGCACGCGGTGCAAGGGCTCGGGGGTCCCGACCGGGCTGTCGGTTGGGGAAGTAAATCTTGGATGAAGCAGCTCGCTTCGGCGAACCAGCCCCTCGAGCATATGATGACGTGGGGTCAGCCGCATCGCGACGCCCGCGAGCTGGTCGCGATACTCCGCAACACCATCCATCAGGAGTCGCTCCGCACGGTCATGTGGCAGAGCGGCGGCACCCGGCGGGAGCGAGTAGTCGTCCCGTCGGGGATCGAGGCCGACCTTTTGGAAGTGCTTGGACGCGTCGGGACGCCCGAGGAATACGGAGTCGCGCGGCAGATCGACAACCGGCTCTACATCGAGCCCGGCATCTACATCGAGAAGGTCCTCCCGCCGGTCCTCGCCGCGATCAACGCAGTGATGGACGCGACCCCGGTCGAGACGATGGCCGGCGTGGACGTTTCGAAGCTCTTGACGAAGCCGCCGGAGAACGGAGGAGACAACACGTTCAGCGCCGCCAACCGCGAGCGGATCCGGCTCCTCAGCGGCATCGCATAAACGGGCGGCTTTCCAACCGGCTTTCCAACCGGCTGCCGGCGGAACGCGAGCCGCGTGAACGGCTCCGTTGAGCTATGGAGCGTACCGGGATCGAACCGGTGACCTCCGGCTTGCAAAGCCGAATCGAGCGGTTCCGACCGTTTCGGTCTGCTTCAGGTCGTTTCTGCCGACCCCTTTTGCCATGCGGTTTTGCTGGCACCTGACGGGCGTGCGCCTAAAACGGATCGAAGGACGCTTGTGACCATTTCCTTAGCAGGACGTTAGCTGCGAGTCCGGTATCGGTCGGAACCGGACCCGCGCAAGGTTCCGCTCGCGCTTTCGCTGCCAGGTGCGTTCTGCGGCTGAAAGCGCGCCACGCGCTGAGGGCCGGCGCGACACCGGGCCCGAAGATTGACCCCAGCTCCCGCGACGACGGGCGCCGCGGGAGCTGGGCAATAATCAGTGCGCGCGGGCCACGGCCGGACTGACACTTGATCGGCGACGGCCCGCAGCGAGCAGCGAGCCGATCCCATACACCGCGGCGAGTCCCACAAGCCCGTAAGCGATGCGGCTGGCCGCGTTCGTGGCGCCGAAATCCATGTCGCCGAAGATCCAGGCCACCAGGTCGAACCGGGCCACCGCGACGAGGCCCCAGTTCAGGCCGCCGACGAGGACGAGCGCCGCGGCGAGAAGATCGAGCTTCTTCATGCTGTTCATCTCCTGTCTAGATTTTGTACAGAACGCAAGATACCTGCCACACCGATGTGTTGTCGAGATACTGTCCATATCTTGTATAGTCCGCTGGATGCCTACGACTGGATTCCTGCGAATCGGCGAGCTGAGCCGCCGCTCCGGCGTTAGCCCGGAGCTTTTGCGCGCCTGGGAGCGCCGCTATGGGCTGCTGGAGCCGACTCGCTCGGCGGGCGGCCTACGCCTCTACTCCTCTGCCGACCTCGAGCGCGTACGAACGATGCAGCACCACTTGGCCGAGGGTATCGCCGCGGCCGAGGCTGCAGCACTTGCGGCGCGGCCGAGGGTCTTCGACGCAGAGATCCCGCTCGCGCCGGCCGCGGCGCAGAGCACTCTCCGCACCGCGCTGTCATCCTTCGACGACGCAGGCGCCCATGCGATCATCGACACCCTGATCTCCGCGACGACCCTCGACTGGTCTCTGTCCGAAGTCGTCGTTCCCTACTTGCACGAGCTGGGCGAGCAGTGGGAACGCGGGAACGTGTCGGTTGCTCAGGAGCACTTCGCCTCCAGCCTGCTCCGCGGACGTCTGCTCGGACTCGCGCGCGGTTGGGCGCAGGGACTCGGTCCGCGGATCGTGCTCGCATGCGCGCCCCGCGAGCAGCACGACCTCGGCCTGATCGCATTCGGACTCGCGCTGCGTACGCGGGGGTGGCGAATCGTCTACCTCGGTGCGAACACTCCGGTAGAGAGCGTCGCCGAGGCCGCCCGCTCTTCCGGCTCCGCGTTCGTCGTCATTAGCGCTGTAACACCGGATCTCTTCCGCTCGATCACGACGGAACTGGGCGACCTCGCACGCTGCTACACGCTGTGCCTCGGCGGCGCGGGCGCTGCCGAGGCCGGAATCAACGTCGACGCCCTGGCGCTGCGCGGCAATCCGGTGGAGGAAGCCGAGAGGCTGACCGCGCTCGTACTACCGACCGAAGAGGCTTGAACTGTTTGGTCATGGCAGCGAATTCGAGCCCGCGCTGCCAGCGGTCAGGCACCGCGCTCGCGCAACGCGGCCCGGACGGCCTCGTCGAACGTCGTGCGGCGTGCTGCTACCAAATCCCAGATGCGGTTGTCGTGCGCGACGGTCGGGATCCGGAGCCCCTCAACAAGCGGACGCGCGACTGAGACGCTAGCCGGCGTGACGAGATGCAGCCACAAGGACGAGAGTCTCGGGGTGAGCAACGGGATCTCGATCAGGATCGGGTGCTTGCTGCGCAGGCGAGCGGTCCGCTCCATCATCGTCCGGTACGTCATCACCTCAGGGCCACCAAGATCGAAGGTCTCGCCGAACGCGGCCGGTTCGCCGCACACGCCAACCAGCGCTTCCAGGACGTCCGCGAGTGCGACCGGCTGGGTCTCGACGGAAACCCAGCGTGGGCACACCATCACAGGCAGTCGTTCGACGAGTGCGAGGACCGTCTCGAAGGCGGCGCTGCCCGGTCCGACGATCATCGCGGCACGCAGCGTGGTCAGCGCAACCGATCCGTCGCCCAGGATCCTCGCGGTCTCGGCCCGGCTGCGAAGGTGAGGCGAGAGGTCGAACGACCCGTCGCCGAGCCCGCCGAGGTAGACGACCTGCGACGCGCCGGCCGCCGCCGCGGCGTCGGCGACCACCGTTGCCGCCATGCGGTCGAGCGCCTCGAAATCGGATCTCCCGAGAGAGTGCACGAGGTGGTAGACGACCTCGATACCCTCGAGCGCCGCGCGAATCGCGACGGCGTCGGTCGCGTCTGCCGCGATCCAGTTCACGCGGTCGTCGCGCTGCGGTGGATGCCTCGCTATCCCGACGACGTCATGCCGCCACGAGAGCGCCTCGACGAGCGGACGTCCAATCGTTCCGGTGGCCCCGATGACGGCAACGCGCATTCAGCGCGTCTCTCGCGCAACCCTGACCAGAAAACGTCGGCCGACCAGATCATGGAACCGTGCCTCGACCCGCCAAAAAGGCCCGCGCAGGAGCGGCGCAAATCCTTCCACGCTGACCGACGTGTGCTCGCACTCCGCCTGCCAGCTGATCGTCCCGCCCGGCCGCCGCGCGAACAGGCCGCCGGCGATCGGACGCCGGCCATCGACGAGCGGGCCAAACCTGAGGATGACCGGCCAGAGACCACCGACGCGGATCGCGCCGCGCGAGAACCTCGCCGCGCCGAGCGTGACGCGGCGGATCTCCTCCCAGTAGAGACGCTCGAGATGTGCCGCATCGAGCTCACTCCCGACATGGGCGCGCTGATACGAGTCGACCGTTCCGTCGTCGTGCTTGATGCTCACGCTCTCCATTGACGCCGAGAACGTACCCGCACGATCGAACCCGCACAAGATTCCGTCTGAGCATCCCGCCGCGCAGGGCAGTGGGCATCCCAGATGACCGCCCCGGTCGCATCGACGAGCTACATGAACTTGCGCCTCTTGAACGCCGTCACGTCGGCACGCGTCAACTCAAACCATTCCCCGTTCTTCCGGCGGTCCGCAAAGCGCGTGTGCCAGTAACGCTCGATTCCAGCGGGATCGTCCGTTCGGATCAAGTGCTCTTCGTTCACAGGTTCGGGAAGCTGGATAGCTAGGTCGTATCTGCGTCGCCCGACGTCGAGCGTGTGGCCAATCTTGTAATAGCGACCCGATTTCAGGAGGTAGACGAACCCCGTAGGTCGGGAATGGTCCATGGGCACATCAGCAGAAGCGTCGTCGACCTCCTCGACGAGGTCGAACGCATCTCGAGCACGTCTTGGTGATCTTCGCGAGCGCGGCAATACTCAGCAACTCGCTTGGCAAGCGCCGACTTCGAGCCAAATCGCTCGTAGACACCGGGACTTGGAAACGTTCGGTCCTCGCGTCGCCGAAGCCGTAGCTCCGGACGCGTCGGCATCTTCCCGAGTCGTCGAATCTCCGAGACGAGGGCCCCGAGCACTTCGTCATCGGGATAGCGCGACTGGAGCTGATTCGACCGGAAGCCGGCCTCAGCGATTGCATCGCTCCAGCGAGCCCAGTAGCGGCCGCTCCAGTCGGCCTCACGTATTCCAGTCTCCGCGGCGAAGCGGGCGCGGCCAAGGGGAGTTCCGCCGTTTGCCGTGGCAGTCCGCCGAATTTCCTCGAGGATGTACGTGCGATCCACAAAGAGATGGTAGTCGGCCGCCGAGCGGACTCTCGCTCTCAGGGCTCGTCAGTCCATCGGCGGGTCGAAGACGTCAAGATCATCTTCGAGCCAGCCGGAGAAGAACCACACGAGCTTCCGCTGCAGCTGCTGGGCACCCCGGTAATGGAGTTGCGTGACGCGCTGGCCCTCGAGGAACGCATGGTGGAGCGTGACCGGCATGTACAGCAGCGCAACGCTCTCCGGCATCGAAAACTCGAGCTCGACGACGTCAAGCGGCGGCAGGTAGATGTAGTTGATTAGGTGGTCGAACCGCCGCAGGTCGTCGAGGGTGGTCTCCTTGACGACGCCACGCTCGACGAGCTCGCCAAGCGGCAGCACCGGCACGAGCGTCCGGACCGGGTGCGCATATTCCCCGGGCCCCTGCGCGCCAAGCGAGCAGCTGGGCGTGACGAGCATCGCTGGACCGAATTCGAGCGGCCCGCTCAGGAAACGGCGGCTCCCGCTTTCACCGTCGACAACGAGCTCGTCGGCGGGCAGCGGATACGCGAGCGGCACATCGCGGAACAGGTCGCCCTGGCTGAACAGCTCGACGCGGTGGCGCTCGTAGTAGTCGACATCGGAGGGCCGTTCGGGTCTCGGCGACATCGGCGCGCCAGCCTATCGGGGCCCCCGGTCGGGTCTGCCGCCGCTACTCGGTCGCGTCGCCGAAGGCGAGCCGGCCGCTGCGCTTGCGGCCCGCGTTCACGACGGGACCCTCGGTCGCGGGCGCGAACTGCTCGAACATCTCCGCGCGAAGGCGCTCGACGTCGTCCGGAGCGAAGCGGCGGTAGCCGCTGCCAGGGAGGTGGACGGCACGGAGCAGCCCGCGCGCTTCCCAGTTGCGGACGGTGTTCTCGTGCACGCCCAGCATTCGAGCGGTGTCGCGAACGTTCAACAACTCTTTAGTAGTCATCGCCTCTGGAACCATAGCTCTCTATGTGGCCTTTGTCGAGTACGTGGACTTTATCCACTTGAGGATATCCGGCAAACATGCCCGCGGCATGAGGCTCCTAACCGGGATAGCAAGCGAGACGCAGATGCATCCTTCGATGCTTGCGCGCTCGACCCCACTCGACCGAGTCGATCGGAACGATCCCGCGCTACCGATTCGAATCGTGCCGATCGACCGCTGGACGGCCAGCCCGGGGGCGCGTCCAACGCCCTTTCAGCATAAGGATGCATCTGTGTGTGTCGCTGGCTATCGAGGTGAGCTCGAGACCGCCAAGGAGGCATCGGTGCCGGCGCCGGAAGGGCTACAGCTCGAGGCCGAGGCCAAGCTCACGCTCGAGCTCGATCACGCGACGGAGCGTGCGAAGGCGAGCGAGGTCTTGCTCGCGCCCAAGAGCGGCCAGCATGCGCGCGTGGTCGCCGAGGGACGCGACGGAAGGGCGCAGGCCGGCGCCGAGCGGCTCACGAGTTGCGGCCCGGCGGAGGTCGTCGTAGCCACGCGTGCCGGCCGGTGTCGGAACGATCTTCACCTCGCCGGCGTCGGTGTCGAGTTCAAGCGTCGGCTCGCTCGCCAGGTTCTCGTCAACGGCGAGCTGCTTTCCGTCGCGACGGCGAGCGTTGAGGTCATCGAGCGCGAGCGCAAGCCGGCGCACGTTCTCCTCCCGGGTCGACGGCACGATATCGATACCGCCAGTCACCTCGTCGCTGCCTTGGATCACGCGGCCGAGCGTGCCGACCACGATGTACGTGACCCGGCGCCGCTCGAACGCCCGGATGACTGCAATCGGGTCGAAGATGTCCCCCCTAGCTCTTGCCATCAGCGGTTGCGCGCCTTCAGCATCGCTTGCATGCGCTCTTGCGGCGAGCGCATGAGGCTCTTCTGAAGCCGTGCGTTCTCTCGGTCGTCGGCCTCGTAGGGCACGAGTGCCAGCTCGAGGTCGAAGGCGCAGGCGCGGACGAGGACACGTAGCGTCTCGAAGCTCGGCTGGACGACGTCTCCCTCCCAGCGGGCGATCTGCGCTCTGTCCTTGCCGCTGCGCTCCGAGAGCTCGCCCTGCGAAAGTCCGGCGCGAAGCCGTGCTTCCCTGATCACCATGCCGCTCGTCATGATCGATCCAATCTTAGCCCTCGTGGCTAAATCTCCGTCAGTGACAAATCTGCTACAATTGCGAAGTGCCGCGCGTGGCGCCGCAGCAGCTGGAGCTCGAGGTCGTTCCGATCGAGTCGCCCGAGAGACCGCGCCAGCGTAGAAACGGCCCGTCCGCTCCTGCGAGGCTCGGCCCGCGACTCGCGCTCAGCCCGGACGAGGCAGCGGCGGTGCTGGGCGTCAGCCGGGACTACTTCGACGAGCACGTCATCGACGATCTCCGCGTTGTCCGCCGCGGCCGCCGCATCCTCGTCGCACTCGCGGAACTCGAGCGCTGGTTGGACCGCGCCGCGGCTCGCGCTACCGTCGCACGGAGCACCTGATGGCCGAGGGAATCGAAGTCCGTCACGCCCGCTCGTGTGCGTCGCGAAGCGGCAAGCGCTGCAACTGCAATCCCGGCTACCGCGTCGCGGCCTATGACGCCATCAGCAAGCGCAAGGTCTCGAAGACGTTCAGCACACTCGGCGAAGCCCGCCGCTGGCGCGCTGGGGCTCAGACGCAGGCAGCGAAGGGCGTCCGCCTCACCGGAACGTCCCAGACGCTCCTCGAGGCCGCGGAAGCCTTCGTCGACGAAATCGCGAGCGGCGCAATCCGAACGAAGAGCGGCGAGCGCTACAAGCCCTCGGTTGTGCGCGAGTACGAACGCTCGTTGCGGCTCCACGTCCTCCCCACGCTCAGCGGCGCGAAGCTATCGAAGATCCAGCGGCGCGACGTCCAGCGCCTTGCCGACGACCTGCTCGCGGCCGGCGCCGACCCGAGCACGATCCGCAACGCGCTCAAGCCGCTCCAGGTGATCTACCGGCGCGCGATCGAGGACGGCGACTTGGCCGTCAACCCGTGCGAACGACTTCGGCTTCCGGCTACTCGCGGCCGCCGCGAACGCATCGCCTCGCCGACCGAAGCCGCGGCGCTCATCGCGGCGCTGCGCCCCGAGGATCGCGCGTTGTGGGGCTGCGCGTTCTACGCTGGTCTGCGCCGCGGCGAGCTCCGCGCGCTCCTCTGGACGAACGTCGACCTTGCCGGCGGTCTGATACGTGTCGAGCGCAGCATGACGAGCCACGGAGAGACCGGTGAGCCGAAGAGCCGCGCTGGCCGACGTAACGTCCCAATCGTCGCCGCGCTCCGAGACCTGCTCGTTGAGCACAAGCTCGTCACACGCCGCGGCGATGGCCTCGTCTTCGGCTCGGCCGTCGCGCGCCCGTTTACGCCCACGGCAGTCCGGAAGCATGCGTTGACCGCGTGGCGCCGAAGCAACCTCAATCCGATCGGACTCCACGAGTGCCGCCACACCTTCGCGAGCCTCCTCATTGCGGTATACGGTCACCTGATGCCCGGGAATGAGGAGGAGGCCGTCGCCCTGGTCGACGCGTACATGGAGCGGGCGAGCACGCACAGGCGTATCGCGCAGCTCGACTGAGGCCTTGCTCGGCATCGGCAGCGGTTCCGGCCCCACGATCTACCGAGGCGCGAGCGGCTGATCGCGCGCGTGGGGCCGTGGCGATATCAGCCGAAGGAGTTCGGCCTTCTCTGCCTCGATCTCCTTCTGTACGACCTCCCGCGCTGTCTCGTCCTGGGCGTTGCGCGCGGTGAAGAACTCGCGGTAGGCAAACCCTCTCCCACTCCCCCGCAACCTTGCTGACCGCCTTCGCGGCGGATGCGAGCTTTGCCCGGTCAGCACCGTCGCGCTTGGAGGTACAAGCCTTCAGAACGCTCGTAGTCGTCATACGCGCCCACGGCACGTCATCCTAGTTTGGGCGCTTCCGTGATTCTGCACTCATGACCTGCGCGAGCTGAACCGGCTTTCGCGACCGGCCGTGTGGGGAAGTCTGTGGGGAAGTCTTACAACGAAACGGTCGGATTTCAGCGTTCTAAAGCGGAAAACGAGCGCCAACGAGAAAGAGCCAAGACCCGCTGATTAGCAGGACTTTCGGCTCTTTGATGAGGTGGGCGGTACTGGGCTCGAACCAGTGACCCCCAGCTTGTCGAGCTGGTGCTCTCCCAACTGAGCTAACCGCCCTGGCGCGGCTATCTTAGCGAGCCGGCGACGTGCTTCAGGTACGGCATCGGGTCTACCGGCTTGC
>JBBRZA010000104.1:0-10326 GCA_038237145.1 Gaiellales bacterium
CGCCCTCATCGCGGGCTCGCGCTGCTCTCGCCGGACTCGACAAACGCCGACCCTCGGCCCAGCGCCGGAGAGATCAAGCGCCGCGACCGACTCGGCGGACTGATCCACGAATACCACCAAGCAGCGGCATGAACCGGGTTTGAAACCCCTCAGCTCCCTTCTGCGCCTGGCTTCGATCCAATTACGGCCGAAGCGGCCGCGCTTTTCGCAAACGGATTTCCGCCGCGCCCTGTCGGCGATCCCGCCGCCCTAGCCGCTTGGAAGGACGTTGTTTCTGATGCGAAGCAATTCGCCGGTTTTCGCGGTTGAGCAATTGCCGCTGATTGCCACGAATTGCAACCACGGGGCTCTATAAAGGCTCCATCGTTCGAGCCCACTCCTCAACGGAGCCAGCATCGTTGACCGTGTTACGGCTCCGGGCTTCGCTCGAGCGTGAGGACTGTAGCGCGTGCGAGCCTGTCACCCGACGCCGGAGAACGTTCTCTGCTTCAGCCGGGCGGCAGACGCACGAACGGCCGCGCTTCCTAGGGCTCCAATACGACGGTCGTGTAGATCTCTTCGCGGAGTGCGGACCGGCCTCGCCTCGTATCGGTCCAGATCGGATGGGCGAGGCCGTCTTTCACGGCAAGTCCCTCATAATCGCCGTACTGAAGCGGGGAGGCCCACCTGGGCGTGTCGTCTGAGGGAGTGCTCGCGGCGCGTGCAATCGACGACCAGTGCTGCCCACCACTGGTCGATCGGGTGCAGGAGAACCATGTTCGGCGCCGCGTCCGGTCACCAGCCGTGTCGTAAAAGCAGACCCAGATCGTCCCGCTCCGCTGGTCAACTGCCGAGGCCGGCCAGAACTGGTCGGCGCGAGCGCGGAGTCTGCGTAGTCGGGAGCCGACGAACAGGCGATGACCAGCGGGAGCGCCCAGGAGTGGAGCCAGCGACCGGTTGAAGGCGGCGAGATAGACGTCCTGTGTCCCGTCGGCCGCCTGATTCTCATAGGTCACATAGACTCGCCCACGGTACGCGCCCCGGCTGCCGTCGACGGTCACGATCGGGTTTGGTCGGACGCAACGGCGAGCCTGAGCCGGGATCCGCCAGCTCGCAGGGCAGGAGGAGCGGTTCCGCTTCACGTCGACGAGCCGGGAATCACCGAAGTGCTCGCCGCCGTCGAACGAGGCGGCAATCAGCATTCGATCCTCCTCGAACGGATGCCATGCGACGTACACCTCTCCCCCGCGCCCGGTCGCAACGCTTGCGTAACCGGCGTCAACCGTTCCTCTGCTGACCGCGACAGGAGCGGTCCAGGTCTTGCCGCCGTCATCCGTGTGGCTGATGACGATCGCGTGGTTCTCGGACCCGATCGCGCGTGACCAGGCGACGTAGAGGCGGTTCTGAAACGGCGAGTCGGCCGACGTATCGACGGTGAGCGCCGGCTTGTCGTTCGATTCATCGGCCTGGAGCGGGCCCGCCAGGGACTCGGAGGGCATCTGCCACGCGTCTCGGGGGCCTGCCCGCGTCGCGACGAACAGGCCGGTTGCGAAGACCTCCCCTCCACACGGGCTGTCGCGAAGGAACGAGAAATACTCGCGGCCCCGTGAGTCGATCGCCACCCCGGGGTCGCCGACGCAGACTCCGTCCGGCCGGTCCGGCGGGACGGCTTGGGACGACCACGACGCGCCACCGTCCGTCGAGGTGTAAACGGACATCGGCGAAACGAGAGAGTTGGAGCTGGCAATGAGCACACCCGGATCGCTGGGATCGATTGCGATCGCGGGCTCGTTTTGCGAGCCGGCAGCAATCGAAACGTCCACCTGCTGAACGGCGGAGCCGCCGACCGCGGCGGTGTAAATCTCCTCGCCCCCCGTCGCAAGATCCCGACCGTCCGTCCAGATGGGGTGCGCGTAGCCCGCTGAGACGGCGAGTCCTTCATAGTCGCCGTAACCGAACTCGCTCGCCCCGGATCGGCGTTCGTCCGAAGGGACGCTCGCGACTCTCGTGAACGGCGACCACCGGCGGCCGCCGGCCCTCGACGCCGCGCACGAGAAGCTTGCACGTACACGCGCCGCACCGGTTCCCGTGCTGTAAAAGCACAGCCACAAGCGGCCGTTCGCGCGATCGAGGGCTGCTGTCGGCCAGAATTGATCGGTGGGCCGTCGCTCGAATCGGCCGACGCGCCGTGGGAAACCCTTCTTCGGCTTCAGCCTCTGGTCGTAGGCCGCGACGAAGACGTCCTCGCTGCCGTTGCGGGCCTGGTCGGAGTAGGTCAAGTAGACCCGGTCGTGCCGCGCGTCTGCAGTTACCGTCGGGTCCGAACGGATGCAACGCAGGCCTTGGGCGGCTATCGGTCGCCCGTTGGGGCAGTCGCGTGCGTCGCGCTCACGGATCGCCCGTCTGACGTCCCGTCCAAACGTCTCTCCGCCGTCCGTCGACCGATCGAGGAAGAGCGAGCCGCGGCCAAAATCGTGCCAGGCCGCATACACGGCTCCGCCGTCTCCGACCGACAAGCTGGGATAGCCAGCATCGACGACGCGATCGCTGACGAGCCGCGGGTCCGACCAGTGAACTCCTTGGTCGTCGCTGTGACTGAGTTCGAAACCAAGCCGACGACCCGCGACCGAACGAAACCAGGCGAGGTAGAGCCGGCCGAAGTGCGGACTGCTCGGATCGGTGTCAATGGCCAGCCACGGGTTGTCGTCGAATGACCCACGAGGATCCTCGGGTAGTGCACTCTCGCTCCAGTAGTGCCATGTGCGATCGGCAGGCCTGCGGACGGCGATGCGGATCGTGACGTGCTCGCCACCCTGTTCACAGCTCTGCGCGGATTGAATGTAGACGACGAATTGGTTGCCGTTCCCATCGATCGCCGGCGCAGGATCCGCGTGACAGGGAGCGGGGACGCTGTTCGGCGGGCTCGGAAGGACCTCGGAGCTCCACCTGTGCCCGGAATCGTCGGAGCGGTAAACGCGCATTCCCGGGTCATCGTCGGAGTTGGAGGCCGCCAGCAGGCGGGACGGTGAGCGCGGGTCGGCTGCGATCCGCACCTCGGCTTGAGGGCCGGAAGCCTGCGAGACATTGACGTTTTGATTCGCGCGGTAAGGGCTCGGCTGTCCCGCACCACGGGCGCCGGCCAGGCCAAACCCGCTCACGCCGACGAGGATCGCGGCCAAGCCAGCGAGCAGCCTCGGGCGTTCTCCTCGGCTCAGCGCGGCAGCGACCTGTCTCAATGTGCCATCGGAAACCTCTACGCCTGCGAGGCGCCGCGGGTTCCATGGTAAGAAGGGGTCAACCCCCTCGACCGCGAGCGGCTAGCAGGACGAGTCCGTCGCAACCGGCCGAGAGTCGTCGATCGCGTTTCCGTCGTCTTCTGGGGAGGGGCGACATCCTTTTCTCTGGGACGGGACGACATCCGCATGTCAACGCTCCAGACAGCGAAGACGATCCGCGCGCACTGGCGCGAGACGGCATCCTCGTCCTCTCGCAATATGTCCAGTCTCGCTATGCGATTGAACTCTTCTCCGCGGGCACCGAGGGCGTCGATTACCTGCTTAAGGCTTGCGATGACTCTCAGCGAGCGTCGCGTCGCCGAGGACGGATCGGTCCTCGAAGCAGGCATTGTGGTTGGTCTTAGCTTCTGGCTACACGGGCGAGCGCCGTCTGCGCGCCCGATCCTGGGCGCTGCGGTCGGACTATGAGCCCTAGGCTCTCGCGCGATTCAGGGGTCGCCGCACCCGACTTGGCCGCGGATGTTCCCAGGCGAACCCTGCTTTCTCCGGTCTCAGTTCGGTCGCACGGAGCTGACAGGACGGCCTCTGGCGAGTTTGGTCACCCACTCAGAGAGGCGGACGCCTCCCACACGCGTCCTATTGAAGCGGTCGAGGGGAAGAACGCAATGCTCACCTCCCGGCGCGAAATATGCATGGAAGTTCGCCGCATGCGATTCGATCTCACGCACGCTCGCATCGAGAGCTGCGGGAAAAGCGGCACTCTCGCCTCCCAGCGCCACCCAATAGCGGGTCTGCACGGCATCCTCGGCGTAGTTGAATTGCGCGAAGCCGTGCGTACGGTAGTAGCGGGCCATCGCCTTGTAGTAGTCGGCCATGGCCAGGCGGTGTGGGTTGAGCGCCCGCACCGCTGTGATCCAGCGCGGCAGGTTGCGATCCGCGCGCCAGCCGTCGACGATGTCGACGGGCCGTGGGAAGACGAACGCGAGCGAGTCTCCGAGCTGCCCGACTGTTGCTTGCGGGTAGTGACGTATCACGTACGGGGCGAAGGCGGCCGAGCCGACGCTTCCGGCGCTGCAGCCCGTCACGAACACCCGCGCGGGAGCGCGGAAGTGTTTGTAGACCCAAGAAAGCACACGACGATCGTTGGCGAAACCGACGTGATGAATGACCAACGAGTGGCCGTGTCCATCGGAGTACGTCTGCACATGATTTCCCCAGTGCACGTCGCCGGTGCAGTAGGGGATGTAAATCATCGAATAGCCCCTGAATGGATTGGCCGGGTTGCGAAAGGCGAGAATGCCCCGTTCAGGTAAACCCGGATCGTCTGGGGAGCGTAGCGAGTCCTGGAAGAAACCGCTATGGCTAACGCAGGTGCTGTAGCTCCAACACCCGCCGCCGTCCTGAAAGTAGAGGAGAACGTTCCGCCGCGAAGACAGGTGCGTCCAGAATGCGTAGGGAGTTCCCCGGGCACAGGAGGCGCCCGGAAGGCGGATTCGCAGCCACGTTGCCACTGACGGTGCGCCTGGGCCCCCTCCTGGGCCGAGCAGGAACAGACCGACAAGCAGAACGATCGCCGACAGAAAGCGGCGCGACTGTCGCCCGACTGCACGTCTCCCGCGAGCTGGCGGTGGAGCCGAATCCAAGGCGCCGCGTCCGTCGGTATTCACAACCTAAAGCAAGACGATGAGGAGCCGGCCGGGGCGGTGGTCTGCGGCTGCGGTCGCCCCGGCCGAGCTGACTCCTCTGGGGAGAGAGAGCCCCCTGGGGTGAAACCACGGACGGCCTCCACTCCCTGCTACTACGCCAACGCCTGGCGATCCGTTCCCTCAATCTAAGGCGGATGAGTGCTTCTGGATCGCCGGCTCCGGGTGATCGAAGTGCGAACGGAACCCAACCGCGCTCTGCGAGTAGTAGCGATGTGGTATCGCGACTTCGAGCCGTGCGATTCCTGTCTGCGCTTGCGGTAGCGGCCGCCTTCGGCCTCGGCTGCGGCTCGGCTGCGGCTCGGCGGCGGCGGCGGCGGCGGCGGCGGCGGCGGCGGCGGCGGCGGAATCTACAGCGCCGCCGACGTTCCAGGACCTGGTCAAGCTCTTTTCGTACTCGCCGGCCGGATCGCTCGACGTCCGCGAGGTGGGCGTGGAGCAGGAGGCCGGACAGCACGACGCATTCTTTGTGATCCTCGTTCCATGACCGCTTCTAAGCAGTCGTTTCGACCGAGGGCTCGAGGCGCTCGCGGCTCTCGACCCGCTCGTGTGCGAACCTGGGCAGCCAGTCGAGTTGGCGGGGTAGGTACCAGTTCCAGTCGCCGAGAAGCTCATCGTTGCCGGTAGCAGCACGCCGCGGATGAGGGTGGCGTCGATGAGGACTGCGGCGGCGAGTCCAACGCCGACTTGCTTCAAGGACACCTGCCCGCCGCGCTCGACGACCTCTCGAGGCGCGCGGCGCTGCCGGTTCGCCTGGACGTCGCCATCAGCGATCGGCTGCCCGAGCAGGTGGAGGGTGCCGCCTACTTTGTCGCCAGCGAGGCGCTTACGAACGCCGCCAAGCATTCCCACGCGAGGGAGGTGCGGCTCGGAGCCTTCTTCGACCGCGCCATACTCGTCGTCGAGGTTTCTGACGACGGCGTTGGAGCGCTCGAGCTGGCGGCGGATCGGGCCTTCGTGGCCTCGCCGACCGCGTCGAGGCGCTCGGCGGCCGGCTCACCGTCTCGAGCCCGCCGGGCCGCGGCACGTTTGCGTGCGGAGATCCCGTGCGTGTAGTCGTCGCGGACGATGTCGTCATCCTGCGCGAGGGCCTATCGCGTTTGCTGGAGGAGGCGGGCTTCGAGGTGGTCGGGCTTGCCGCGGACGCGGACAGCTGTACGCGCTCGTCGACCGCTGTCGGCCTAACGTGGCGATCGTCGATATCCGCATGCCCCCGACTCACACGGACGAAGGACTTCGAGCAGCGAAGCTAATCCGGGCGCGCTGGCCGCAGACCGGGATCCTCGTGCTTTCCCAGTACGTGCAGGCCCGGTACGCGGTCGAGCTGCTTTCAGAGGGAACGGAAGGGGTCGGTTACCTCCTCAAGGACCGGGTCTCGGATCTCGCTGAGCTGTCGGCCACGATCCGGCGGATCGGCGAGGGGGCTTCCGTGCTCGACCCGTCAGTCGTGGCGCAGCTCGTTGGTCAGCGCCTCAAAGGTGACAACCCGCTCGAGGATCTGACCGAGCGAGAGCTGGAGGTGCTCGCCTTGATGGCCGAGGGGCGTTCGAACAAGGGGATCGGTGAGCGCCTCTTCATCACCGAGCACACGGTCGAGAAGCACGTGAAAAACATCTTCGCGACGTTGCGTTTACCGCCATCGGCCGACGACCACCGGCGCGTGCTAGCCGTAGTCAGGTTCCTCGATTCGCGGTAGCTGCCAGCCAGGGATTGGAGAATGCTGCACCGATTCCGGCACGCAAAAGACCGCCAGTCCTGCGTCACGACGGACAGGCACTCGTCAATGCTCCTGGCACTCAGATCGCCCGCGCCCCTTCTGTGCGAAACGGAGCAAGCCAGTAGGCGAGTGTCGCCTCGGAGAGGTGGTCCCAGTGGGCGACGATCGGCTCATCGAGAAGCTCTTCAGGCCGCACCGCTCGCTGCGAGGCGAATCGATGCCGTGGATGCATCGCAAAGCCGCGTCCGCCTCCTGCTGCGGACGAGCCGCTGGTTACCCTCGAGCGAGGCGGCTCCATGAGTTCGGTCTCGATCGCCGGGAACTTTTCCGCGAAGCGCCGCAAGATCTCGGTGCCGGTCTCACCTGCACCCTGAGCGACGAAGCCGATGCGTGGCAAGCCACGCTGCCCGCGTACGGCCGCAGCCAGCCTCGCTGCTGCTCGGTCGGCACGGGCGTCACGCAGAGAGCACCGTTTGCGCGATGTGGAGCCGCTCGGCAGCACGGCTGAAGTTCAGCTCCTCGGCGACGGCGAGGAAGTAGCGGAGATGCCGGAGCTCGAGCTGCATTGCGACTCGCGAGCTAGCGTAAACCGATTCCAGAACGATGGCTCCTCTCAGGCGGCGTTGGCGCGGTCAGCCCTTCCTAGGGATGTAGCCGCGTGACCGTTCCCGAGTGCTGGTTCGAAACCCAAACGCCCGTTCCGCCCAGGCTCATTCCGCGTGGCGAGAAACCCACCCGAAATGTCTTGACGATCCGCCCGCTCGCTGGATCGATCCTCTGCACGAGGCCGCGGTCGTAGAGGCTGACGAGAAGCCGGTCGCCGGCGTAGATCACGCCGCTCGCCTGTCCGCCCGGTTCCACCCGCCCGACGACGTGGTTGCTCGCGGGGTCGATCCGGGCGACGGATCTGCCGGTCAGGCTCGCTGCCCAGACGGCGTCGGGTCCAACCGTCACGTCGTCCACATCCCCGCCGACTGGGACTGGGCCGGCGGCGAGGGCGCCAGTCGTGGAGTTGATCCGGAATACAGCGCCGTCCTCGGTCGTGACCCAGACACTGCCGAAGCCGACGACCTCGGCGATTCCGGGACGGCCGAACGCCGCTCGCGCCGTCACGGTGTTAGAGCCGGGATCGATTCGCTCGACCGAGCCGTCGCGGTTGGCAACCCAAATGGCACCCTCGCCGAAGGTGAGTCCGGTCGGGGAGCCGCCGACGGCTACGCGCGCGACGACCGCGTTCGATCCAGGGTCGATTCGCAGGACGAGCCCGTTGATCGAGTCGGTCACCCAGGCCGCCCCGGCGCCGAAGGCAATCCCGTAGGGCGCGGCGCCGATGCGGATCGTGGCGGTAACACGGTTCGCCGTCTCGTCGATTCGCGAGAGCGTTGCGTCCCCGTAGTTCGCTACCCAGATCGAACCCGCACCGTAGGCGGTGTTGATCGGCTGGCTGCCGACGCGCACGCTTACGCCGTCCTGTGCCTGGCGAATCGTGATCCGGATGCGCACGAGGCGGCTCACACGGCCGCGGGGATCGACTGCTTGCACTCGCAGTAGATGCCTTCCGACCCTCAGCCGTAGGCGCAGTACACGGGGACAGCGGTGCAAGCTCTGCGCATCGACTGCGCAGCGAAAATGAAGACGGCTGGGGGCGAGGCCTCGCTCGCCTGCCGTGAAACGGTAGACGAGCCGGGTCGAGCTCGAACTACGCGGGCCGAAGACCCGCGGGGGCTGCGGCCGGCTGACCGTGACAACGCGCGGCTCGGTCCGCTCAGGGAAGGCGCCGTCCCTGCCCGTGGAGGCGGCCGCCCCCGCGCACAACCCTGCGAGCAGCCCGGCTAGAGCAAGCACGAGGAGCGAGCCGGAGCGCCGCTTGAAGGCGGCGGCTCCGGCGCAGTGTGCTCCTCGGGGGAGTGGGAGCCCCGTTGCGATCAGGCGGCGAAGGGCGTCCACTGCCTGCTCATACGCGGGAGTCGGGCGATCCGTTCCATCAACCGAAAGTCGCGGACCCCTGCGAGCGAGTTTCTTGCGGAGGCGCGGCCACCTGCGACCGTGCTCCCCTAGCGCGCCGGCTCGAAGGAGCGGGCAAGGCGGAGGGCCTCAGACCTGCTCAGATCTCCTTCGAGCCGAAGCGTCAACCGCCCTTGCTGCCAGATGAGCGTGTGGGCAGCGAGTCGCGTCTCATAGGTTCGTGTCGTCCCGGCACCGTCGACGAAGGAAAAGGCGTGCTTGGCGCCACTGAGCCAGATGCCTGGCTGACCGCCGATGCTCACGCGCTCAACTGTGGTTAGCCGGCCGGTCTTCTTGTTGAAGACTCCGCGGGCTTGATCGCCAATGAACTCGGTGATCACGAGTCTCGGCCGCTGCAGCGCCCCGTAGATCAGCGTCAGCTGCCCGCCGGGCGGATCGGCTGCGTACAAGAAGACGTGACTCGGCTTGGGGTCGCGCGCCGGAACGAGGACGCCGAACGAGACCCGGGCTCGCGCCGTCGCCAGCTCGAGCTCCTTCCCGGGGGCGACCTCGCTGCGCGGCGAGACCGGCGGCAACTGATCGACGCGCTCGATTGAGACGCCGCCAAAGTTGAAGAGATTGGCGATCGCCGTCCTGGCGGCAGGTACCGCGGCGACTGCCGCAACTGACGCTGCGGCAAGTGCGACCGCAAGGCCGGCCCGAGCGCGCGGATGGCCGGGCCGCAGGCGATCGCGGCGCAGCTGCTCTGCGGCGCGCTGCGTCGCCGGCGGCGGCTCCGGCTCGCGCAGCGTTCGCCCGAGCTCGACGAGCATCCGTTCGAGGTCCTTCATTCCGCTGCCCCCAGGCGCACTTCCAGCTTTTCAAGGGCTCGCGAGAGGCGCGACTTGACCGTCCCGGCGCGGATCCCAAGCAGCGCAGAGGTCTCCTCTTCAGAGAGCTCGAGCAGGTAGCGGCAGGTTACGACCAGCCGCATCTTCTCCGGCAAGCCGTCCACGGCGCGGAGAAGCCGACGGCGCATCTCTTCCGAGAGGACGCTCGACTCGGGCGAAGAGTCCAACGGCGCTCCCGGCTCTCGCTCGATCGCTCGCGAGGCGATCGCCGCGTGACGGCGGCGCGAGCGTCGCTTCGTCCGCGCCTCGTTGCTGACGATCTTCAAGAGCCAGGGCCGAAAGGCGGCGCCGCGGCGAAAGCGGCTCAGCCCGCGGAAGGCTTTGATGAACGCCTCCTGCAGCGCGTCCTCGGCGTCGGCGGCGTCAGCACTGATTAGGTAGGCGACGCGATAGGCAAAGCGCTCGTGCTCGACCAGCAGGATCTCGTAGGCGGAAACGTCTCCAGCCCGCGCCCGCTCGACGAGCTCCTGCTCACGGCGAGCGGCGTCCGCCTCGGCGCCCGCGGCGCCGGCAAGTGCGGCTTCCTCGTGTGAGCGCCTCACGTACGCGTCGATACTCCAGTCTAGGGCGGACACGCGCCTCTCCTAGCGCTGCTGGAGCCAGTCCAGCGGCTCGCCGGCTCCGTAGAGCCAGGGCAGCGAGCGCAAGCCGGAGCCGTCGGGCCTGACGAGGTGCCAGTGCGGCAGAGGCTCGTCACCGCTGAAATGCGAGAAGACGATCTCGCCGCTCGGGAGCCAGGCGGAGGCCCCGTCGGCGCCCGGCCAGTCGGTTAGACGCCGAGATCCGCTGCCATCGCTGTTTACGAGGTAGAGCTCGCGCCCGCTGAACTGTCCCGA
>JBBRZA010000105.1:0-10301 GCA_038237145.1 Gaiellales bacterium
AGGGAGGCTCTCATGGCGCAGGGTAAGGAGCGGACAAAGGAGCAACTGCTCAGAGAGGCCAAGCGACTCAAGATCCCCGGCCGATCGAAGATGAACAAGGGCGCTCTCAAGGCGGCCGTTGACCGGCGCAAGTAGCGCATCGGAGAAAAGGCCCGGCAGTTGCCGGGCCCTTTCTCTTCAAGGGACATTCCCGAACGCTGGCCCAGGCGACGCTCGCTGCGTCGGCGGGGAGCCCGAGCGGGCAGGTTTCCCCGTTCGGTACCGACGCAGCAGAGTTGCTTCGCGCCGAGGGACTGTCGTAGTCTTGCATCGTTCCGACCTACCTAGGAGGTAGCCGTGCCGGTCGTACTCGTTCATCAGGGAGCAGGTTTGACGAGGGAGAGCTACGAGGAAACGGTGCGAAAGCTCACTGATGGCAAGGGCGTCCACTCCACTGCGGACTGGCCCGTCGAAGGACTTTTGACTCACATCGCCGGAGAGGCTGAGGGCGGCTTCCGCGTTGTCGATGTGTGGGACTCGGAGGATGCCGCACGCCAGTTCGGGGACAAGCTCGGTCCGATCCTGCAAGAGGTAGGCATAGAGGCCCCACCGGAGATCTATCCGGCGCACACGTTCGTCTCCACGTAGCGTCCCCACGGCCACCGGGGCGCTGGTCGGGGGACATTCCCGAACGGTGGCCCAGGCGAGGACGGCCTCACCTGCACCTTCCTAACGGGACAAGCGACCGTGGGAAGAAGGCGTTGCTGTCCAGCGATTCGCGGATTTCGACCGGGCTACGAGGAGTACCCTTCGGTCACCTCGCCCTTGTGTGCGGCAAATGCAGCCAGAACTTCCTCCTTCTCCCGCTCCGGCACTTTGAAGAAGTCAAGCGTTCGCCCAAGTTCAGCCGCGACTTCATCGAACTCGGCGGGGGAGATCTTCAGTTCGCGATGGGCTTCTTCGAGGCCAAGAGGAGTACTGCCCGGTTCCGTTGCTGCATATTGCTGGGGCCCACCGGCAACGTTGCAGACCCACAAGGTGCGCATGAACTTGAGGCCTGGAAGTCTGCCCAGATTGTTGGTGTGCCATTCCCGGAGAGCGGCGTTCTCCGATGTCTGGCCGACGCTCGGGTTACGCACGACCGCCTCGCTGAAGTGATCAACCACTGCTGCGATGGCGAATGCGCCACCGAGCCGTTCGTACAGACTCGATTCCGTCATTTCTTGCCTCCTAGACGATTTCCTGGAAGCGTCCCACCGCGTCCATCGATGCTTTCCTTCCATCGAGAGAGGACAGCAAGCCGCTGCCGGCTACTACGCCAGACCGCCCGGCTTGGATTCCACCTTGCCGCTCGGATCGGGCGTATTCTCCTGGGCGTTTTGTAACCGAGGCAGGCCTCAGCCACCGCACTCATCCCAGCGCCGTGACACGTTCGGGGGACATTCCCGAACGCTGGCCCAGGCGACCGTCACCGCTGATCGCGCGGCATCCTCGGTGCGTAGCGGCGATGCAGGATGATGGTGTTGCCGTCCGGGTCGCGGAAGGCTGCGAAGTGGCAGACGCCCGAATCCCACGTCTGGGCGATGAACTCGACGCCCTTCGCTTCGAGTTCGGCTCTCGCCGCAGAGACGTCCGAAACCCGGATCGCGAACCCAGCCTCGTTCGGGGCGAACGGCAGATCCTCCAGCTCGGGCTGCCAAAAGCTCAGGGTCACGTTCGGCGTCTCGACTTCTCCGTCCGACACCTGGCTTGCGGGCAGCCCGAGGACGTCGCGGTACCACGCGATCGCGCGTGCAACGTCCCGCGTCGGGATCGAGATGAAGTCCACCTGCTCGACGTGCACCACCGGCGACGCTAGCACCGGCGTCCCCCTGGTGGAACCTGCCCAGCCCCAGCCTTCACGGCTGCGAGTAGGTCAGCTCCCGGCCTGGTGGTCTGTCAGCGTGTCAAGGCGCTGAGCGACTCCACGCCAAAGCCAATCCCTCCTGATCGCGGATCCCTCCGACAGAAAACTGGGCAAAAGTTCCGGCAAAAGACCCGGACGCCCGCAGCGGCCAAGAGAAGCGAAAGGCGCCGTTTCCGGCGCCTTTCGCAGTAGCGGGGACAGGATTTGAACCTACGACCTCCGGGTTATGAGCCTCCTCGAATGAGCTAACGCGTGCCGCCGTATTCCGCGGAAATGCAGGCTCCAAGCCAGAATGGCCAACGGCCGGTGGATTTAGGCGGAACACGGTGACATCGCCGCGGAAGCCCGGTGCTTGCAGAACGCTTGCACCTCGGTTCCTTCGTTAGAGCGAGGGTGAAGACGCTCTTCGCCGTCCAATGCCTACGGCGGGATCTTGAGCCACTGCCGCGCCCGCGGCGACCGCCGCACCTCGACCGCGTCCATTCGCAGGAGCCTAGCTTCCGATTCGGCGGGGTCTGGACGTCGCATTGCGTTCGACCATCCGAGTGGCGAGAATGGCTGACCCTGGCTTACGGCATCGGGGAAGGAGCCGCGATGAACCAGTTGTCGGAGATCCTCGGCGAGAAGGGCCACGACGTGCTCCGGATCGAGGCAGACGCCTCGGTGTTCGAGGCGGTGAAACGGATGGTCGAGGCGAACGTCGGTTCGCTGCTCGTGACCGAGGGCGACGAGATCACGGGGATCGTCACTGAGCGCGACTACCTCCGCCGCGTGGCGCTCGAGGGGCGCACGGACAAGGAGACCGCTGTTCGGGAGATCATGTCCTCGCCGCTGATCGTGGTCACGCCGCAGACGACAGTCGATGAGTGCATGGCGCTGATGACGGAAAGGCGGATCCGCCACGTCCCGGTGGTCGACGGCGGCGAGGTGGTAGGGATCGTCTCGATCGGGGACGTCGTCAAATTCAAGACGAAGCGGCAGAGCTTCGAGATCCAATTCCTACACGACTACATCAGCTGAGCCGTCGCGAGGGCTGCGGCCGGGTCGGATCGGACCCTATGGCCGGGGCGTAGCCGGCTCTGGTTGTCGCAGAAGAGCCGAAAGGCGACAGGCAGGTACGTGTTCGCGTGGTCGCCAAAGGTTGGGGTGGGGATCGAAAGGCCGACGATACCCGCGACGGACCTGGCGCTCTCAGCCGTGGTCTCCTCGACGGTTGTAACCGGGCTCGCGTAGATGTAGCTTCGCTCTGTTCGGGACGTTCGACCGAAAGGAGGAGGTCATGGATCACACATGCCTCGTCGTCCCTGTGCTTCCTGGTAAGGAGGACGAGCTTCGTGCCTTCTACCGAGAGGTAGACGGGCCGCGACAACAGGATTACGACCGCTCAGAGCAGCGACTCGGGATCACGAAGGAGATTGCATGGCGTGCTCCGATCGACGGTGGCAGCGCTGCCGTGATCTACATCGAAAGCGAGAACTCGAGCAAGCGTTCTCCCAATTCGTGCAGTCGCAGCACGAGTTCGACCTTTGGTTCAAGCAGCGCGTGCTCGATATCTCGGGGCTTGATTTGAACAATCCCCCCGAGATGGAGCTCCCCGACCTGTTGTCGGTATACCAAGCGAGCCAGGCGTCGCTGTCTGGGTCACCGAGGCTGTAAGCCGGCGGCACGGGATAGTCGAGGTCGCCGGGGGCAGGGATCGACGCCCAGCCCTCGACCTTCGGGTAGCTCGAGTCGGCCAGCTGCTTCAGCTGCTTCAGCTGCTTGTTCACCTGGCGAATCATCTGCCGGTGCATATAGGGAAGTCCTCGCCCGAGGGTACGCACATAGAGGGGTGTCGCACGTCGGGGCGGGAGGAGGACGTACAGCAAGCCCAGGCGTGCCTGGCGGGGATCTCTTTCGGGCTAGGAAGCCGCTAAGGGGGCCAAAACGGCGCCGTTTGTCGCACGTATGGCATTTGAGCGCATTCTGAACAGCACCGAGAACAGGAACAACGGAACCCACGCCTCGATCGCGTCCACCCGCTGGAAGCCGAGCAGCCCGCTGCCGATCCCGTGGCGGAAGACGAGGATGACGAGCCCGTAGGCGGCGCCGACCGAGAGCAGATTGAGCGCAATCGAGGTCGCCGCGACGACGATCGAACGGAAGACGATCGTCAGGAGCACGAAGCTCAGCCCCAGCACGAAGACGAACACGATCGGCAGCCAGCTGTTCATTGCGTCGATGAAGTCGGCGTTGTCGGCTGTGTCGCCCCCGACGACTACGCGCGCACCCGGTCGCGCACGACCAGGTCGAACGCAATGCGACGTCCAGACCCCGCCGAATCGGAAGCTAGGCTCGTGCGAATGGACGCGGTCGAGGTGCGGCGGTCGCCGCGGGCGCGGCAGTGGCGGCTGGAGGTGCCCTGGGGCGAGCCGGCGCGGCTGACCGTGCCACGGTCGATGAGCCGCGCGGAGGTCGAGCGCGTGCTCGTGGAGAAGCGGCCATGGATCGTGGAGCAGCGGCGGCGGCAGGTGCCGCGGCTGAGACTCGAGCGGCTCGCGGTGAGCGAGTCGGAAGCGCGCCTCAGCGTGCGCGAGCTCGTCTCGGCGCTGGCCGAGGAGGAGGCCGAGCGGCTCGGGGTCGCCTACCAGCGGATCCGGATCGGCGGCCAGCGGACGCTCTGGGGCTCGTGCTCGGCACGCGGCACGCTCTCTTTCAACTGGCGGCTTGTGCTGGCGCCGCTCGAGGTGCTCGACTACGTGGTCGTGCACGAGCTCTGCCACCTGCGCGTGCCGAACCATTCGCGGCGGTTCTGGATGCTCGTCGAGCGGCGGCGCCCGCACTGGCGCGACCAGCGCGACTGGCTGCGGGAGTACGGGCCCGAGCTGCTGGCGTTCAATCCGTCGGACTAAGGGCGCCAGGTCGCTGCCGACGCGTGTCGCCTTCTGTTGGAAGTGCGACACGGCGCTGGGCCCCTCCATGGTAAGCGTGCAGCGTCGGGGACTCGGGGGGACTAAGGGGCACGGTTTAGCTGTTTCCGACCGCTCAACGAGCGCCGGATTAGCCCTGCTTCCTGGGGCGTACTCACCAAAACTCACCAAGCAAACGCTTCGACCGACGATTGCTCGCCCACCGGATCCGCGCTCTTCGACGGTCGAAGCTAGCCCTTGCTTTCGCCGCTTGCCCTGACCGCACCTAGGACGGTGGCCACGAGCGCTCCTTCGTTCTCCGTCGCCCGGAGCCGCGTAGATTGCAGCGGCGGAGTTGTTCCTGAGTCCAAGCGCTCTTGCGCCTCCTGGGATGACCCTCGAGGCCCCGTCTCTAGAGACAACCCGCTCGACCACTCCTGAGGAGGGGTCGACCTCGCTTCCTAAAACGCCAATTCCTGGACGGCCGTGACGGGCAGAACAGCGAGCACGTGATGTTCAGCTACTCGAACAGTGGTGGGAATGCCGGCACCTGGTCGTCACCGACGCCGATCGAGACGGCCGGTGACCGCGGCTACTACGCGGCGCCCGCCATCTCGCCAAGCGGTAGCGACGTCTACGTCACCTACAACGCGTACAACACGCCGTTCCAGCAGAAGGCGTGGTCGGGATCTACCCCGCCGGGTGGTCCGCGACTGCTGGTCGGCGTCGAGAAGCACTCCGACATCGCGGGCGGAGTTCCGACCGGCTGGGCCGAGATCCACCGCGGAGCTCAGGGCGATGCTCGTGGCTCGAGCCAGAACAACCTGCGGGCCGAGTTCCTCGGCGACTACGTGTACACGATCGCCACGAACACCTACGGGGCCGGCGTCTGGAACGATGCTCGCAACGCAGCTGACTGCCCGTTGATGGACAGGTACTGGGACATGCTGCGGGAAGGCACCGCGACTACGAGCTCGACCGACCCGAACCGGCCGGCGCCGCAGCAGGACTGCGCCGCGACGTTCGGGAACACCGACATCTACGGAGGCAGCTGGTTGGATCCAACGCCCTAAGCGGCAAACCGAAGACCGAGAAGGGCGGCCACGCGGCCGCCCTTCTCTCGTTTCACCCGAACCTGCCCGCGCTCTCTGCGCTCGCCAACGTCGCGCCCGGCATCGCGATCGAGTCGAGCCGCTCGCCTACGAGCTGAGCAGCGCGCCGAAGCACAAGTCCGGCGCGAGCACTCACGCAGGCTAACCGGGGCTTACGCAAACGGCGCGGCTAAATGTCGCCTCTCCGCCGTTCTCGGTGCAGCCGTGGGCGTACACGGTGGCGGCATCGACCTCTTCGCCGTTCCACAAGGCGAACATCCGGTCGATCACAGGTGGAAGCGGCGCTGCAACCGCCGAGGAGGAAGCCGACCACGGCACAGGGCGGGGCTACCTCAGTAGGGTGCGCCTGGGAGCACGTCAACCGGGAAGGAGTCCGACGTGGCCAGTAAGAAGCGTCCGAAGTCGCTTGCCCAGACCGTGAAGAAGGCGCCACCGAAGCCCAAGCGACCGAAGAAGACTTCGCGCGGCAAGTAACAACAGCGGTCAACGGGCCGCCGACCTCGTTGCCGGTGCCGCCCCGCGGCGCCAAGCTCGAGGCGCTTGAGCACCTCGAAGTGATACGCGGCGGCGTCGAGCTGGGCTGGTGCGGATGGCTCAACCTTGTGATTTCGCACCCGCAGGATTAGACGGGAGTGATACCCGGCCGGAGGCGGAAGTGAACCGGCCGCGGCCGGCAGACTGAAGCGCTCGAGACGCGATCCGAAGGAACGGGCTCCGCGGAGGCCGGCCGCGGCAACCAGTAGGTCGCGCTGCTCATCTCGGAGCACATGGCTGTCGCTGTTTGGCGGAACTGCGACAGAGACCTCGGCCCTATGACTCGAGATCGCCCGGCTGGCGGCGAGCTGTCTGCAACACTGCGCTGACCAGATGGAGCTCGAACGGGCCCGAGACCTCCTTCGCCGCGAGCGCGTTCGGATCGAGCAGGCGCTCGCTCGACTCAGCGCTCCCGGCAGGGAAGAGCTGGCTGGGCAGGACGAGATGGCGGATGCCGCGTCGCAGCTCTACGAAGAGGAATTCGACGAGGGACGGGCCGATGATCTGCGCGCCGAGCTCGCCGCGCTCGAGCGCGCCGAGGGGCGACTGATCGAAGGCACTTACGGACGCTCCATCGAAAGCGGCGAGGAGATTCCCGATGAGCGGCTCGAAGCCGTTCCCACCGCCGAGCGGACGGCGGAGGAGCAGGCGCGCTTCGAGCGCCAGGCTGACTAGCACCGCGCCAGCGCGACCGAGCTGAGCGCCGGCGCAGGCGCATGCTTCGAGAACGGCCAGCAGCCCTGTCGCCCGCCTGCTCGCGAGGGCGAGTTCGCGAACAACTCGATTTTGACGATCCCAACGTGCCGTGCGGGGCAAAACTTTGGGCAAAAGTTCTCGAGCCGTGGGCCGGCCGCGAGAAGCGAAAGGCGCCGTTTCCGGCGCCTTTCGCAGTAGCGGGGGCAGGATTTGAACCTGCGACCTCCGGGTTATGAGCCCGGCGAGCTACCTGACTGCTCCACCCCGCGACGCTGGCGCAAGTTTACCACGCCTCTTTCCGCAGCCGTCAGCCAGATAGACCGAGCATCTCGACGCAGCCCTCGAGCACGCCGCTCGTGTCGGCGACCTGGGCGAGGAGGCCGTGAAGCTGCTTCCGCTGCCCTGCTTCGAGGCCTCCGAAGAGCCGCTCCTCGACCTCGTTCACGGCCCGTTCGGCGGCGGCTAGTTTGGCCCGGCCTTCCTTCGACAGTTCGACGATGTGACGCCGGCGATCGTCTGGGTCTCGGCGGCGGACGATCAAGCCCTCCGCCTCGAGGTCGTTGAGCAGGCCGACCAGCTTGCTCGGGTCGACCCCGATCGAATCGATCAATGCCTGCTGACTCGTCGGTCGGGCACGCACCTCGAACAAGACGCCCAGGTGACGCGGCGTCAGCCCGGTCGGCTTGAGCGCCTCTGTGAACCAGCGCTCCGCGGCGCGGGCGATCTTGACCACCAGCATGCCGA
Source organism: Gaiellales bacterium (assembly GCA_038237145.1). GTDB lineage: Bacteria > Actinomycetota > Thermoleophilia > Gaiellales > Gaiellaceae > 3-1-20CM-4-69-9. The sequence continues at coordinate 7,860 of JBBRZA010000105.1, forward strand.
CGGTCGGTGGGTAGCTCAGAGCGAGCTTGCGTTCCTCTTTGGCGGTGAGCTCAGTCGTTGCCATAGCGAAACCCTAGCAAATTATAGATATTTGACAACCAAAGATCGTATGCGGTAGAAAACGACTTGCACACAGCAAGCATTTCCCAAGGAGAGTGATTTCCATGTCGCTACGAAGCCAAACCCCATCCGACCGGCGCTGGATCGCTCTCGCCGTTCTCGTGGCCGCCCAGTTCATGGTCGTCCTGGACGTCGCGATCGTGAACGTCGCGCTGCCGTCGATCAAGACCGACCTGCATTTCACGCAGGAGAGCCTCCAGTGGGTGATCACCGCCTACGCGCTGATGTTCGGCGGCGTTCTGCTGCTCGGCGGCCGGATGGCCGACCTGCTCGGCCGTCGGCGGTTGTTCATCGCCGGAGTCGTCCTCTTCACCGTCAGCTCCCTGCTCGCCGGCTTCGCCTGGTCCGAGGGCTCGCTGATCGCCTTCCGCGCGACTCAGGGGCTCGGTGGCGCGCTCCTCGCTCCTGCCGCGCTCTCGATCCTGACCACGATGTTCGCCGAGGGGCGCGAGCGCAACATCGCGCTCGGTGTCTGGGGCGCGGTCTCGGGCAGCGGGGCCGCTGCCGGCGTGCTTCTCGGCGGCCTCCTCACGAGCTCGCTCGACTGGTCGTGGATCTTCTTCATCAACGTTCCCGTCGGCCTTGCCGTCGTCGCCCTCGCCCCGTTCCTCCTGCGCGAGAGCCGGGCTGACCTCGACCACCGCCACTTCGACGTCGCGGGCGCCGTAACCGTCACAGGCGGCTTGATGCTGCTCGTCTACGCGATGACGCGCGCGACCGAAATCGGTTGGAGCACCACCGAGACGATCGCGCTCCTGGCCGGATCAGCCGCCCTGATCGTCGCCTTCCTCGTGATCGAGCTGCGCTCGCAGGCGCCGCTCCTGCCGATGCGCATCTTCCGGCTCCGCACGCTCACCGGCGCGAACGTCACCGCCTTCCTCCTGGGCACCTCCGTCTTCTCGCAGTTCTTCCTCGGGACCCTCTACATGCAGCAGGTCTTGCACTTCTCGGCGATCGAGACGGGTGTCGCCTACCTCCCCCTGACCTTGACGATCATCGCCCTCGCGAGCGTCTCCCAGAATCTCGTGACGCGTATCGGCGTCCGGCGAGTCCTGCCGGTCGGGCTCGCGTTCGCGGCCGCCGGGCTCCTCCTGCTCACGCAGCTCCCGGCTGACGGCCACTACTTCTTCAACCTCTTCCCCGCCTTCCTGGTGAGCGCGGTCGGTCTTGCCTTCACGTTCATCCCGATGACTATCGCGGCGCTGATGGGCGTCGAGCACGCCGACGCCGGCGTCGCCTCGGGCCTGCTCAACACGAGCCAGCAGATCGGCGGCGCGATCGGGCTCGCCGCGGTGTCGACGATCGCCACCACCTTCACCACGCGCTACGTGGACGCCCATCCGGGATCGTCTCCCCTGGGCGCCGCGGCCCTGACCCATGGTTTCGACATCGCCTTTTACGTGCTGACCGGCCTGGCCGCGCTCGCCGCCGTGCTCGGCGCGGTGCTGATCGAGTCCCATCCGTCGGCTTCGGTGGTGGAGACCGAATTCGAAGCAGTTCCGATCGAGGAGGCCGCCTGATGGCATTGCACGACATCGACCCCTTGTTGGAGAGAATCCGCACGGTCGTCGCCGAGACCCAACAGCTCGAGGGCGACGGCGCCGACGAGACGGAGCTGGGGGTTCGGCGACACGAGCTCGCCCAGCTGAAGTCCCTACTCGCGAACGTCGTCAGCCACGACCCCACGCATGACTACAGCGCCGCCGCCTGAGCCAGTTACTCCGCCATCATAGTCTCGCTGAGACTATGATGGCGGCATGCGGCTGAGAATCCTCGCATTTGGTGCGCTCGTCGTGACGGCGGCATTTGCCGTCTCCACGGCCGGTTCCGGGACCGCCGGCAAGGCGTGGGACGGATGTACCGCACGGTCGGGCGACATTCGGTTTCGCGCCGCCGACGGCACGCGGCTCGTGGGCCACCGCTTCGGCCGCGGGCGAACCGCGATCGTCCTCGCTCACCAGAGCCGCGGGGATCTCTGCCAATGGCGGAGCTACAGCAAGCGCCTCGCCGGGCTCGGCTACCTCGCCTTCCCCTTCGACCTCCGCAACTACGGCCAGTCGCAGAAACGCCGCTACCGGTCGGGAGAAGGTCCCGGGGTCGACGTCGCCGCGGCGGTCAAGCTCGTCCGCCGGCTCGGAGCGAAGAAGGTCGTTCTGGTCGGCGCGTCGCTCGGTGGCTCCGCCGTGCTCGCTGCCGGCGCCAACGTCCAGCCCCAGGTCGACGGCGTGGTCAGCGTCTCGGGTGCTGCTGACCTGGCGAACGCCATCGAGTCCGTGCCGCGGCTTCACGCTCGCGTGCTGTTCCTGGCCGGGAAGTACGACG
>JBBRZA010000106.1:0-10212 GCA_038237145.1 Gaiellales bacterium
GCGGTCGCGATCGCTTAGCCGCTCGCGCCGGCTCCCGAGCCGCCGTCGATCGCGCTGCACAAGCCAACGCTCGTTCGCCTGCCTGTGGGGTGTCAAAATTCGGTGCGCGTTCCCGAAAATGCAGATTTGCAGGTGGGACCCGATTTTTGGCACCTCACAGGCCTTCGCAGGTGCGACGCTGGTGCGGCGCCTGCAGGGTCGTCACAGCCGGACACCTTAGGCTGGACAGCCTGCAGGCCTGAGAGCCGCGCTGGCTTGGATAAGGGAGGAGCTTCGCTGGCGCGTCATCTATGGACTCCAAGCGTCGCCTAAGGGCCGCAGGTCTATCGGGCGCTGTCACCGGCCGGTGATCGTTTCGCGTAGTCGATTGACGACACGGTCGACGGGACCTCACTTTGGCAGCTTTCGGCGGCGCGGCACCAGCCGATCGCGCATCTAGCCTCGCGGCCGTGCGCTTCGTCTTCACGGCCTATGTCTTGCTGATCGCGCTTGGCCTCGCGTTTTACATCGCGATCGGGATCACGAACCACCAGTGAAGTTCCTGCGCGAGAACCCCCTCTCGCTCTTCTTCGGGGCGATCCTGCTCGCCTCGGTCGCGGGCCAATCGGTGGCCGGGGAGCACCAGTACAACGCCGACGCGACCGCGCACGGCGAAAAGACGATCTCGTGGGCGCACTACCTCGTCACGCCCGAGTTCGGCGGCGACCTGCTCGAGAACTGGCAATCCGAGTTCCTGCAGTTCTCGCTCTACATCATTGCAACGGTCTGGCTCCTCCAGCGTGGCTCCAACGAGTCGAAAGCACTCGACGAGGCCGGCCTGGAATCAGACGAGGAGCAGAAGGTCGGCAAGTACGCGCAGGCGGATTCTCCCGCGTGGGCAAAGGCCGCAGGCATCCGCCGCTGGATCTACTCGAACTCGCTCATGTTGCTCATGACAGCGATCTTCTTCTTGTCCTGGTTCGGGCAGTCAGTGAACGGATGGCGCGCCTTCAACAACAACCGGGACGAGCACAAGAGCGTCCCTATCTCCTACGGCGAATATCTGCTGAACGCGGACTTTTGGGATCGAAGCCTGCAGAACTGGCAATCGGAGTTTCTCGCAGTTGGCTCGATGGCCGTCTTCACGATCTACCTGCGCCAGCGCGGCTCGCCGGAATCGAAGCCCGTCGGCGCGCCACACGACGAAACCGCGAGTTCGGGTTAGCCTTCGACCAAACCGTGCTACGAGTCGTCGCAAATCTGGATAGGAGGTTTGGGCGCTAGTTTCGCTAGACCCTCTTTAGCTAGTGAGTTCTTTACGAGATGATTGGCGAAACGCGCGCCGCGTAGACATGCCTTCCCTGCGGTGCGCGTAATCGTGCTTAGGCGCGAGAAGCGGGGTACCGTTGTTCGCGGCTCGAAAGGCCGCGTAGTCCACCGGCGATAGGGACATCGTTTCCCAACAGCTCACGTCGCCGCATTCGCACGCGAACTCTATAAGGACCGACGCGAGGTTAGTCTTCGCTTCGCACGTTCGGTCATTGACCCCGTGCAGCAAGAGGCTCTGCTCTTGTAGGCGTTCCATCGCCTTCTCCTTAGTGCCCCCTGACCGGCGGTGGCCGGGCTAGGGTCAGAGAAGTCGGGCGAGCTGGTAGATACTGGAAGCTCGCATGGCTAGCGCAGGCGCTCAGCCGGGCGCGGGCTGTTCCGCTCACGGCTTAGTCGTGCTCCTCTCGACGATGGGAATAAGGTCGGCCTTCCCGAACGCGGAGGATCGACATGAGCATCGTTGTCCGCTACGCGCCCGTGCCTTCCACGACTACCGAGCAATACGACGAAGTCGCCCGCCGCCTAGAGGAGTCCGGCGAAATGCCCGCGGACGGGTTTGACTATCACGTCGCCTTTCATTCGGAAGGTCAGTTGCGAGTGATCGAAATCTGGGACTCGCAGGAGCAGTTCGAGGCATTCGGTCAGCGCGTCATGCCACTTTTGGCCGACGTTGCGCTCGAACAAGCGGGTGAACCCGAGATTCTCGAGGTCCACAACATCATCAAGCGCTAAGACAGCCGTTTCGCCAATCCTACTGCCCGGTGAGGGACGGCGACGCACCCCGCGACCGGCGCGAATGCCACTCCTTGCTGCGCAGGCCGGTTGAGAGTCTCGGGCAGCAGAAGGGCAGCAAACGCTCGAAATCGAGCGTACGCATCGTGCACAAATCAGGTGTCAGAGGCCCGTAGACTCGCATCAATAGAGCGATTGCGCGTTAATCGTCGCCAATCGTCGTTTCCGTGGAACAAGCCTGTCACGCCGGAGGTCGCGGGTTCGAGTCCCGTCGCTCCCGTCTCTCGTAGTGCCTGCAAATAGGCGCTCTGTGTTGTCTGATCAGACGCAGGCTCCCGCTTCGTTGCCAAGTTCATGGCCCAACGTCTGGAAATAAAGCCCTGCGAATAAGGATCGCGAACGCGTTTGTGTTCGGTCGTACGAACGAAACGGATCACGTGAAGCGAGGACGCCGTGAAGACCCGAGGCCAGCGAGGAACACACGGCGCTGGCTGAGCTGGTCGGCGGCGCGTACCTAACTGATGTCGTCCCGCCGATGCTCGGCATCTGCTGACGGTGGACGATGCCCCTTATGTGTCCAGAGACACTCGAAGTTGATCACGCCTGGGATGTCGAGCGTCGCTTCCCCTCCCTCCTCCAGCGCATGGCTCGCCGGGTACCTGCGGGGCCGATGATGCAGAAGATCGTGAGAGTTCCCGCTGAGCCGCCAAGATGACCCTGCACCGAAAGGAGAGCATGATGATCGATCACGAGGTCGTCAGTCGCGAGGAGTGGGCAGCCGCCCGCGAGGTCCTGCTCGCTCGCGAGAAGGAGCACACCCGCTTGGGTGACGAGCTGGCTCGGCAGCGGCTCGAGCTGCCCTGGGTGCGTGTCGAAAAGGAGTACCGCTTCGAGACCGACGACGGCACGCGCACGCTGGCGGACCTGTTCGAGGGCCGCAGCCAGCTGCTCGTCTACCACTTCATGTTCGGTCCTAGCTACGAGGCTGGCTGCCCGACCTGCTCGTCGATGGCCGACACTGTCGACGGCGCCCTCCCGCACCTGCACGCGCGCGACGTGACGATGCTCTACGTCTCGCAGGCACCGCTCGAGAAGCTGCAGGCGTACAGGCGGCGGATGGGCTGGAACATGCCCTGGGTCTCATCAGCGGGCAGCGACTTCAACTTCGACCTCGGCTACTCACGCACCGAAGAGCAGACGCGCGAGGCGATCGCGCCAATGCTCGAGGCGGGACCGCCGCCGATCCTCGAACACAACGCAAACTCGACCGGCACCGACGTTACGGGCTACCTCACCGAGGGCCCGGGCTTCAGCGCATTCGTCCTCGACGACGGCACCGCGTACCAGACCTACGCGACCACAGCCCGCGGCGTCGAGTTCCTGATGGGCTACTACGGGATCCTCGACCGGGCCCCAAAGGGACGAGACGAAGGCGACGCGTTCCAGGTGTGGGTCCGCCGGCACGACGAGTACTGAGGCCGCGCCTGCATAGAACGCGAGCAAGGGACTGGGCGCTCGTCTTACTTCGGCGGCAGCGAGCGCGCGAAGGAGAGGCCGCGGTCGACCCACGCCCGTAGCTCGTCGTCCCGCTCGACGGCGGCCGACTCGAGCCGCAGCCAGCCTGCCATCGGGCGGTCGCGCATCACCATCTCCTCGGCCGGAGTCGCCGCCACGAGCTCCGCCGACTCCGCCGGGTCCACGCGGACGAGCAGGCCGCCCTGGCCGCTCGCGGCAAACGCCATGTTGCGGTTCACGAGAAACGCGAGCCCGCCGAACATCTTCTTTTCGGTGATGCTGGCTTCGCCAGCAATCAGTGCCCGGATGCGAGCGGCGAGCTCCTCGTCGTAGGCCATCGCGGGGCGATCCTACGCCGCACTGACCTAGGTCGTGTCGAGGCTGCCCCGACCGCGCCCGCCGGATTCCACGAGGGTGACCCCGATCGCCGCCAGGGCCACGGCGACGAGGAGTTGGACGAGCCAGCCGGCATCGAACACATCCGCGAGGATGCCGCCGAGCAGGCTCGCCGCGATCCCGATCAGTGCCGTCGCCAGCAAGCCGATCTCCTGCCGGCCCGGGAGGACCAGCCGCCCGAGAGCGCCGATGATCAGGCCCGTGACGGCAAGCCAGAAGAGCTCGAATGCAAGACCGACGAGCGCGCCTGCAAGCAGGAGGACCAGGATGATTACGACCAGGATCGCGATGACACCCACGGCACGAGACGCTACCGAACGGCGTGGGCTGGCCACGGGGAGACCGCGAGCAGTGTGCCGGCACTCACGCCAATTCGGCGAACGGGTACACGCTCAAGTATTTGAACCCGGTGTCGACGGCCAAAGTCACGATCACCGCGTCCGGGCCCAGGCGGTCGGCCAAGCGATGCGCGCCGGCCACGTTCGCGCCGGTCGAGATGCCCGCGAAGATGCCCTCCTCGCGCGAGAGCCGGAGCGTCATCTCGACCGCCTCGTCGTCGCCGATCGGCTCGAGGTGGTCTACGTTGGCGGGAGCCCAGTGCGGCATGACGAGTCCGGTCCACCCCTGGATTAGGAACGACCCGCGCTCGCCGCCGCTGATCGCCGCCGAGCTCGCCGGCTCGTGGGCCTGGATGAACACCCCGTGAGGCTTGAGCGCCTCCGAGACACCGATGACCGAGCTGGCGGTGCCCATGCCATGACAGAACGCGGTGACGCGGCCCTCACTCTGCTCCCAGATCTCGCGGCCGAGCTGGTCGCGGTGGCCGGGAACGATGTACGGGTTGTGGAACTGGTCCGTCGCGTAGTGGCCCGGCTCGCTCGCGAGCTCCGCTGCGCGCTCGACCATGTTGTCGATGTCCCTCGCGGTCACTTTTGGAGGTCCCTGGACGGACGGGATGACGTCGATCTCCGCCCCGAGCGCGCGCATCAACTGGAACCGCTCCTCGGTGAAGCAGTCGGCGATAACGATCAGGGCGCGATATCCCTTCGCTCCACAGACCAGCGCCAGCGCGGGGCCTGTGCTGCCGCCGGTGTACTCGACGACGGTGTCGCCGGCCGAGATCAGGCCGTCACGTTCGGCTCCCTCGATCATCGCGATGGCCATCCGGTCCTTCATCGATCCGGTCGGGTTGCGGTTCTCGAGTTTCAGCCACAGCTCTGCGCCGTTCGGCGGGGCACAGCGATTCAATCGGACGAGCGGCGTATTCCCGATCGCATCGAGGATCGACTCCACTCGGTGATGGTAGAGCAGCGCGGCGGGGCAATCCCCGCCGCGCTCTGAGCTACTTAGGCGGTCGTCCTGACCGTGTCCCTGTTGTACGAGTAGCCACCGGCCTGCTTCGTCGTCAGGCCGAGGAAGACTGCGGCGAGGCCGACGATCAGGTGCGGGACCCACACGTTCGCGCTTTCGTCGGCGAAGCCGAAGATCCAGGGCGACGCGGCGAGTACCGTGCCGGCTGCGATGTCGATCAGATTGTGCACGGCCATCGGAGCCACCTTCCAGACACCGAGCTCGTAGTTCGTGAACAGGCTGTAGGCGATCAGGCCGATTCCGAGCACGATCGGCACGACCGTCGCGGCGGTGCTCCGAGAACTGGAAGATCCACGGCGCAGCGATGAGCGCGGCGCCGACGATGTAGTCGAGCGGCGCGTGGAACTTCGTCGGGATGAAGCGCATCGAGACTCCTTTGTCGTAACTACGTGCTTCCCGACTGATTCGCAGCAGAGACCGTTTGGTTCGAAGGATTGGTGCGCCGCGTTTGGAGTTCGTAAGGGTTCCCGGTAAACGGGATCGCCCGCCTAACCCGCAGATGACAACCCCGTCGAACTTCATGTCGTCAACCGGGGAAGGGGTCATCGAATGCGCAAGGCACTCCTGTTCACAGCCATCGCGGCCGGGATGCTCGCGGTCTCGCTGACCGTTCCGTCCACCTCCTCGGCGTCGCCGTACATTCAGTACGGGGTGCAAGACGACGCGTACCTCGGCAGCGGCCAGTCGCTCGAGGCGCGCCTCAAGACGCTCGACCGGCTGGGCGTCAAGCTCGTCCGCTTCACGATCAACTGGCGTCAGGTCGCACGGCGGAAGCCCGCGCGGGCGATCAACCCGGGCGACCCGGCCTACGACTGGTCGAGGACGGACGCGATCCTGAACGGCCTCCGCAAGCATCGGATTGCCGTGCTCGCGACGCTCTATGGGACGCCGGCGTGGGCGAACGGCGGCCGCGCCGCCAACGTGATCCCGAGGAGCAAGTCCTCGTTCGCGGCCTTCGCGCTCGCCGCGGCCAAGCGCTACCCATGGCTGCGGATGTGGGAGATCTGGAACGAGCCGAACCTGCGCCGGTTCCTGAGCCCGAACTCGCCCGCGCTCTATGTTCGGCGCCTGCTGAACCCGACCTACGCGGTTCTGCATGGCCGGCGCAACTCGAACCGCGTCGCCGGCGGGGCCACGTCTCCGCGGCCGACGCCGAGCGGGCTCTCGCCGGTCGCGTTCATGCGCGGGATGCGTCAGGCGCGCGCCCGCCTGGACGCCTACGCGCACCACCCGTACCCGGTCACGCCGGGTGAGACGCCGTCGAGCTTCGCGCACGGAACCTGCAGGTACTGCAAGGGCGTCCTCACGCTGGCGAACCTGCCCCTCCTGCTGCGCGAGGTCAAGCGCGACTTCGGCGCCAAGCGGATCTGGCTGACCGAGTACGGCTACCAGACCAACCCGCCCGACCGGTTCGGCGTCTCGACGACGCGCCAGACGCGGTACGTGTCGGAGGCGGCGCTCCGGGCCAAGAGCGCGCGGTACGTCGACGTGCTGATCCACTTCATGGTCAAGGACGAGCCCGTGCTCGCCGGCTGGCAGAGCGGTTTCCTCACGCGCTTCGGCAGGCTCAAGCCCGCCTTCTTCGGGTACATGCTGCCGATCGCCCAGGCGTCTCGGCACGGCAGCCGCACGACGATCTGGGGTCAGGTACGGCCGGGGTTCGGCCGGCAGTTGTACAAGCTCCAGCGCTACGTGCGCGGACGCTGGACCTCGGTCGGCGGCTACAAGCTCACGAGCTCGCGCGGCTCCTACCTTCGCGTCGTGAACGCCGGCCGCGGAGCCCGGTTCCGGGTGTATTCGCCGGGCAACGAGGCCACGAGCCGCGTGATCACGATCCGCTGAGAGGAGCCGCCACCTCGACCCAGCGCTCCTCACGGGCAGAGACCAGGACCGCGTCGGTGATCAGGGCAGCTCGCAGACCGTCCGAGAACGTGGGCATCCCGGGCGCCGCCGCGCCGGTGCGGATGCTCTCGTAGACGTCGGCGACGAACGCGTCGAAGCAATCCGCATAGCCCTGCGGGTGGCCGCCGGGCAGGAAGGCAAAGCGCGCGGCGGCCGGCGACAGGGTCGCGGGATCGCGCCCCAAGATCGTCACGGCGTCGCGGCTCCCGCACCAGAGCTGTTCCGGGTGCTCCTGGTCGAAGGTGAGCGCCTCCTCGGCGCCGTCGAGCTCGATCCACAGCCGGTTCTTGCGGCCCGGCGAGATCTGGCTGATGACCACCGACCCGATCGCCCCCGCGTCGGTTTCGAACTGGACGACGCCGGCGTCCTCGGTCGTGACGGGATGCCCTCGGCGCTCGGGCACCGCCGTCAGCAGCCGGGCGCAGAGGCGCGCGATGCGCTGGCCGGAGACGAACTCGGCCAGGTCGCACCAGTGCACGCCGATATCGGCGAACGCGCGCGAGGCGCCGCCCAGCCGCTCGTCCACGCGCCAGTCGTCGTCCTCGGGCCGCAGGAGCCAGTCTTGGAGGTAGGTGCCGTGCAGCAGGCGCAGCGGTCCGGTCTGGCCGCTGCCAACGCGCACGCGCGCCTCGCGGACGGTCGCGTAGTACCGGTAGACGAAGGGCACTGCGGTCTGAAGCCCTGAGTCGGTTGCGACGTCGACCAGCCGCTGCGCGCCTGCGGCGTCGAGCGCCAGGGGCTTCTCGCAGATCACGTGCTTTCCCGCGGCCAGCGCCGCCTCGGCGAGCGAGAGGTGGAGGTGGTTCGGCGTGCAGATGTGGACGACGTCGATGCCCGGGTCACGCATCATCTCCTCGGCCGAGTCGAAGGCCCGCTCGGCGCCGAGCGCGGCGGCGGCGGCCTTCGCTGACTCAGGCGACGACGCTGCGACGCCGGCCAGCTCGGCTCCCGCGAGACGCGTGGAGCGGGCATGGACCTTGCCGATCGAGCCGGTACCTGCGATCGCCACGCGGAGAGGCATCGCGGTGGAACCTAGTCGACGAGCTTGCGCTCCATCGCGTAGATCGCGATTCGCCATGTGATCAGGCCGAACGCGACCAGCGCCCCCACGCGCGCGAGATCGGTCCAGCCCTCGAAGCCGAAGACGGCGTGGCGCACCAGCTCGACGCAATGGTGCAGCGGGTTGCCCTCGGCCAGGATCTGGGCCCACCTCGGGAGCTTGTTGATCGGGAAGAACGTGCCGGCGACGAGGAACAGCGGCGTCAGCACCGCGCTCACGACGTAGTTGAAGTTCTCGAAGGACGAGGCGAAGCCCGCGATCATGATCCCGAAGCACGCCCAGCCGAAGCCGGCGAGCCACGCGATCAGCGGCACCGTCAGCATCCCCCACGACGGGTCAAGGCCGAACGCGATCGCGACGAGCATCGGCACGCAGCCGTAGACGCCGGCCCGGGTGGCGATCCAGAGGGCCTCGGCCGTGACGAGCTCCTCGGTGTCGACCGGCGCAGCGAGGATCGCGTCGTAGGTGCGCTGGAACTGGTACTTCACGAACGTCCCGAACATCGCCGGGAACGCCGACGAGAACAGCACGGCGGTCGCAACCGTTCCCGTGCCGACGAACTGGACGTAGGAGTAGCCGTTGACCTTGCTGACCAGCGACCCGAAGCCGAAGCCGAACGCGAGCAGGTAGATCGTCGGCTCGACCGTCGAGGAGAAGGTGCTCGAGCGCCAGAACGAGGAGAAGTTCACGACCTCGCGCACGAGGACTCCGGTGAGGGCGGGCCGCTCGAGGCGCCCGAGCCGGGGGGTCGTCGTCTCGGCCATCAGGCGATCTCCTCGCCGGTGAGCAGGACGAAGACGTCCTCCAGGTTCGCCGGGCGGCGCTCGCCCTCGAACCCATGGCCGTTCCGTTCGGCGCCGAGGATGGAGATGCTCGTGCCGGTCCGGCGCGTGCGCATGCCCGCCGTTCCTGCCTCGGACTCGACCTCGGCGAGGCGCGCGGGCGGGCCATAGACCTCGAGCACTTCGTGGCCGGCGTGCTCGAGCACGAGCTCGGCCGGCGGGCCGGCGGCGACCGCGCTGCCGTGCGACATGATCAGCACGGTGTCCGCCAGGCGCTGGGCCTCCTCGATGTAATGGGTGGACATCAGGATCGTCGTGCCCTCGGAGCGGAGCGCGTCGATCAGCGCCCAGAGCTCCTGGCGCACCTGCGGGTCGAGGCCGACCGTCGGCTCGTCGAGGAGCACCAACCTTGGGCGGTGGACGAGCGCGCGTGCGATCAGCAGGCGCCGGCGCATTCCTCCGGAGAGCTTGTTCACCTTCGCGTCGCGCCGGTCGACGAGGTTCGCCATCTTCAGCGCGCGCTCGATCGCTTCATGCCGCTCCGCGCGGCCGATCCGGTACAGGTGCGTGAAGACGAGCAGGTTCTGCTCCACGGTCAGCGTCACGTCGAGGTTGTCGAGCTGGGGCACGACGCCGCATTGCGCGCGGGCGGCCTTGGACTCCCCCGGCAGGGGGAACCCGAGCACCTCGAGCTCGCCCTCGTCGGCAATCGACTGCGCCGTGAGCAGCCGCATCGTCGTCGACTTGCCCGCACCGTTCGGCCCGAGCAGGCCGACGCACGTGCCGACGGGCACGTCCAGATCCAGGCCGTTCACGGCCGTGATCGCGCCGTAACGCTTCACGACCGCGCGCAGGCGGATGGCAAGCTCGCCGCTCATCCGTTCAGGATGCCAGTCGCGTCAGTGCGGCTGCGGCACGATCCTGATGTACGGCTTCGGCGAGTCCCAGCCGTCCGGATACGTCTCTTTCGCCTCGTCGTCGGAGACGGAGCCGGCGATGATCACGTCGTCGCCCTGCTGCCAGTTCACCGGCGTGGCGACCTTGTGCTCGGCCGTCAGCTGGAGCGAGTCGATCACGCGCAGCACCTCGTCGAAGTTGCGCCCGGTGGTCATCGGGTAGACGAGGATCAGCTTCACCTTCTTGTCC
>JBBRZA010000107.1:0-10173 GCA_038237145.1 Gaiellales bacterium
CCTTTCGCAAGCCAAACGGCGTCTACACCGGCATCACTCCGTGGAACTTCCCCACGCTCATCCCCGTCGAGCTGATCGCGCCCGGGATCGCCGTCGGCAACACGATCGTGATGAAGCCGTCCGAGTGGACGCCGATCGCGATGGTGAACTTCATGCAGATCATGGCCGACGCCGGCCTGCCGGACGGCGTGGTGAACGTCGTCTTCGGCGGTGGCGACGTGGGTGAGCGACTCGTCACCCATCCGGATGTCGACTGCATCGGTTTCGTCGGGTCTCATCCAACCGCCGAGAAGATCGTCCGCGCAGCGGGTCTCAAGCGGTCTCTGATCGAGGCGAGCGGCAACGGGCCCGTCGTCGTCTGCGAGGACGCCGACCTCGGGCGCGCGGCACAGGGCGCCGTCTTCGGCGGCTTCTTCTGCGCCGGACAGGTGTGCTGCGCGACGGAGCGCGTCCTCGTCCACGAAAGCGTGCACGACTCCTTCCTCGATGAGGTCCTCAAGGCCGCGGCCTCCTGGCGGCTCGGCGATCCGTTCGACGACTCGACCCTCGTCGGCCCGATGAACAACGAACCGACGGCCGAGAAGATGGACCGGCATCTCGAAGACGCCGTGGACAAGGGCGCCAACGTCGTCCTCGGCGGCTCGCGCGCAAGCGGCCGTCCGACCCGTCTCTACTACGAGCCCACGGTCGTCACGGACGTCGGTGTCGACACGCTCATCAACCAGCAGGAGACGTTCGGCCCGATCGTGCCGCTCATCCGCGTCGGGTCGGACGAAGAGGCGCTCGCGGTCGCGAACGACTCGCACCTCGGGCTTCAGGCGGCCGTCTACACATCGAGCCTGAAACGCGCGTTCCGCTTTGTCGACAACCTGCGTGTCGGCAACGTCGTCGTGAACGACTCGACCGACTACTGGGAAGCACACGAGCCGTTCGGAGGTGCGTCCGGCACGCAGAGCGGCTGGGGCCGCATCGGCGGGCGGTACACGATGCTGGACATGAGCGACCTCAGGACAGTGGTGCTCGACGTCGGAGGCCTTGAGTAAGCAACTCGAAGTGGGCGTCGTCGGGCTGGGCAGGATCGGCATGCACCACGTCCAGACCCTCGTCGGCCTAGACGGTGTCTCGGTATCGATAACCGACGCCGACCCTGAGCGCGCCCGGCGAGTTGCGGACGAGCTCGGCTTACGAGCTGTCGCGACGCCGGAAGAGTTGCTGGGAGCAGGCGTCGATGCACTCGTGATTGCCACGTCGACGCCGAGCCACGCGCCGCTTCTCCAGTTGGCCGCCGCCTCTGGCGCGGCAGCGTTCTGCGAGAAGCCGGTCGCTCTCGACCTCGAGACGATAGACGCCGTGGCCGTGGACGTCGCGACAGCGGGAATCCTCGTCCAGGTCGGCTTCCAGCGCCGCTTCGACGCGGGCTACCGGGCACTGCACGATGCGGTCGCGAACGGCGACGTGGGCCGCATCCTCGCGATGCGTGCGGCGACGCACGACCCGTTTCCGCCGTCCGAGGAGTACCTCGCATCGTCCGGCGGCATCTTCCGGGACCTCCACATTCACGACTTCGATGCGATCCGTTTCGTCAGCGGCGACGAGGTGATCGAGGTCTATGCCGACGGCTCGACGCTCGAGACACCGTGGCTCGAGCAGTACGGCGATGTGGATGTCGCAGCGGCCGTCCTTCGTCTGTCAGGCGGCGGCCTCGTCATTCTTTCCGGCACGCGCCACGATCCGCTCGGCTACGACGTGCGGCTCGAAGTGTTCGGCACGAAGGACAGCCTCGCGGCCGGTCTCGACGACCGGACCCCGCTTCACTCGCGCCCCGGTCTCGCCTACCGGGACTTCTGGGATCGTTTCGAGCCGGCCTACTGCAGTGAGCTCGAGGCCTTCGTCACAAGCGTTCGTCAGGACGACGAGAGTGCCTGTTCGCTGGAAGAAGCACGCGCCGCCCTCGTCATCGCCCTCGCGGCGGACCGTTCCCTGGCCGAGCACCGACCGATCGCACTAGCCAAGACACCCCCGAACGGTTGAGAATCGGCTGAGCCAGCAACCGCGGAAAGGAGAGTCATGGAGAACGACCTCATCGACGAGGAGTTGACCCAGCTCACACGCCGAGGTCTGATCCTCAAGGGAGGTGCCGCCGCAGCCGGGCTCTCGGTGCTCGGTGTGCCGTCAAGGGCCCTCGCCGCCAGCGAGGCCAGCATCAAGGTCGCCGTCGTGACCCACGGCGACACCGGCTCGTTCTGGTCAGTGTTCAAGAAAGGCGTCGACCAGGCGAAAAAGGATCTAAAGGGACGCGGGGTCAACGTCACGCAGGTCTACGCGGACAACAACGTCTCGAAGCAGGTAGCCGGCATCAACGCGGCGATCGCAGCGGGCGCGAAGGTAATCGCAACGTCCGTGCCGGACGCGAGCGCTCTGCGTGATCCACTCAAGAAGGCCGCGTCGAAGGGGATCGAGATCATCACCGTGAACTCTGGGCTCGGTGCGTTCGACTCGCTCTCGTCGTACATGGTGCATGTCGGCCAGACCGAGGACATCGCCGGCAAGGGCGCCGGGAAGCAGTTCAAGAAGCTCGGCGCGAAAAAGGTCCTGGTCGTGATCCACGAGTCGAGCAACTCCGGCCTGCAGCAGCGTGCAGCCGGCGTCAAGTCCGTGCTCGGCGCGAGCAACGTCAAAGTCCTGACGATTCCGGATGCCAAGAAAGACATCCCTGGAACGAAGGCGAAAGTGAAAGCCGCTTTCAATGCCGACAAGAAGCTCGACGGCTTCCTCGGTCTCGACCCGGACGTGACGATCCCGTGCATTCCCTCTTGCCCGAGCGGCACGAAGATCGGAACCTTCGACGTCGGCGGCGCGATCAAGCAGATCCAGCAGGGCAAGATGGCTTTTGCCATCGACCAGCAGCAGTACCTGCAGGGCTATTTGCCGATCGTCTTCGCCGTCCTCTTCGTGACGAACCTCAACACGGTGGGGAACGGAGCACCGGTGTTGACCGGGCCGGGCATCATCAACAAGGCGAACGCGGCCAAGGTCGCCGCACTCGCCGCGAAGGGCACTCGCTAACGACCCAGGCCGCTGGGCGGCCGCTTGGCCGCCCAGCGCCGGAGCGGAGGACCGCGATCGCCGAGACCGTTGCTCCGAAGGCGCCGCCAGATGAACGGCTCGTCAGTGTCGGGCCGCTGACGCGGCTCCTCACGCGCCCGGACATCGGCGCTTTGCTAGGGGCGATCGCCGTGTTCTTCGCGTTCGGTTATTTCGCCCGCGCGGTCAACTGGATCGGCGATCCGGCGATCGCCGCCGGCTGGACCGATCAGGCGGCGCAGTACGGCATCGTCGCCGTGCCGGTGGCGCTGCTCATGATCGGGGGCGAATTCGACCTTTCGGCCGGCGTGATGATCGGCAGTTCAGGGCTCCTGCTCGGCTATCTCACCACCTTCCAGGACATGAACATCTGGCCCGCGATGGTTCTTGTGATGCTGTTCGGCCTCGTCATCGGCTTGATCAACGGCCTCACTGTGGTCAAGACAAAGCTGCCGAGCTTCATCGTCACGCTCGCGACCTTCTTCATCCTTCAGGGCGTCAACGCCGCGGGGACGCTCAAGCTGACGGGGCAGACGGCGATCCAGAACATCGACAGCGCGAGCGGCTTCGAGTCAGCCCGTAAGATCTTCGCGACCGATCTGACGCACTACGACTTCAAGGTCAAAGTGCTCTGGTGGATAGGCCTCACGCTCATAGGCGCGTGGCTCCTGGCAAAGACCCGCTTCGGCAACTGGATCTACAGCGCCGGGGGCGAGCCCAACTCGGCCCGAAACGTCGGCGTTCCCGTCGCGCGCACGAAGATTCTGCTCTTCATGATGACCTCTGGGACCGCTGCGCTGATGGGCATCATCGAGGCGCTCGAGCTGCGCTCGATGCAGTCGGGAGAAGGCATCGGGCTGGAGTTCATCTTCATCATCTGCGCCGTCGTCGGCGGCTGCCTGCTCACTGGTGGCTTCGGATCCGTGATCGGCACCTTCTTCGGCGCGGCCATGCTCGGCATGGTGCAGCTCGGCATCGTCGACGCGCAGTGGGACAGCAACTGGACCTTCACTTTCCAAGGTGGGATCCTGTTCGCCGCCGTGCTCCTCAATACATGGATCCGCAGCCGAGCCCAGAGAGCGAGATGATGATGGCCCACCTGCTCGAAGCCGACCACCTCTCCAAGTACTACGGCAACATCGTGGCGCTGAACGACATCTCGGTACACGTGGATGCGGGCGAGGTCACGTGCATCCTCGGTGACAACGGCGCGGGCAAGTCCAGCTTTATCAAGATCCTCTCCGGCGTTCACCAGGCGGATAAGGGCCGGTTGCTCGTCGAGGGCGAGGAGGTTCACTTCACCTCACCGCGCGACGCGCGTACAGCAGGGATCGCGACGGTCTACCAGGACCTCGCGATGGTGCCGTTGATGTCGATCTGGCGGAACTTCTTCCTCGGCGCCGAGCCGCGGAAGGGCTTCGGGCCCGTGCAGTGGTTCGACTCGGGCAAGGCCAAAGGCATCGTGCGCCGGGAACTGAGCGAGATGGGAATCGACATCCGCGATCCTGACCAGACGGTCGGCACGCTCTCGGGCGGGGAGCGCCAGTCTGTCGCGATCGCGCGCGCGGTCTACTTCGGCGCGCGTGTGCTGATCCTCGACGAGCCGACGTCGGCGCTCGGAGTGAAGCAGGCGGGCGTCGTCCTCAAGTACATCCTGCAAGCCCGCGAACGGGGCGTCGCCGTCATCTTCATCACGCACAACCCGCATCACGCTTATCCGGTCGGCGATCGCTTCGTGATCCTGAACCGCGGCCAGAGCCTCGGCACGTTCGAGAAGTCGGAGATCGACCGGCAGGAGCTCGTGCGCTTGATGGCCGGCGGCAAGGAGCTCGCCGAGCTAGAGCACGAGCTCGAGGCGATCAAGCTCGAGGTCTGAGTTGAAACGCGAGATCGACCCTGCGAGGATCGGACGAATGCATTCCTTCGTCCGTCTTGTTCTCCTCACACTCGTCTTGGCGCTCGTGGCGAGCCTCCCCGCATCTGCCGCACGTGCACCGACGTTCACGGCTCCGGTGCGCCTCGGCTTCCAGCATGGCGACGACTGGGAACCGGCCATTGCTGCCGATCGCTCCGGCCACGTCTACGCCGCCTGGTCGCACTATGCCGGCTACGCGGGTGCCGATACCGGCGATCCGGATCCCAGCTGCCCGACGTGCGCGAGCCCGCACACGGTCCTGCAGGTCTCGAGCGACGGTGGGACGACATGGTCGTCGCCCCGGACACTGTGGCCCTCGACGCAACGGCAAGACGATCCGCAGATCGTCGTCGACACTGCAGACGGAAAGACGCTCTACGCAGCCTTCATGCAGAACAACAAGTCCAGCGAGTACGTTGCGCGCTCGGACGATTTCGGCCAGACCTGGCACGCAGTGCTGGTAGAGCCACTCCAGCGCGGCACCGACAAGGACATTCTCGCCGCGCGTGACGGGCACATCTATCTCGTCTATCACACGCAGCAAAAGATCTTCGCTTCCGTATCGCACGACGGCGGCAACACCTGGGCGACGCACAACCTCGTCGGCACGACGAATTCGGAGCTCGGAGTCTCCCTGCCGAGCGGCGGCGCGATCGACTCGAATGGCAACGCCTACTTCGCCTGGAACGGCGCCAACAAGCCCGGCCAGGCGAAGGGAACGAAGAATCTCTACGTCACGCGCTCGACCGACGGCGGAGTGACGTGGACGACGTCTCTCGTCGATGTCTCGCAGCCGAGCTTCCGGTGCGGTTGCCCCGGCTGGGACTACTGGGGCTCACAGATGGCGCTCGGCATCGATGCGAAAGATCGGATCTACGTGCTCTGGGACGCAGCGCACTCGGGCTCCGGAATCCAGCGCCTGTACTTCGCCCGCTCGGTCGACCGCGCCACCACCTGGAGCCCGGCGGCAGACGTCTCGATTGCCCCCACCGGATCGAACCATCTGTTCCCGGCGCTCGCCGCACGCGGCGACGGCGACGTGCGTATCGCCTGGATGGACGATCGAAACGGCTTCGACACCGGCGCCGAGGACCCGAACGGACGGTGGAACGTCTACTACCGCTCGTCAGCGGACGGCGGGACGTCGTGGTCGGCGGAGGCGAAGCTCTCGCAGTACGTCGCCGGCTATTCATACAAGTACGCGACCCCGAAGGACGGTTTCGCCGAGCCGTACGGCGACTACTTCGAGCTGGATATCGACGGCGCCGGCCACACGCACACGATCTGGGGCGAAGGCCCAAGCTACGCTGGCCCCGGCAACGTCTGGTACGCGCGCGGCGACTGACACTGCCGCGGCCTCTTGCTTCAGGCCGTGGAGCGCGTTAACTTCGGCTTCGTCAACCCAGGGAGGATCGATGCGGAACCGCTCCGCGTATCGGGCAGCCGTCTGCAGCGCTGTCGCTCTACTGACTTTCTCGCTACCGGCCGTTGCTTCGGGAGCCCCAACGCCAGCAGTCGCGGACCGAATGGACGCGCACACCATCGCGGCGCAAGACGCACCGATTCCCGGCGTGCTCGGCGTCGACCACTTTGGTGTCACCGTGCCCGATGTCGCCCAGGCTCGGGACTGGTTCGTGAATGTCCTTGGTTGCGTGGCCCCGCTTCAGTTCGGGCCGTTTTTCGATCCAAGCGGAAGCCTGATGACACGCCTCGTCGGCGTACATCCGCGGGCCGTGATCGATCAGATCGTCGAGGTGCGATGCGGGACCGGCTCGAGCATCGAGCTCTTCGAGTACACCGCGCCTCACCAGGACCAGACCTGGGCCAAGAACTCGGACTTCGCCGGTCACCACGTGGCCCTCTACGTGACCGACATCGGTCAGGCCGTTGCGTACCTGGAGCAGCAGCCGGGAGTACAGAAGTTTCTCGGGCCGTTCCCCGTCACGGGCGGGCCGGCAGCAGGCCAGACGATCAACTACTTCAAGACCTTCTTCGGCCTCTACATCGAGCTCATCTCGTATCCGAACGGGATGGCCTACGAATCGACGGCGACCACGCGGCTCTGGAATCCCGCAGACGTGGGGGCAACACCATGGTCGACCGGCCTCCCAGGTCTGCTCGGGGTCGACCACTTCGGCATGACCGTTCCCGATCTCGACAAGGCTCGTGCCTGGCTGGAAAGCACGCTCGGTTGCAGCGCACCGCTCAACTTCGGGCCGTTCTTCGATCCGGTGGGCGACCTGATGACACAGCTCGTCGACGTTCATCCGCGTGCAGTGATCGAGCAGATCAGCGAGCTTCGCTGCGGCGCAAACGGGGCGAACATCGAGCTCTTCCAGTACTCCTCGCCCGACCAGAACAAGCGTACGCCCCTCAATTCCGATTGGGCGGGGAACCACTTCGCCGTCTACGTGACGGACATCGACCCTGCGACAGTGGCGATGACGGGCCGAGGCACGCGACCGTTTGTCGGACCGTTCCCCGTTACCGGCGGCCCGGCCGCCGGCGAGTCGATCAACTACTACTTACCGCCGCTCGGTCACTATCTGGAGCTCATCTCCTATCCGAACGGAATGGCGTACGAAGCGACCGCACCAATCCCACTCTGGAGCCCGCGCAAGCCGCAAGGTTGAGCGACTAGGTGACGCTGGGTTCCACTGCGTCGGCAGTGAGTGCCCGCGTCGCCGCGGCCGCGGGGGCAGGACGGCCGAAGTGGAAGCCCTGCGCACCGTGGCAGCCGAGTCCCTGCACGATGCCCTGCTGAGCAACGCGCTCGATCCCTTCAGCCACGAGTTGAAGCCCGAGCGCCTTCCCCAGGCCGACGATTCCCTCGAGGAGCGCAAGATCCGCTGCGCCGCTGTCGATCTTGGCGGTGAAGCTGCGGTCGATCTTCACGATGTCGACCGGGAGTCGCTGGAGATAGGCGAGCGACGCGTAGCCCGTCCCGAAGTCGTCTAGCGCGAGCTTGACACCTCGGTCCTTCAGCATTGCGAGCTGTTGCTCCGCGCGCTCACCGCTCGCGACGAGCACGCTCTCCGTCAGCTCGAGCGTCAGAAGGTGGGGCGGCAGGTCAGCGCGCTCCAGGGCATTCTCGACGTGCTCCAGGAACTCCGGGTGCTGGAGCTGCCTCGCGGAGACGTTGACGGCGATCTCGAGATCGCGGCCGAGCAGCCCGCGCAGGCGCGAGGCGTAGAAGCAGGCTTCGAGCAGGACCCACCGCCCGATCTGCACGATCAGCCCTGACTCCTCAGCGAGCGGGATGAAGTCGAGCGGCGGCACTTCGCCAAGCGTCGGGTGCTGCCACCGCAATAGCGCCTCGAGGCCGACGACTTCGAACGGATCGAGATTGACGACCGGCTGGTAAGCGAGCGTGAACTGCTTGTCCGCAATTGCCTCCCGCAGCTCCGCGATCCGCTTGAAACGGTTCAAGGCTGCCTGGTCGAGCTCGTCGTCGTAGAACGCGTAGTCCGCGTCCCCGTTCGACTTCGCGCGGTACATCGCCGCGTCGGCCTGCTTCAGGAGCTCAGTGCCGGTGCTGCCGAGTGCGATGCCGATGCTCGCAGTCAGCAACAGGTGTCGCCCGGCGACGTCGATCGGGGCGGTGATCTGCTCGATCAGGCGCTCCGCGACGATGGCCGGCTCCGCCGGCTCGCGGACCGACGTCAGGAGGACGGCGAACTCGTCACCGCCGAGCCGCGCGACCGAGTCACCCGCCCGGATCACGGTCTTGAGCCGCGCGCCCAGGATCGCAAGGACTTCGTCGCCGACGCTGTGCCCGTGCTGGTCGTTGATCTGCTTGAACTGGTCGAGGTCGATGAAGACCACCGCGGTACCCGGCTCGTTTTCGGTGCGGATCGAGACCGCGTGCTCCAGCTGTTCATGGAAGAAGGCTCGGTTGGCGAGCCCGGTGAGCGGATCGAAGAGCGCCTGCAGCCGTAGCTGCTCCTGCAGCTCTCGCTCGGCGGTGATGTCGAGCAGGTAGCCCTGCAGGTAGAGCGGCTCGTCGTCGTCCCCAAGGACAACGACGCCGTCGTCGCGGACCCAGACAACGGCCTCGTCGCGTGCGATGAGGCGATACTCGAGACGCAACGGCTCGTGCGTCCGGTGGGTGCGCGCATGCGCGGCGAGCACGCGATCGCGGTCGTCGGGATGCAGAGTGCGAATGAAGAGGTTCGGATCATCCCGCCATTCCTCGACGGTGTAGCCGAGCAGCGGCTCGATCCCGCCACTCGTGAAGATGTTGGAGCTGCCCTCGTCCAAAGCGTCGACGTAGACGACGAGCGGCAACTGCTCGACGAGCGTGCGATAGCGCCGCTCGATTTCTCGAGCCTCGCCCTCCACCGCCGCGGCGGTGGCCACGCGATCGACGCCGCAGTCCACCAGACCGAAATCGGGCCAAACGGACTACTGGCCGTCACCCAAAAGGGTGATTTGTGGGAGACAGCAGAGCTGCCGCTCGTGATGTCCATCCCGAATCAAGACTGGGCCGCTCTCGATCCCGCACAAAAAGGGTATTGGAGACGTTTCCGCCGTGTGATTCGGCATTTACCATCAGGTAGGAATTGTCACGAGGAGCAACAGGGCGGATGGTCGAGGACGAGATTCAACATCTGCGCGTCTTGATCGCCAACGAGCGGCGCGACCGGCTCGAGTTGCTCGCCCAGGTAGTGGCGGGCCTCGGGCACGAGGTGATCGCCCGCGAGGTCGACGTCACGGCGGTCGCCGCAGTGACTGCCCGCGAGCAGCCCGACGTCGCGCTCGTCGGGCTCGGTCTCTCGTCGCAACATGCGCTCGAGCTGATCGAGCAGATCGTCAAGGAATCCAGCTGCCCGGTGATCGCGCTGCGCTCCGCCGAGGACCCGGCTTATGTCCGCGAGGCAGCCAAACGCGGCGTCTTCGCTTACCTCGTCGATACCACTCCTGAGGAACTGCAGAGCGCGATCGACGTCACGCTGCAGCGCTTCGCCGAGTACCACAACCTGCAGGGAGCGTTCGGGCGCCGAGCTTTGATCGAGCAGGCAAAGGGGATCCTGATGGCCCGCCACTCGACCGACGCCGACAAGGCCTTCGGGATGCTGCGCGAACACTCCCAGCAAAACGGCAACAAGCTCGTCGACGTCGCCGCTGCAATCGTCGCCAGCCACCTCCTGCTCGTGCCGGCGACACCGCAGCCC
>JBBRZA010000108.1:0-10003 GCA_038237145.1 Gaiellales bacterium
CGGCCGACGGCGGTCGAAGCGATCGAGCCCGCGGACGGCGGCGAGGACCGCCTCCTGCGCGATGTCCTCTGCTGCGGCCGAGTCGTGGACGACCAGATAGGCCGCGCGGTAGGCACGCGGCCAGTGGTGTCGGAACAGCGCTTCGAGGTCGGAGACAGATCCCGACTGTGCGCCCCGAATCCAGGCGCGCTCGTCGCCTCGAGAGCCCGCCATCGCGCACCGACTCTACGAGCTGGAAGTCCCTCGAGGTCCATGCGAGAACTACGAGACGGGAAGTCGTGCAGGTCCCGGCGGGCGCAGCACGGCGAACTGATCCGTGATCTCGAGCTCCGACATCCGGAAGCGGAAGAGCGAGCCGGGCCGCCCGCCTGTGGGGCCTGACGCGCGCTGTCGGCCGGTGGGCTCGAGCACCTCGCGCCGCAGCAGCACCCGCTGGAGATTCGTTGCGGAGACGTCATGGCCGAGCGCCGCGGCGTAGAGATCGCGCAGCTCCGAGATCGTGAACTCACTGGGCGCGAGTGCGAACCCGAGGTTCGTGTACGACAGCTTTGCGCGCAGCCGCTCGCGTCCGGCCGGCACGATCGACTCATGGTCGAAGGCGAGTGCAGGAAGGTCGTCGACCGGATGCCAGTCGGTGTCGCCGGGAAGCTCCGGATCGACGTCGCTGGGGATGAGGCCGAGGTACGCGGTCGCGAGCTGCCACTCCCTCGGCGAGCGCCTCGGATCGCTCAGCGTCTCGAGCTGCTCGAGATGCGACAGCTCACGCACATCGACCTTCTCGGCGAGGTGGCGGCGGATCGACTCCTCGAGCGTGTCGCCCTCGGCGAGATAGCCACCCGGTAGTGACCAACGACCTTTGAACGGCTCTCGCGCGCGCTGCCAGAGGAGCGCTTGCAGCGCACCGTTTCGCACCTGCAGAACGACCGCAAGCGTGATGTGGGCGGGACTAGGGTGCCCGCTGATACGCTCTGTCACAGTTTTCGCCCCATAGTCGCAAACCTTAGCGGAAAGGACAGGGATGAACAGATCGCTCGCACTCCTCGGCGTCCTCGTGCTCTTCGTCGCTGCCGGCTGTGGCGGGGGGAAGAAGTCCTCGGCGAACACCACCACTGCGACGACGGGAGGCAGCAAGCTCAAGATCGGGCTCGTCACCGACATCGGCGGGCTCAACGATCGTGGCTTCAACCACCTCTCGTACCTCGGGCTTCTGCGAGCGCAGCGTGAGCTTGGAGTGGACCAGCGTGTCTACCAGGCGAAGTCGACACAGGAGTACGTGCCGAATCTCTCGACGTTCGCGCGCCAAAGCTATGACCTGACGATCGGCGTCGGGTTCACGGAGGCGACCGCGATCGACACAGTGGCGACGAACTTCCCGAACTCGAAGTTCGCCATCGTCGATGTCGATCAGACGGAGGAACCGCACAAGCCGGCGAACCTCTTGGGGCTGCTCTTCAAGGAGCAGGAGACGGGCTACCTCGTCGGCTACCTCGCGGGGCTCGAGGAGAAGCGGCGTCCGGGCAAGGACGTGATCGGCTCGGTCGGGGGACAGAAGCAGCCGCCCGTGGATCGCTTCATCGCCGGGTATCAGGCGGGCGCCAAGGCCGCCAATCCCGGGATCGTCACGCTGAACAACTACTCGGAGGACTTCTCCGATCAGGCGAAGTGCAAGCAGATCGCCCTCAACCAGATCGAGCAGGGCGCGGGTGCGATCTTCCAGGTCGCCGGTGGCTGCGGTCTCGGTGCATTGGATGCGGCGAAAGAGAAGGGCGTGTGGGGGATCGGCGTCGACGCCGACCAGTTGTTTCTCGGCCCCCACATGCTGACGAGTGCCGTCAAGCGCGTGGACACCGCAGTCTTCGATGCGATCAAGCTCGTCGTCGACGGGAAGTTCAATGGTGGGAACATCACGTTCGACCTCAAGGACAACGGCGTCGGCATCGGCAAGATCAGCCCGAAGGTGCCGAAGTCCGAGGTCGCGAAGGTGATGCAGATCCGCGCCGACATCATCAGCGGCAAGATCAAAAACATCCTGACAGAAGTTAAGTAATCAAGGGAACAAAGTTTGCTGGGGACGGAGGTCCAACGGGCCTCCGTCGTAGCACTGCGGTGATTGGTACTCCGTCGGTTCGTTCGGATAGCCGCGCTTGTACAACCACGCCTGGAGATCCTTAGCCGTCTGAGTTGGCACTCCCAGCCGCTCCACCACAAAGGCGGTGTTCTGCAGCGCGTAGCACTCGGTCACGCCCTCGTCCTGGAATCCGCGCAGGTGGAACGACTCGTGCGCAAGCGTGTGCGCGGCCCAGCCGGCGTTGAACTCCTTGAAGCCGCAGTCGCCCCGGTCGATGCAGCTGAAATCGACGGCATCGAGATGACGGAGTGCCTTGCACGTCTGCGGCGAGAGATCCGTGTGGTTCGCCGGACGCCCTGTCTCATCGAATTGCACTCGTCCCGCTTCGCCGCGCGTGTCGACAAGGCTTGCGACAAAGCTCGGGCAGCGCACCGCGACAGTCCGACCCGCGAGGTCGCTTGCGATCGCGGCCAGCTGGTCTTGCTCACGCACCCGCTCCTCATGGCGCGCGAAGCCGAGCGCCGCAAGGCCGCCCACGACAACGAGGAGTACAGCAATGACCCGCACGCCAAAGGATCGGCAGCGCCTCGGACAGCCTTGATTCCGACTTAGTAGCTCAGAGCCACTAAGTCGAATCACGGTCTGCAAGCCGCGGAGTGAAGCCGCGAGGCGAGCGACCGAGCCTCTTGTGGCTCAGAGTCACAAGCCCGCGAGTCAGCCGCCGGCGACCGCGCCGACGATCCGGACTTCCGACCTCTTGGTCAGCGGCTCGTCCAGCAGACGGCCGCCGCGGGCGTCCACGCCGTCGACGTAGACGTTGACGAGCCGGCGCAGTTCACCTGACTCGTCGAAGAGAAGATTGGTCACGGGTAGCTGGCGCAACGCCTCGCCGACGGTTGCCGCATCGAGCTCGAACCGCTTCTGCCCACCCGCCTCAGCGGCGAGCGTTCCGGGCAGGAGCACGATCGCCACCTCAGACGTGCGCAGCTTCGACCGAGAGGATCGGCGGCAGATCACGCACCGCCTCGATCCACTCGCCGCCGCCACGCGGAGCGGCCCACACCGCGCCGCTCTGCGTTCCGAAGTAGAGCCCGCCCTCGTCATACGCGAATCCCTCTCGCAGCACGGCGGCCCAGGCTCGATCGGGGAGCCCGTTGGCGCTGAGCTGCCACGAAGCGCCGCCGTCGCCGGTCCGGTAGACGCCGAGCCGGCCGTTTGGGGTGAAATGTAGTTCGCCCGACACCTCGGGAATCACGTATGCGACGTCCGGGTCCTCCGGGTCGAGCGCGAGCCCGAAGCCGAAGTCCGACGGCAGCCCGTTGCCGTCGAGCCGCTCCCAGTTGTCGCCGCGGTCATCCGAACGGTAGACGCCGCAGTGGTTCTGCTGCCACAACCGGTCGGGCTTGGCCGGATGCGCGAGCAGCTTGTGCACGCACTGGCCGACCTCCGGGTACTTCTCCGGGTGGAAGTCCGCCGCGACGTCTTTGTTAATCGGCGTCCAATTTTCACCGCCGTCCTCACTGCGGAACGCACCGGCCGCCGAGATCGCGATGTACATCGTCCCGTTCGTGAGCTGGATCGAGTGGCAACACATGCCGCCCGCGCCGGGCTGCCATTTCTCTCGAATCGGATGTTCGAGCAGGCCACGGTTGACTTCCCAGGTGAGGCCGCCGTCGTCTGAGCGGAAGAGCACGCCGGGATCGCCGCCGAGCCAGAGCTCCGAGTCGCTGCCCGGCTCGATGTGCCAGGTGGCGTTCAGCTTGAGCCCGGAAGCCTCCGGCAGGCCGATCTCCTCTGCGCGCTCCCAGTTCTTGCCGAGGTCGCTCGACCGGTGCACGCTCGCGCCGTAGAAGGGATTGTTCGTTGCCGCGTAGAGAACGCCGTCCCGTGGATCGACGATCGCGTGATAGATGGACCAGCCGGGAAGGAGCGGCCCTTCGACCTGCCACCCGGATCGGCCGTTACCGGAGCGGAGCAGGAAGAGCCCTTTGCGAGTCCCGACGGGTAGGAGCACGGCCATCGGGGAAGACGCTAGCGGGTCGCGTCGTTGTCAGTCAAAACAACCGGAGGTGAGGGATGGCGAAGCTCGAGGAGAAGCCGCGAAAGTTCCTGGACGAGAGTCCATACGTCGGAGTCGCGACCACCCTGCGGGAGGACGGCTCGCCGCATTCGACGATCGTTTGGGTCGACGTCGAGGGCGACAAGGTCTCGTTCAACACGGCCCGGGGCCGGGCGAAGCCGAAGCATCTGGAGCACGATCCGCGCGCTTCGCTGCTGATGGTCGATCCGAACGACTCCTTCAAATGGGTGGCCGTGAGCGGCCCGGCTGAACTGACGGAAGAGGGCGCAGACGCGCAGATCGACAAGCTCGCGAAGAAGTACCTCCGCAAGGACGAATACCCGTGGCGGAACCCAGAGGAAACGCGGGTCAAGGTCCTGATCGAGCCCGAGAAGGTCGATGCGAGCGGCTTCGATGACTAGAGGCGCTCCGTAAGAT
Organism: Gaiellales bacterium; assembly: GCA_038237145.1. GTDB lineage: Bacteria > Actinomycetota > Thermoleophilia > Gaiellales > Gaiellaceae > 3-1-20CM-4-69-9. The sequence continues at coordinate 4,566 of JBBRZA010000108.1, forward strand.
CGGAGGGTGAGCCTCGATCAACCCGGCCCGGTAGCGGCCGCAACAGAACGGCTTCGCGCCGAGAAGACCGTCCCCGGTCTGCTCGGTGCGACCGCGCGTGCGTATGTCGAGCTGCTGGACGCGCCCGCCTGCACGATCTCCCGGGTGATCGGCGATCTGCTCGTCGATCTGATGCAGCATCAGAAGAGCGGGAAGCCGGACCGCCTCGGGCACGGGTATCTGATCTCGGACTATCCACTCACGCGCGCGGTGATCGAGGAACGACGACCTCAGACGGTGTCTCAGAACGATCCCGAGCCGGACGAGAACGAGCTGAAACTGCTCAAGGAGCTGGGTTACGACGCGCTCCTGATGGTGGCGATCGAAGGCGGAGACGGGGCGTGGGGGCTCGTCGAGATCTACGGCGAAAAGGGACGCCACTTCAAGGACGAGGAAGTCGAGCTGGCGCAGGACCTCGCGGGCGAAGTGGGGGAGATCCTGAAGCAGCTCGAGCGGCCGCCCGCGTAGCCTCGTCGTGCGCGTGAAGATCTGCGACGTGGGACCGCGCGACGGTCTCCAGAACGAGCCGGAGACGCTCTACCCCGTGGTCCGCGCAGAGTTCGTCAACAGGCTTGCCGCCGCAGGGGTGCCGCGCGTCGAGGCCGCGAGCTTCGTCCGCGCGGACGCGGTGCCGCAGATGGCCGGTGCCGAAGAGGTCGTTGCCGGGATCGAGCGTCGCGATGGGACCGAGTACTCGGGTCTGGCGTTGAACGAGAAGGGTTACGACCGGCTGGCCGCAGCCGGTCTCGACCGAGTCAACTTCACGCTCGCAGCGACGGACAGCTTCAGTAGACGGAACGCGAACCAATCCGTCGAGGAGGCGGCCGCCACGGCAGCGGGTGTGATCGAGCGAGCCGAGCTACCTGTGACGGTGACTATCAGCGTTGCCTTCGGCTGCCCCTTCGAAGGTCGCGTCGATCCGGGCGTAGTCGCGGAGCTAGTTGCCCGCTTTCCCTCCGCCGAGGTCGTGCTTGCGGACACCATCGGCGTCGCCACACCTCATCAGGTGCGGGACCTCGTCGCGCACACGAACGCTCCGGGAGTGCACCTGCACAACACGCGCAACACCGGATACGCGAATGCGGTCGCCGCGCTCGAGGCCGGCGCGACGCTCTTCGACGCCTCCTGCGGTGGCCTCGGCGGCTGTCCGTTCGCGCCGCGCGCGACGGGGAACATCGCGACGGAAGATCTCGTCTACCTGCTGGAAGGCGACGGCATCGAGACCGGCGTGAATCTCGACGGCCTGATCGAGACCTCGTTGTGGCTGGAAGGTCTGCTCGGGCGCAGACTCGAGGGGCAGGTCTACCGTGCCGGAGCGTGGGCCGGAGACTGACTCGCCTTCTCGAAAGCTTCGAGAGCGAGATCGATCTCCTCGTCCGTCGTCTGCCAGTTCGAGACCGAAATGCGAATGGCGCGGCGGCCATCCCAGGTCGTCCCGCTCATCCAGACCTCGCCAGCTTCCTGCACAGCACGGAGGATCCGTTCTGTCCGTTCGTCGGTGTTGAAGCGGAACAGCACCTGATTGAGAACGACCTCGTTCAACACCTCAACGCCCTCGAGCTCTGCGATTCCCTTCCCAAAACGCCGCGCACACTCGCAGGTGCGTTCGACAAGCTCGGCGAGCCCGCTCCGGCCCAGTGAGCGCAACGCGGCGTAGACGGCGAACCCGCGCGCGCGGCGCGAGAACTCCGGCACCCAGTCGACCTGGTCGCGCACCGCGCGTGTGTCGTCCTGAATCAGGTACGAGGCCCCGACGGTCATCGCAGCGCGATGCGCCTCCGGGTCGGCGCAGAGCACGAGTGCAGAGTCGTAGGGAACGTTCAGCCATTTGTGCGCGTCCGTGATCCAGGAGTCCGCTCGCTCCGCGCCGTGAACGAGGGGGCGGAGGCGCGGACTCGCGGCTGCCCACAAGCCGAAGGCGCCGTCGACATGGAGCCAGGCGCCGTGCTCTGCCGCTGCGTCTGCGATCTCGTCGAAAGGATCGAATGCGCCGGTGTTCACCTCTCCCGCCTGCGCACAGACGATCGTCGGGCCCTCGCCGTTCCGCAACAAGTCGCGCAACGCGGTCACCTTCATCCGACCCTGGTCATCCGCGGCGACAACCTCGGGCGCGCCGAGGCCGAGCAGGCGTACGGCGCGATCGATCGTCACGTGCCGTTGCGCGCCGACGATGACACGGATGCGCGGCCCACCGGCAAGACCGTCGCGGGCAACGTCCCAGCCCGACCGCTCGAGCACGCGGAAGCGCGCAGCAGCGAGTGCGGTGACGCTGCCCATCTGCGTCCCGGTGACGAGCCCGAGGGACGCATCCTCCGGCAGACCCAGGAGGTCGCATACCCATTGGCGTACCACCTGCTCGACAACCGATGCGGCCGGGCCGCCGACATAGAGACAGGCATTCTGATCCCACGCGGACGTCAACCAGTCCGCGGCGAGTGCTGCGGGCAGGCCGCCGCCGATCACGAAGCCGAAGTAGCGGCCGCTCGGCATCGCCACGATTCCTGGGTCGGCGGCGGCGGCAAGACTCTCGATCACGTCGGTCGGGTCGGTCGGCCCGTCGGGTAGCGCGCCTCCCAATGCTTCGCGCAGCTCGGCGGCAGACGACGTTGGGAAAATCGGCCGGTCGTCGAGTGACTCGAGAAAGTCCGACGCGATGTCTGCCGTCCTCTGGAGAAGTGCGCGGATGTCGGTCACGCGCTCGACTTTACGCGCCTGATCGCACCCTCCGCCGCAAGCGCTTCGAGCTCGGCATCCGTATAGCCGAGCTCGCGCAGGATCTCGTCGGTGTGCTCGCCGAGCCGCGGCGGCTGCCGTTGGTGGCGGACGCGCTCGCCGTCGATCGAAAGTGGGAGAGCCACGGTCGGCTCGGGCATCGGCTGGATCAATCCCAGCGCGGCGGTCTGCTCGTGCTCTGCCACCTGGCGCACGTCGTTGACGGGCGCTGCGGGAACTCCGGCCTGGTCGAGGCGGGCAAGGACACCCGCGAGCGGCTTGCTGCCGAGCCTCTCCTGAATCAATTCTGCGAGCTCGTCAAGTCGCGTTACCCGATCCGGATTTGTCGCGAAACGCGGGTCGGTGGCAAGCTCGGGGACGTCGAGCGCGTCGCAGAGGCGCGCGAACAGCCCGTCGTTGCCTGCGGCAATCATCAGGTCGCCGTCACTCGTGTGGAACACCTGGTACGGCGCGATCAGCGGGAAGGCAGACCCGTGGCGGCCGGGTACGGCGCCGCTCGCGAGGTGCGCAGTGAGCTGGTACGGCAGCAGTCCCACCGCCGTCTCGAACAGCGAGACGTCGACGGTGCGGCCGCCGCCGGCGTACAGGGCTGCGAGGATCCCCAGCCCCGCCCACATCCCCGTTCCCTGGTCGATGATCGACGCGCCGACGCGTACGCCGGGCCGGTCGGGCTCCCCGGTCACGCTCATGATTCCGCCGAACGCCTGCAGCAAGGGGTCGTAGCCCGGGTGCTCGCGCAATGGGCCCACGCGTCCGAACGCGCCGATGTCGCAATACGTTAGGCGAGGGTTTCTTGCGCGGAGCTCGTCCAGGCCGAAGCCGAGCCTGACCACAGTTCCGGGCCGCAGGCTCTGCAGAAAGACGTCCGCGGAGTCGACGAGCCGCAGCAGCACGTCGCGGCCCCGCTTGATGTCGAGTGCGAGCGAGCGCTTGTTCAGGTTCGCCGCGTAGAACATCACGCTCGAGCCCTCGAAGAATGCGGGGCCCCACGCGCGCGCTTCGTCACCGCGTTCCGGATGCTCGACCTTGACGACATCCGCGCCGAGCGCGCCAAGAATCTCCGTACAGTAGGGGCCTGCCAGCGAGCTCGTCACGTCGACGATCCGCACTCCTTCGAGCGGCAGGAAAGCTGTGGCCATACGCGCGCGACCATACGAGAAGAAGAGGCACTGAGTGCTGCTCGGCTTGCTCCAGGGCCTGATCGATCTGCTGACCGGATCGCTGTGGACATACCCACTGCTCTTCGGGATCTGCGCGGGCGACGCGCTCATACCGGCATTCCCCAGTGAGACGGCGGTGATCGTCTGCGGCATCCAGGCGGCCCGTGGCCAGTTGTCGCTGGAGTGGGTGATCGTCTGGGCGGCCGCGGGCGCGTTCACCGGGGACAACGCGTCCTATGCGGTCGGCCGCTGGCTCGGGACGCCGGCGGTGAAACGGTTTTTCAGTGGGGAGGTCGCTCAGGGGAGGCTCGACTGGGCGCGCAACTTCCTCAAGGAACGGGGCAGCTATGTCCTGATCGTGGCGCGGTTCATCCCGGGTGGCCGCACCGCGGCGACTTTCACGGGCGGGTTGGTAGCCCTTCGCTGGCCGACGCGGTTCGCGCCTTACATCTTTGTCGCGGCCGTCCTGTGGTCGGTGTACGCAGCGTTGCTCGGTTATCTCGGCGGGCGCCTGTTCGAGGACCAGCCGATCTACGCGCTGCTCCTTGCCTTCGGGATCGCGGCAGTGATCACCGTCGGTGTCGAGGCCTGGCGACGCTTTCGCAAGTAGCTACGGTGCTCACGTGAACCGTCTCGCCCAGGAGACGAGCCCTTACCTCCTCCAGCACGCCGACAACCCTGTGGACTGGTATCCGTGGGGAGACGAGGCACTCGCGCGCGCGAGAGAAGAAGACAAGCCGATCCTTCTCTCGGTCGGCTATGCCGCCTGCCATTGGTGCCACGTGATGGAGCACGAGTCGTTCGAGGACGAGGACACCGCAGCGCTGATGAACGAGCACTTCGTCCCGGTCAAGGTCGACCGCGAGGAACGGCCGGACGTCGACTCCGTGTACATGGATGCCGTCGTCTCGCTGACCGGCCACGGAGGCTGGCCTATGACGGTGTTCCTCACGCCCACGGGCGAGCCGTTCTTCGGCGGCACGTACTACCCGCCCGAGCCGCGTCATGGTCTGCCCAGCTTCAAGCAGCTGCTCCAGGCGATCGCGGCTGCGTGGCGCGAGCGGCGCGCGGACATCGAGCGCGATGCGGGCGCGATCACCGAGCAGTTGCGCCGGACGGCCGAGCCTTCGCGTGAGCCTCTCACCTCCTCTCTGCTGTCGGATGCAGTACGCGGGCTGCGGCAACAGCTCGACCCGGTCTGGGGCGGGTTCGGCACTGCGCCGAAATTTCCGCCGGCGTCGGCGCTCGAGTTCTTGCTACGGCGCGGTGAGCTGGAGCCGGCGACGAAAACGCTGGACGGAATGGCGCTCGGCGGCATGTACGACCTCGTCGGCGGAGGATTTCACCGTTACTCCGTCGATCGCGAGTGGCTCGTGCCGCACTTCGAGAAGATGCTGTACGACAACGCGCTGCTCGTGCCCGCGTATCTACACGGCTGGCTCGTGACGGGAAACGAGCGCTACCGCGAAGTCACCGAAGAGACTCTCGACTACATGTTGCGCGAGC
>JBBRZA010000109.1:0-9998 GCA_038237145.1 Gaiellales bacterium
CTTTGTTTCAGGCGGTCCGACGACCGCCGACGCTACTCCTAGGAGCGCGAACCTTGGCGCTCGTGACGGGGACCGCGACGACACGAGTGGGCCGCGATCCCGCAACGACACGACGGCGCGGTCGCCCTCCCGCAGCTGGGAAGACGACCACGCCGACGGCCCTTTGTTTCAGGCGGTCCGACGACCGCCGACGCTACTCCTAGGAGCGCGAACCTTGGCGCTCGCGACGGGGACCGTCACGACGCGGGCCGCGATCCTCACGGGGCTCGCGCGGCGGGGCGTCTTTCGCCCGCTCGACGAGCTCCTCCGGGGAGACCATGGTCTCGCCCTCGTGCTTCTGGACGAGCTTGAGGCCGATGCGGCCGCGAGCCTTGTCCACTTCCTGCACGACGACGTCGAGGATGTCACCGCGTGCGATGACGTCTTCGATGTGGTTGACGCGGCCGGGGCCCACGTTCGAGACGTGGAGCAGGCCGTCGGTGCCCTTCTTCAGCTCGACGAACGCGCCGAAGTCGGTCGTCTTGACCACGCGACCCGTGTAGGTATCGCCGACCTCGGGCTCCTTGGTCAGGTTCCGGATCGCCTCGATGGCGGCGTCACCCTTGGTGCCTTCGGTGGCGTACACGAGGATCGTACCGTCCTCCTCGATGTCGATCTGCACCTCGTAGTCGGCTTCGAGCGAGCGGATCGTCTCGCCGCCCTTGCCGATGACCATCCCGATGAATTCCGGGTTGATCTGGATCGTCGAGATCCGCGGTGCGTGCTCGGCGAGTGCCTCGCGCGGGCTGGAGATCGCCTCGTTCATCTTGCCGAGGATCGCGATGCGGGCGTCCTTCGCCTGGGCGAGGGCCTGCTGCATGATCTCGCGGCTGACGCCGGTGATCTTGATGTCCATCTGGAGGGCGGTGATCCCGTCCTTCGTGCCGGCGACCTTGAAGTCCATGTCACCGAGGTGATCCTCCGCGCCCTGGATGTCGGTGAGGATCTCGTACTCGTCGCCTTCCTTGACGAGGCCCATCGCGATGCCGGAGACGGGTGCCGTGATCGGCACGCCGGCGTCCATCAGCGCGAGGGTCGAGCCGCAGACCGAGCCCATCGACGACGAGCCGTTCGACTCGAGCGTCTCGGAGACGATTCGGATCGTGTACGGGAACTCGTCCGTGGTCGGGATCACCGGTTCGAGCGAGCGCTGCGCCAGTGCACCGTGGCCGATGTCGCGGCGTTTCGGGCCGCGCATGAAGCCCGTCTCCCCGACCGAGTAAGGCGGGAAGTTGTAGTGGTGCATGAAACGGCGGTCGGTCTCCAGTGAGAGATCGTCGATCCGTTGGCCCTCCTTCGCCGTGCCGAGCGTCAGCAGCGACATGATCTGCGTCTGCCCGCGCGTAAAGAGGCCCGAGCCGTGCACGCGCGGCGAAACGCCGACTTCGCAGTCGATCGGACGGATCTCCTCCGGACTGCGGCCGTCTGGCCGGTGCTTGTCCACCGCAATCTTGCGGCGAACGAGCTCCTTGTAGATCGCCTCGGCCGCCTTCTTGACGTAGTTCTTCGTCAGCGAGTCCTTCGCGGTCGCCACGTCACCCTCGCCGACCGACGGGCCGGCCGGGAACGGCAGCTGAACCGTGTCGATGATGCGGTCGAAGAGCAGCTGACGCTTGGCCGACTTGAGCTCCTTCGAGTCTTGCTCCGCGTCGGTCAGCGCTTGCAGGTTGCTCTCGAACTGCTCGCGCACGGGCGGCAGCACCGTCTGGAGCCGGATTTGCTCGAGCACCGTCGCCAGGCTCATCTTGCGCTGCACCTGACGGAGGACGTCCTCCTCGGTGGAGTCCATGCTCAGCTCGCCCAGTGCCTCCTCGATGACGGCGTCGGCCGCACGCAGACCCTCGGCGCCGATCCGCTCGCGGATCTTGTCGCCGAACTCCCGCTCGACCTCTTCCGTCACACTCGAATCGAGCCACTTCGCCTTGCCGGCCTGGCGCTGGAGATCGATCTGCGCCTCGCAGATCTTCTTGATCTCCGCCTGCGCGAGATCGAGCGCCTCGAGCAGCTTTTCTTCGCTGACCTGGTTTGCACCAGCCTCGACCATCGTGAGCGCCTCGGTTGATGCGACGACGATCAGGTCGAGCTCCCTGTGCTCCGCCACTTCCGGCAGCGTCGGGTTGACGACGAGCTCGCCGTCGATGATCGCGATGCGCACGGCCCCGACCGGGCCGACGAACGGCATCGGCGAGAGCATCAGCGCTGCGGAGGCGCCGTTGATGCAGAGGATGTCGTGTGCGGTGATCAGGTCGGCGCTTAACACCGTGCAGATCACCTGGGTCTCGTTCTTGTAGCCCTTGGGCCAGAGCGGCCGAATCGGCCGGTCGATCATGCGTGCGGTCAGGATCGCCCGTTCCGTCGGTCGGCCTTCGCGCTTGAAGAACCCGCCGGGAATCTTCCCGGCCGCGTACATCCGCTCTTCGACATCAACGGTGAGCGGGAAGAAGTCCGCGCCCTCGCGCGGCTCCATCCGGCCCTGTGCCGTCGCCAGCACCATCGTGTCGCCGGAGCGGACGACGACGGAACCATCCGCCTGCTTCGCCAGCTTGCCGGTTTCGAACGTAATCTCGCGCCCGCCGACCGTCACGCTGACGTCGGCCCGGCGCTCAGTGGCAATTGCCATCAGTTGTCCTCCACTCTGCTTTGCGGGAGAGAGTGGGGACTCGAGTCAGCGTCGGGGAGCGGCGCTCGCTCGAATCTCCACCCTTCCACGTTTATCCCGTGCCAGGCTTCAGCCTGGCTTGGGCGTACATTTCTCCGGGACTACCTGCGTAGGCCCAATTCCTTGATCAGTGCTCGGTACCCCTCCAGGTCGTGCTTCTGGAGATACGTCAGGAAGCGCCGTCTCCGGCCGACGAGCTTGAGTAGCCCGCGGCGGGAGTAGTGATCTTTCGGGTGTGCACGCAGGTGCTCCGTCAGATCGTTGATGCGCTTCGTGAGGAGCGCGACCTGCACCTTGGTCGAGCCCGTGTCTGTCTGGCTCGCCCCATGCTGCTGGACGATCTCCTGTTTGACTTCCTTCGTAAGGCCCATCTCACCTCCGTATCGTCAGTCCCAGCAAACCGCCGGAAGTAGGCGGAAAGCCGCGGCTGCGGTCGGCGGACAGGGTAGCAACGATGCCGCTATTTGAGCAGGAGCTTGCCCAGGCGCCGTTGCGCGACAAACAGGCCGCAGGCCCCGAGTACGAGCAAATACCCGACGTTGACGAGCTGAGCCCAGCCGACGGTCCCGAAGTTGAGAGCTCGCAGGAGCTCGACAGCGTGGTAGAGCGGCGAGAAGCGCACGACCCACTGGATTGCTTCCGGATAGGTCGTGATCGGGAAGAACGTCGCCGAGAACAGGAACATCGGGAGCTGGACGAGGCCGATCAGGTCGAAGTCCTGCCAGGTACGCATGAACGTCGTCGCGGCCACGCCGACCCCGGCGAAGGCGAAGCCGATCACCACTGCGCGACGCTTGACCAATCCGCGGGCGTGCACCAACGGCAGCTGTGCGGCTGCATCCACCACTCCTTCAACCTAGCGGCCCTACACGTCGTCCGCGCGATAGTTTTCGTGCGATGCAGGCGGCTGTGGCTGGCGGCCATCCGGCGACGGTGGCAGCAGGTATAATTGTGTTAGAGGATGGTGGCAACGCGGCGGATGCCGCAGTCGCCGCGTCGCTCGCGTCATGTGTCGCCGAGACGGTGATGACGGGATTGTTGGGCGGCGGCCATGCGGTGTACTTCGAGGCCGCGAGCGGGCGTGTACGCAATCTCGACTGCTTCGTTGCCGTGCCCGGGGTGGGAGTCGAGCCGCGTGAGGCGGAGCTGCTCCACCTCGACGTCCCCTTCGGCGCGGAGCTCGTTCATTACGCCGTCGGTCCGGCTTCGTGCGCCGTGCCCGGGTTGCCCGCGGGTCTCGAGGCGCTTTGGCGCGAACACGGACGGCTGCCTTGGCGGCGGCTCGTCGAACCTGCAGTCCGGCTTGCGCGTGACGGCGTCGACTTCCCGCCGGCACACGCCGCGTGTCTCGCGATGCTCGCGCCCGTGATGACGATGAACGAAGGCGCCGACATCTACGCGCCTGGCGGCAGGTTGCTGCAAGCCGGCGACCGGCTCGAGCAGCCGGGATTGGTCGCGGCGCTCGAAGCACTTGCCGACGATGCTTCAACGGTCTACCGCGGTGCGATCGCGACCGAGTTGCTTGCTCTCTCTACGGAGCGGGGCGGTCTTCTGACCCGCGCGGACTTCGACGCGTACGAAACGAGCTGGAGCGATCCCATCGAGGTCGGATATGCCGGTGGCCGTCTTGTGACGCGCGGCGGCCTGTCGGCGATTCCCGAGACCGTGCCGCGGTTGCCGCTCTTGCACGGCCTCGACGAGACCGAGCGAGTCCTTGCGCTCCTCGACGCGTTCGGTACGCCGACCGACCTGCAGGGTGACACGACGAACGTGTCAGTCGTGGATCGAGACGGCAATGCGTGCGCCTTCACGTCCAGCCTCGGCCTCGGCTCCGGTGACTTCATCCCGGGCCTCGACCTTCACCTCAACAGCATGCTGGGCGAAGTCGACCTGCTGCGCGGTCGGCTCGAGCCGGGATCCCGGATGCAGAGCATGATGGCGCCGCTGCTCGCGTTCGACGGAGACGGACTGTCGCTCGCGGGTGGCGCAGCCGGGGGAACGCGCCTCAGGACCGCGCTCCTGAGTGTCGTCGCCGGCATCCTCGACGAAGGCCTTGCGGCGGAAGCCGCCGTCGAACGCGCGCGCCTCCACGCCGCTGCGGAGGTCGTCAACGCCGAGCCGGGCGTCGATGAAGCTGCGCTAGAGGAGCTCGAAGCGCGCGGGCTCAGGGTCAGGCGCTGGCCCGCCCGGCATCACTACTTCGGCGGTGTCAGCGTTGTCAGCCGCGCGGGTGCGGCTGGCGACCCACGTCGGAGTGGCGCGGCGTCCACGATTCGGTGAAGGCATTGACGCGGGCGCCGACCCACCCGACATACCCGCAGTCGGGGCAACCGGGGTTCGCCTGGACCGTGCCGCCGCCGGTGGGCTTGGCGTACACCAGGTCGCACTCGAGACACCGCACGCTCTCGAGCACGGTCAATCTGGGCGCTGCTCCGGAATCCGGCTTCACGTGGAAGAAGAACCCGCTCTTTGCGGAAACTTGCGTATCGCTCTTTGCAGGAAGGACTTCCGGCATTGCGACGGAGCGGATCCCTCGAGCTGCAGAGAGCTCATGCTGATTGAAACTCGTGTTCCGCTCAGGTTGGGCGCTCCGCCGCGCGCGTCTCCTCCACGTCGCGCGTGATCTGAGCCACCAACTCGTCCTCGCTCGAGAACGCCCGCTCCTCCCGCAGCCGCCGCCAGAGCTCCACGACCAGTCGCCGGCCGTAGAGGTCGCCCTCGAAATCGAGCAGGTGCGGCTCGATCCGGCGCTCGTCTCCTCCGTAGTGCGGGTTCACGCCTATGGAGATCGCCGCGCGGTGACCGAGTGCGGCACCGGCATAGATGCCGTACGCCGGCACCAGTAGTTCGGCCGGGACGGAGAGGTTCGCCGTCGGGTAGCCGAGGGTCCCGCCTCGTTGGTCTCCGAGGACGACCGTGCCCTCGACCTCCGCCGGACGCCCGAGCAATCGTGCGGCCCCGACCACGTCGCCTTCCCGGAGCAGGCTGCGGACGTTGGTCGAGGAAACGCCCTCGAACGTCGGAACCGCCCGCACGTCGAACCCGAGCCGTCGGAGCAGTGCCGGATCACCGGCGGCTGCCCGTCCGAAGCGGAAGCTTTCGCCGACGACGATGACCTTCGCTCCGATCTGTCGCAGGAGCGATTCGGCGAACTCTGCCGGTTCGCGCGCCGCAAGCTCCGGCGTGAACTCGACCACGAGGACCTCGTCGACACCCGCCTCCTCGAGAAGCTCGATGCGGCGTTCGAGGGTCGAGAGGAGCTCCACTCTGTTTCCGAGCACCAGTCGCGGATGTGGCCAGAACGTCACGACCGTGACGGGCGCCCCCGCGGCGCGAGAGGTCTCCAACACCCGACGATGACCTCGATGCACGCCGTCGAAGCTGCCGAGCGCTGCGACACATTCGTCGGCGGCGAGTTCCTCGGGGCGGTGAGCGATCTTCACAGCCGCGCCAGTGCCTCGTCTGCCGGCATGAAGCGAGACGGATCCGCTTCGTCGACCGAGAACGGGCCGATCTCGAGCCGGCGCAACGTGCGGCAGTGGCCGCCCAGAGCATGTGCGATCGCACGCACGTAGGTTCCGGAGCTGACGCGAAGGTCGAGCTGTACCTCCTCGCCGGTATACGCGATGACGTCGAGCGCCTCGACACGAGAGCGCCGCATCGGCATCTGCACCGCGATGCCGCGACGGGCAAGCTTGTACGCGCGCTCCCCGCCGATCTTCACGGCCGAAGCGGCCGGGATCGGCAGCTCGATCTCACCGCGGAGGTCCGCGAGCCGCCGTTCCAGCTCTTCCTCGGCAGGTGCCTCGAGACGCTCGGTGACCTCTCCCTCCGGATCCCCCGTCGAGGTCCGCGCCGTCAGGTCGACATCCGTCACGTAGCGCTTGTCGAGCCTGACAAAACATGAGGCCAGCTTAGTTGCCGAACCGGACAACAGAAGCAACAGCCCCGTCGCAAAAGGGTCGAGAGTTCCGGCGTGGCCCGTGCGCGCACCCGTCTGGCGGCGCAGATCGGACACGATCGCAAACGACGACGGCCCACCGGGCTTGTCGACGAGGACGATCCCCGCTGGACTAAGCGCGCGAGGAGGCAAGGAACTCCCGGCGCACGAAGTCCGTGATCTCCTCGATCGAGGCCTCGCTGGAGAAACCGGCAGCCTGTCGATGCCCGCCTCCGTCCGACTTGCGAGCGATCGCCGACACGTCGAGCTCGTCGATGCTCGCTCTCAGGCTGACTCGTCTCGCCGGTCCGTCCTGGCGGGGAGGCTCGCGGATGAGTACGGCCATGTCGGCGCCTTCGACTGCGCGCAGGAAGTCGATGATCCCCTCCGAGTAGGGCTCGGCGGCGCCGACCTCGGTGAAGTCCGTGCGCAGGAGATAGGAAACAACGATGCGTCCGCCCTCGAACACCTGTGCCCGCTCGAGAGCGCGCGCGAGCAGCTTGAGCTTGGCGAACTGCACGGATTCGTAGACGCCCTGGAACACACGGTGGACATCTGCTCCCGCCTCAACCAGCTCGGCGGCCAGGCGCAGAGCCTTGGGCGTCGTATTCGTGTACTGAAACCGGCCCGTATCGGTGACGAGCGCGATGTAGAGCGCCTCGGCGATGTCCGGTGTCAGCTCGACGCCGAGCTCGCGGAGGAGATCACGCAAGACTTCGCCGGTCGAGGATGCGTCGGCGACGATCAGATTGATTCGGCCGAACCGAGTGTTGTCATGGTGGTGGTCGACGTTGATCGAAAGCGGAACGCGCCCGAGCACCTCCGGGTCCGCGATCCGGCTCTCGTTCGCGCAGTCGACGGCGAGGAGGACGCGCTCCGCCACGTCGTCCGGCCAGCGGCGCTGGAGGTTCGCCAGCGGCATGAACCCGTACTCGCCCGGCAAGGGCGCGTCGCCGTGCAGCACCATGACGGTGTCCTTGCCGAGCTGCTCGAGGGCGAGGTTTGCGGCGAGCAGCGAGCCTAGGGCATCGCCATCGGGGTTTTCATGCGTCGTGAGGACGAAGCGGTCGTGTTCGCGAATTGCGCCCGCGACCGCCGCCAGTTCACTCGCTGTCGTCTGGGGCGAGCTCATCGATCAGCTGTGTCATGCGGACCCCACGTTCGACCGACGGATCGTACTCGAACGCCAATTGCGGAGTGCGTTTCATGCGCAACTCGCGCCCAAGCTGGGCCTGCAGCAACGAATGGGCGGCCTGGAGGCGTTCGATCGTCTGCGTCCGCTTTCGTTCGGCTCCGAGGACGGACACGTAGACCCGCGCGTGCCGGAGGTCGGCCGAGGTCTCCACTCCCGTAATCGTGACAAAGCCGATGCGGGGGTCTTTCAGCTGCCCGATCGCTTCGGACAGGACCTGACGAACGGACTCGTTGACGCGGCGCATTCGATCAGTCATGCGGGATATTCAAGCGGCTTGCACGCACTACTCCTCGTCGCAGTGGGCCTCTGCTGCTTCGTCACCGCGCTGGCGGGCGGTCTCGTGGGCCTCGTGCTCGGGAACATTCGGCTCCCTGTGCTCGTCCTGGCCGCCTCTAGCCCGGCCGCGGGTGCCGGGGCGAACATCGGCGTCTCGGCCGTCGCGGCCCTCGCTTCGGCGACGGCACACGTTCGGGCAGGCCGGACCGATTGGCGCCTCTTCGCGTGGATGGCGCCCCCGTCGATGGTCAGGGCGGTGGCCGGAGGGCTCCTGTCCGGCGTGGTTCCAGGAAACGCTCTGCTCGTTCTGATCGGCGTGACGCGCCGCACCGACGCCGAGCAGCGTCCAGTCGGCCTCGTCCTGCTCGTCGCAGGTACCGCGATGATCCTGTAGGGCATCCTCTAGTCCAGCGTGACCACGTCGCGCTCTGCGCGAACGAGCTCGAAGTCCTGCGCTGCCAGGTAGCGCTCGGCCTGGTCGAGCAGCCGGTCGGCCTCGCGGTATTCCCTCGCGACGCAAGAGAGCGTGAGCCGTGCCCGCTGCCACAGCTCATGATGATCGACCTCGGCCACCGAAGCTCCGAAGCGATTCTGGAGCTGGGCCTTCGCCGACTTGACGTGCTTCCGCTTGCCTTTCAGAGACCCCGCCTCGGGGAAGTGCAGCTCGACGCTCAGGATGCCGATGTAGCCCGCGCCCAAGTTCTGGGCTCTGATCGGCTAGGAGGAGGAGACGGCAGGCGCCGGCGGCTGATCAAGCGTTGTCCGCTCGATCTCGCGTGTCTCGAATGCCTCGATGACGTCGCCCTCTTTGACGTCGTTGAAGCCGTCGAGGAGAATTCCGCACTCGAAGCCTTCAGCGACCTCGCGGGCGTCGTCCTTGAAACGCTTGAGCTGCGAGATCGTGGTCTCGATGATGACCGTGCCGTCGCGGATCACGCGCGCTTGCGCGGAGCGACGGATGACGCCGCTCGTGACCATGCAGCCCGCAATCGTTCCGAGCCGTGAGACCTTGAAGAGCGCCCGGACCTCGGTCTCGCCGAGCGTCTCTTCCTTCTCGACGGGCTTCAGCATGCCGACGAGCGCCTGCTCGATGTCCTCGGTCAGCTGGTAGATAACGCGGTACGTACGGATCTCGACGCCTTCACGCTCGGCCAGCGTGCGCGCTTCGGCATTCGGCCGGACGTTGAATCCGACGACGGTCGCCCCGGAGGCCGAGGCGAGCATGATGTCGCCCTCGGTGATGCCGCCCACCCCCTGGTGGATGACGTTCACGCGCACCTCCGAATGCTGGATCTTGCTGAGCTCGGAGACCGCTGCCTCGACCGAGCCGACCACGTCGCCCTTGAGGACGAGGTTGAGGTCCTGCACCGCGCCCGCCTCGATCTGCTCGAACAGACTCTCCATCGAGACGCCTCTCGAGCCCTGCGCAAGCTGCTCGCGGCGCAGCCGCTCGCCGCGCGCGTTTGCAAGCTCGCGCGCGCGCCGCTCGTTCTCGACGACGCGTCCGATCTCCCCGGCGGGAGGTGGCTTGTCGAACCCGAGGATCTCGACCGGATCACCCGGGCGCGCCTCCTTCACCTTGTCACCGCGGAAGTCGTAGAGGGCACGCACCTTCCCCCAGGCGTCTCCGGCAACGATCGCATCTCCGACGTGCAGCGTGCCGCGGTGGATGAGCATCGTCGCGGCCGGCCCTCGACCGACGTCGAGACGCGACTCGATAATCGGGCCGGAGGCCTCGGCAGTGGGGTTCGCGGTCAACTCGAGCTCGGCGTCCGCAACGAGCAACACTTTCTCCAGCAGGTCGTCGAGGTTCTGGGACTCCCTCGCGGAGACATCCGAGAACTGCGTCGTCCCTCCCCACTCTTCGGGCTGCAGGCCCTCCGTCGACA
>JBBRZA010000110.1:0-9675 GCA_038237145.1 Gaiellales bacterium
GCCGGCGGCTGACCTCTTCGGTGCCGCCGGTCGGCGCTGGCTGGCCACTCAGGAACTACCGGCGGACGAGCGCGAGATGGTCGAGGCCTGCTTGCGCGGAATCGACTTCCTCGACCGGGAGGTCGCGGCGATCGATCGGGCACTCGCCGAGCTCGTGCTCGCCTCGCCCGAGCTGCGCCGGCTGCTGACCCTCGCCGGTGTCAACTTCGTCACCGCGTGCGCCTTGCTGGCCGCGATCGGCGACCTCACGCGCTTCCCGACGGCCCGGCATCTGGTCGGCTACCTCGGCCTCGACCCGAGGGTGCGCCAGTCGGGCTCGGAACCGGCCCGGCACGGCCGGATCTCCAAACAGGGCCCGGGCGAGACTCGCCACGTGCTGGTCGAGGCGGCCTGGCACGCCGCGCGCACCACCGGACCGCTGCGCGCCTTCCACGAGCGGGTCGGCTCCCGGCGCGGCCGCAACATCGCCACCGTCGCCGTCGCCCGCAAGCTCGCCGTGATCGCCTGGCACATGCTCAGCCGCGGCGAGGACTACGCCTTCGCCCGCCCCTCGCTCGTGCGCGAGAAGATCCGCAAGCTCGAGCTGCTGACCGGCGCCGAGCGACGCAAGGGCAAGCGCAACCCGGTGCGGATCTTCGCCACACCCGAGCAGCACCGGCTCGACAAGCAACTCGCCGCCCAGGCCGAGCTCGCCTACCGCCGACTCGTCAAGGACTGGCAGCCCGCGGTCAACAAGGGCACGGGTGCCGCAGCGGGGCGCGCATCTCGTGGGCCCTCAAGCGGCCAAGCAGCGCGGCAGGACACAGCCCCACGTCCTGCGCTTTAGCTCGCGGTCACCCGCGCCCAGACCCAACTCTCGCAAAGGAGCCGCCGAGCGTCCAGCGACTTGACTTTCATCCGTAGTGCTCGACGTACGTGTGTAGGACGCGCTCGAGCTGTCTGCGGCTGCTGATCAGGAGCCAGTCGAGGCAGTCGCGGCGGGCGGTGCCGACCGAGCGTTCGGCGAACGCGTTTGCCTGCGGCGCGCGAAACGGTGCGGCGAAGCGCGCGACGGGGTGGAGGCTGTGGAGCTCGCGCGAGAGCTCGAGCCCGACGTGGCGCTGCTCGACGTGAAGATGCCGCGAATGGACGGGATCGAGGCCGCCCGGCGCATCTACGCGGAGCGGCCGGTGACGATCGTCGCGCTGACCGCGTACAGCGACCGCGACCTCGTCGAGCGGGCGGTGGGCGCGGGCGTCTTCGCCTACCTGGTAAAGCCGTTCCGTGAGCACGACGTCGCGGCGGCGATCCGCGCGGCCGTCGTCCGGCACGGAGAGCTGATCGCGGCGCGCCGAGAGGTCGGCGCGAAGCCGCTGCCGGCGCCCGTCGAGCTGACGCTGCATTCGAGCGGCGGCGGCTCGTGGCCGCTGCGACTGGGGCGGATGCCTGACGGCTCGCTCGACGTCTCGTTCGCCCGGGAGCGTAGGGCGTGATCCAGGTGCTGATCGCAGAGGACGAGACGCTCATCCGGCTCGACCTGCGCGAGCTGCTCGAGGGCTCCGGCTTCGAGGTCTGCGGCGAGGCGCGCGACGGCGCCGAGGCGGTCGAGCTCGCGAAGGCGCTCGAGCCGGACCTGGCGATCCTCGACGTGAAGATGCCCGAGCTGGACGGTGCCGTCGCGCCCGCGCTCGACGAGCGGCAGCCACTCGTCATCAACGCGATCTGGATTGACACCGATGCGGTACTCGCACGAAATCTCGGGGCTTAGGACGTTTCTCCTGACCCTGGGCTGGGTTCTGGCCGCCTTCTTTGCAATCGCGGGTTTCTCAGATTTGGATCGGCTAGGCAAGACGGCCGTTCTATGGAGGGAGAACGGATGACGACGATGAGAAAGCTCTACATCGCGACGGTGTTCGGGGTCGGCGGACTCATCGTGGCCTTGACTATCTGGTCGATGGTCGCGTCGTAACCGGCAGCTAGCCCTGCCCGACTGAGCTACGGCCCTTCCAGAGTAGGCCCCTCGCTACGGCGTCAAGGTGGGCCTGGTAGACAACTTCCCGTGGACTAGCAACCCGAGGTCGGCGGCTCTATTTCGGGCGTGCCATCAGAAAGGGAACAGCGAAGCCTCCGGCCGTGTCTGTGCCGATGACCATTCCTCGCTCTGCCTCTACGGCACTCACCTTCTGGACGGCCGCAGTCTCCTCGCGCGAGAACCGCACATGCCCATGCATCGGGTCGGCGACGAGCTTCCCGAAAGCGGAGTTGTAGCTCGGGTCGGCGACGGCCTCGAGGTAGCGGCCCGCGTGGCCGAGCGGGTCGGCGTTGCGGACGAGCCGGTCGAGAGTATCGGCCGCCTCGGCTCGCAAGATGCCGTCGTGCCTGTTGATCGCCCGCAGCCCCGCGTCATGCGCCGCCCGGATGTGCTCAGGGCGGTTCTCGTCGTGCCGCGGTGCACCAGGCCCTTCCCAGGTCTCCTCGCGTCGCCGCGGGTCCTGCGCGATCTTCCGAAGGCGGTTCCGGCGGCCCTCGAACTCTCTGAGCTTCGCCTCGAGGCCGGCGTATTCGTTACGCTCGATCTGCGTGAACTCCCGCCCGGCAGCCGTGTCTTCAAGCTCCCGGATTCGGGTTCGCACTTCATCTTCAAACATGTTTCCACCCTCCAACGGCACGCTGCCGCTGATCGCCTTTGACTGCTATCAGCCAGGTGCCCTGAACGGGCGGCGTGGCTCGGGCGGGTGGGTCGAGACCCGGCGCGCCTTGGTACGGGAATTCTAGCAATTGGCACTTTGCGGACTTTGCCCGGGACGAGGATCAGTCATCGACGTAGTGCTCGCGGATGATCGCCTGCGCGCGCTCCAGCGGGACGGTCATCGCCTTTATCAGCCAGCGGCCGACGCGCTCGTTCGGCCTCGGGTCACGCGGATCGACGGACTTCAGAATCCAGATCACGAACTCCTCGGGATCGTCCGGGTCGGGCTCGAGCCACGATTCCCAGACGGGATTTCCTTCTGCGGAGCGTTCGCCTCGGAGATCGGCGAGGCGCTCGCGCTCCGGCTGCTCGAGCCGGTTCCACGCCTTCTCCTGCTCTACCTGAACCGGTTGTTTCCAATCGGACGGGATCCCGGGCGTCTCAGCCATTCTTGCCTCCATTTCTCGGACTGCTTAGAGAAATCTCTCCCAGCGTAGGGCAGCGGTAAGTAGGGCCACGCTCCATCACTTCGACGGCGCTGCCGCCCCCGGTGCTCACGCTGCCTCCTCGGCGCCGATGTTCCCGAGCAGGTCGATCAGCTCGTGCCGCCTCCCCGGCAGCGTCCTCCCCGGCAGCGTCCACCAGATGATGCGGTGGCCGTGGCGTCGGACATAGACCTTCTTTCCCTCGATCTCCACCGACCTCTCTCCGTCCTTTACCGCTTCCCGCAGCTTCGCTCTCCGTTCCTCGATCCCCAGGATGAAGTGTTGGATCTCGCTCACTCTTGCCTCCTGATTTGGTTTTGTCCCCGCGAAAACTTCCAGGGGTGATTCGGGTTGCCGTCCCTCTCGCGATACCTCTCGCCCCGGGTCAAGTCATCACCTTCGGTTTATGCCGCCTCCAGACTGGCGTACCGGTCTTCTGCTCTTCGAGCCAGGCGAGCACGTCGGCTTCGACGTAGCGGCGATAGCGACCGAGCTCGACGACCGGCATCCGGCCCGCTCTCGTTTCTGCTCGAACCCAGCTAACCGGAACGGCGAACATCGCGGCGACCTCGTGGGCCTCAAGGAGACGATCGGCGACCGACGAGCGCTCTTCGCCAAGGTCACACGGCCTCCCGCAAAGCTCCTGTTCGCCTCGCGGGCGAGATCCTCCGCTTTCACGGCAAACCTCTCAGCTTGTACAGCTTGTACGGGCCGCCCGGTGCAAGCTTGTTTGCTTTGTACGGGCCGGCCTCTATAGGAGGCCCGGTACAAGCATGCAAGCACCCCCTCCAACTTGCACATCCTGTACAGCTTGTATCTGGAGCTCATACAAGCTCCCCCTGGGAAGATTGCGGTACCGCAATCTCGCCCTCCTAGCCGTTGCGAAGATTCCAGCAGATCGCCGCTTTCGGCCGGCCTACGTCGGCCCCATCGGCGGAAACGAACAGCTCGGAATCCTCAAGGGTCTTCGTTACCGCGTCACGGTGGGCGCCGATACCACCCTTGCTCCTGGGCTCAACGATCTCGGTCGGCGTGCGCCACTTCGACTCCGAGTGCATGAGCTCGCAGATCTCGGCGACGAGGTCGCGCTCCCCGATCTCGTCGGCGACGAACTCGAAGCCCTCTGTCTCGGGATCGAAGGCGAGAATTCCGGGGGGACGCTTGAGCCCCCAGCGGAGTTTCGGAAAGCTCAGGCGCGAGCGATTGCCCGCCTGCATCTTGAGGACGAGGATCGTGTCAGTGTGTGACGCCCAGGCGCCCGAGAGGTCGTCGATCTCGTCGTTTGTCGGCTCCTTCCTGAAGTGATGCAGGAGCAGGAAGACGCTCGAGAAGAGCCCGAGCGACTTCAGGAGCAGGACGAAGTCGCGCGTCTCGGCGGGGGAGCCGACACCCTGGGCGCCTAGCGAGCCGAGCGGGTCTCCGATGATTAGGTCGATCTCGTGCGCGGCGACGTAGTTCCGCAGGAGCTCGGCCTCGGCGACGTCCGCGAAGCTCATGTGCCCCTAACGTGACGCATAGATGTGGATGCAACCCGCGATCTCGTGCGGCCACGTCTTGGCCTTGCGCTCGAGCTTGCGCCGGAACGGTTCGCGCGGCCCTTCGTTCTCGATCATGAGGACGCGGAGCGGCCGTGCGACCGCGAAGCCGAGCCACTCGCGCCCGGAGGCGAGATGGAAGGCCGCGTCGATGACGAGCGTCGTCTTCCCCTTGCCCGACTGCCCCCCAGGATCACGAGCCCGTGCGCGGGTAGCAGGCAGTCCTCATCCGTTCCGACGAGTGCGGGCGGCGCATCCGACTCCGGGAGCTCGTCAAGCGGCTCGGCCTCGCCGTCTCCACGATGAGCGAGATCGATCGGCGCGGCCTCGAGGAGGTCGTCCGGAATGCGCTGGCGTGGGCCGAGGGTGCCGCCTTCCTGCACGTCTCCCTGCTCCTACCGGGAGGCGCACCTGGCGATGGAGCTCGTCGCCGAATCGAGCTCCTCGACTCGTTCGAGATCGTCGAGGCAACCCGATCCTCGACCGGGAGACGAGACGGCGCGGCTCGCCGCCGAGCTCGCCGCGAGCGCGCTCGGCGCACGAACGCTGTAGCCTGGTGGGCATGCGGGGACGCGGGCTCTCGCTCGGTGCGATCTACCTGATCGTCGGCCTCGTCGTCGCCGTCTTGAAGGACTACTTCGACAACATCGAGACCTTCAAGGGCGTACTGGAAGCCCTGATTGCGATCATCATCTGGCCGGCAATCCTGCTCGGCGTCGACATCAACGTCCGCTAGGGTCGCGCTCCTCGCCGTGGCCTGGCGGAGCGGCCTGCGGGATTGAGCTGAGTCCGGCCCGCTGTCGTAAAATCCTCAAGCGACAGTTCTCCAGATACGGCTCTTTCGAGACATCGCTCGGGCCTGCGCACGTTCGCTCACCAGCGCCGGAACCTCACGTTTGTTGGACGCCGCTCCGGGAACTCTAGACGCCGATGGGGTGCGGCTCGCCGATTGGGGTAGCCGCTAGACGAAGCAGCATGGAAGGCCGATGCCCGCGACCAAGCACACTCCCTACGAGGCGGGCCGACTCCGTTAGTGCGTTGCAGGGTCATAGCGGGCGACCGATTCGCTCCTATTGGCGACCGGTGGCCCGGCTGGAGCTGCGCGCCGCACGCCCCGGACCGGAAAACCATCGGTTTACACAGGAACGGGAGGATCGCCCGCGCGCATTTTGACCGCGCTCCCGCTCCCACGCGAAAGCGGGAGCCGCGCGCGGGTCACTCGTGCCGGAGCCGGTGGAAGCGCGGGTCGGCTTTTTGCACATATTTGGGCGCCCGCGGCTCGTCGACGAGGGCCTCCTCATCGATCACCTTCCACGCAGGGTAGGCAGCTTCGATGTCGCCGCGGCTCGCGCCGCGCGGCAGCAGCCTCCGGCGCCCGAGCGCCCACGCCAGCATCAGCATCGTGGCGCCGGGCGCGGCGGCCGCGCTCACCTCCGCACCCATCGCCTCGCGCTGCTCGTCCGTCAGGCCGTGGAACAACCCGAAGTCCAGCAAGAAGCGGAAGCCGGAGCCGACGCTGGTGGCCCGGAGCGCCGCCACGTCGCCCTCGATGAGCCGCACCTCGACACCGGTGTCCTGGGCCCGCTCGCGCGCCTTGCGCAGGGCCTTCGGGACGAAGTCCACGCCCGTGACCTGCCACCCTCGGGCCGCCAGCTTGACCGCCCAGATCCCGCTGCCGCAGCCGAGGTCGAGCGCCTGCCCGTAGGGCGGTTCGCGCCCTGCCTCCTCGCGGGCAAACAGCGCCGAGATCTGCTCGACGATCGGCATTGACTTGACCATTCCCTCCCAAGGGGTGAAGCCGACCCGGTAGAGGATCCTGTAGGCAGGGCTCATGGCGTCCTCCTTAGTTTGCTGACGCAGGCTGGAACGTGGTCTCCGCCCGACGAAAAACCCTCCGACCCGATGGTGGATACCGGAGTGTCGCATTGCGCGAGAGGCAGCAGCGGTCGGCGCGTAGAGGAGCTCCGAGCCCCAGAAGTGGCGGACGGTTTCGCCGTCAGGATGGAACACGTTCAGCGTCGTGTCACGCGCAAGCGTGCGTCCATCGCGTCGACGGCGCGTGGATCTAGCTTGATCCCGTGGCGAGCGGCGAAGCTCTTTCCTCGCTGACGCTCGTTCGCGAGGCCGTCGAGTCCGCGCTCGGCAGGTCGAACGAAAACGTCGAGCCGGCGCCAGCGGCAGACTCGACTGAAATCCGCCCGCCCATCCGCTCGACGAGCTCTCGGCAGATATAGAGGCCGAGACCCGTCCCCCCGACGCCCCGAGTCATACCCGGATCAAGGCGGTAGAACTTTTCGAAGATGCGAGCTTGCTCGTCTGACGGGATGCCCAGCCCTTCGTCCCGAACGAAGAATTGGACGGATGCAGCGCGGGGCGTGATGCCGATCTCAATCTTGCCGCCGTCGGGCGAATACTTCACAGCGTTCTCCACGAGGTTCACGAGCACCTGCCGGACCTTGTCTCGGTCAGCCCCGACAGCTGACACGGAGTCAGGCACGTGGACAGCGATCGACACGCCGGCGGGCGCCCGGGTGCGGGCCGACTCAACCACCCGCTCGAGGAGGTCGACCGGGTCGAAGGGTTCGATAAACAGATCCAGCCGCCCGGCATCCAGCTGGTTCGCCAGCAGGATCTCGTTGACGATCCGGCTCAGCCGGTCGGATTCCTCGATGATGAGTGCGACAAACCGTTCGCGGCCGGATTCGTCAAGCGCGAAGTCGTGCCTGCGAAGAGTCTGCGCCGCACCGTAAACCGCGGCGAGCGGCGTCCGAAGCTCGTGCGACGCCGTCGCGACGAACTCCGCCTTCAGCTCGTCGAGGTGGTGCGCCGCCGTTACGTCGCGAAATGCGTAGACCGTCCCTCCAAAGAATTCCACGCCGGAGATGGAAATCCACCGTTCGCCGCGCTCCGTTTCGATTGGCAGCGTGTCCGGCTCGCCAGACTCCGGCGCGCTTGCTATCGGGATGCGATCGGCGAGCGATCGCCAGCCTGGGATGACGTCTGCGGCGGCCCGCCCGAGCACCTCTTCGGCGGCGACTCCGATGATCGCCTCCGCCGCGGGGTTCCAGAGGCGAACGATTTCTACCTGATCGAGGAACAAGAGGCCATTACCCATGAATGTGAGTACACGGGCGGCCTCAGCACCTTCTTGCACTTGCCGGTAAAGCCGTCCGGCATCGACAGCGAGGCCCCCCATGCGCGCTAGATGCTCGGCGAGCGCGAGGTCGGCTCGACCGTACGTTCGGCCGGGAGCCGTCGCGACGAACGTGAATACGCCCACGACGCGACCGCGTGAGACCAAGGGCACGCAAATCCGATCCTCTTCGAGCACCGGCCGACCGGCTCGTGCTGCTTCCAGGCCGAGAGAATCAACGTCAAAGGCCGGGTCGGTCGCCCGCGCCGGACGCGGTTCGCCGTGAAGCGCGATAACTCGGCGCGCGTGGCCATCCTCCTCGACTAAATCGAGTGTGCACCAGTCTGCGAAGCTTCGAACGGCAAGAGCGGCTACGTGCTCGAGCCCGATTCCCGTTTCTGGCGGGGAGGACAGCAGGCGGCTTGCCTCTGTTAGGAAAGCAAGTCTCGCTTGGCCTTCGCTCGAGTCGTCGCGTAGGGCGTCCGCCTGCGCGAGAAGGCGTTCCCGTTCCTCTTCCGCGCGTCGACGCTCGCTCAAATCTACGACGACTCCCTGCGTATACAGAGGTTGACCCTCGTCGTCTCGAATCGTCAACGCTACGTCGGCGATGTCGACGATGCGCCCGCTTCTAGCCACCAGGCGATACTCGCTTCGAAAGATCTGTTGCCGCGCCGCAGTAACCTCGCGCTCGACGCGGGCACGATCGTCGGGATGAATCGCGTCGACGAGCAGGAGTGGACGTCCTATGCATTCCTCTTGGGCGTACCCGAGGAGAGGACTGACCTGGGCACTCACGCTCAGTGGAGCGCCGCGCTGACCGGGAGCGTGGAGGTACGTGATGACAGGGAGCTGCTCGACAAGCGCGTCGTACTTCGCGTGCGTTTCGCGCAGCTGCCTGTCTGATCGCCGCGCCTCGTCGACATCCGTGATGACGAGCAGCGCTCCATTCGCTTTATCGGAAACCGGGATCGGCGCGCCTGCCAGCCTGAATACGGCATTAGTGCCATCTGCCTTCGTCAAAATGGCTTCGCGAGCGAGCGGCCGCTCACCGCTGGCGGAAGAGCGGATCAGCTCGGCGAGGGCATCGCGCGCCGCATCGTCGGCGGCAAGATCGACGACCGACCGTCCGACCTGATCGTCGAGGGAAACGCAAAAAAGGTGCTGGGCGGCGGGATTCCAAGCTAAGACGCGGCCCTCGGGATCGACTTCGATGATGGCCTCGAACGTCGTCGCCTCGAACGCGCCCAGCTTGCTCACCGCGCGGTCTCGTTCGCGCTCGCGCCGGACCGCGTAGCGCCCGATCAACCACGCAAGCGCGGCGGCGGCGGCGATCGCAGGAGCGATTGCGAGGGCTGGGTGGCTCTCGCGCCAAACGGCGAAGGGCACGGTCGCGGCGGCCTCAAGCACGATTCCCGCAAGGGCAATCGCAACGAGGCGTGGATGGGAAGTGGCGATCCGCGTCATGGATGGGACGGCTGCCGCGGCTCTCTCAAGCCTCAAGATGAAACAGGTTTACACGGATTTTACCAGCCGAGGAAGAAACCCTTCCGAGCATCGGCAGGCGAGCGTTCCTCGCCCACGGGCAATGAGGCGACCGAGAGGGTCGTCGAGTTCTTCCTCACGCGCGACGCAGCCGAGGCGATGATCGACGAGGTGCGGGAGGACGAGCCGGTGCTGGCGGAGGATCTGCGGGTCGAGGCGGTCGAGCTCGGGGCGCTGGCCGACGTGCTCTTCTCTCGTGAAGCCCGTCGGGGGGCGACCTTCGAGCTTTGCCTTCTCCTCAGCCTCCATGCGCATGCGCTCATCGAGCGTCTGCTCATCAATCAGGCCTTGTATCCACCCATGGAGCTTCGC